>PLYX01000244.1 GCA_003151895.1 Solirubrobacterales bacterium
GCCGACGCGGCCAAGATCAAGGCGCACGGGGGAATCGGCTTTGGCCTGCCGCTCGGGCCCGAGGAGGCCCAGGCGGAGTCGCTGCTGTGGTTTCTCGGCGATGGCGGCAACTACCAGGACGCCGCGGGCAAGTGGACGATCAGCAGCGCCCAGAACGTGGCCGCGTTCTCGTTCGTCAAGGGCATGGTGTCGGCCGGCGACACTGAGCCGAATCCGGGGACCCAGAACCGCACTCCGCTGTGGGGACAGTTCGCCCACGGCAAGATCGGCATGATCAACGGCTCTCCCGCCCTGATCCCGATCATTCAGTCGGCCGGCGTGCTGAAGCCGTCCGATTGGGGTTCGGTGGCGATCGCCGGCAAGACCGGCCCGCTCGCCGACACGCTCGGAGTCTGCGACAACGTCGCGGCGTTCAAGGCCAACGGGCACGAAGCGCAGATCAAGAAGTTCCTGAACTTCGTGTACCAGAACAAATACCAGCTGCAGTTCGACCGCGAGTACGACCTGCTGCCGGCGACCGTCTCGGCCGCCAACGCCCTGGCCAACGACCCGACCTTCGGTTCGTTCATCAAGGCGCTGCCGCACTCGGTCCAGTATCCGAGCGTCACCGCTTGGGCACAGGTCAAGACCAGCATCCAGAACACGATCGGGACCGCTGTCACCGGCAACCCGGCCAGCGTGCTCGGCACCCTCCAGGGCACCGCGCAGAAGCTCGGCTGACCAACCCTCCCGGGGTGCGGCGCGCAGCGCGGCGCACCCCGGGTTTCCATCTTCGACGATGAGTTCCAGTTAGACCCACGGTGACGAGTCAGTCCCAGATTTCGATGAGAAGGGTGTGGCCGGCGCGGGCCGCCGGCGCGCTGCGACCTCTGTTGTGGATCGGCCCAGCGGTCGCGCTGATCGCCGTCGTGGTGCTGTGGCCGGTGGTGGTGCTCATCCACAGCTCCTTCCAGAACATCGCCGTTGACGGCTTCGTGGTCGGCGGTGCCGGCTGGAGGAACTACAGCAACCTCTGGCACGAGACCGCGCTGCACGGTGTCGTGCTGCGGACCGTGATCTGGGTGGTGGCGGTCGTCGCGTGACCCTGCTGCTCTCGCTCGCGCTGGCGCAGCTCTTCAACCAACGCTTCCCGTTTCGACGGGCGGCGCGCACGGCGCTGATCGCCCCCTGGGCCGCGTCGGTGATGATGACCGCGCTGAGCTTCCGCTGGGCGCTCGATCCGAACGTCGGCGCGATCAACATCATCCTGCACGCCCTCGGCATCGTCCACCGCATGGGCTCCAGCCAGGCCGACTGGCTCGGCCACCCCGGGTGGGCACTGTTCTGGATGATGATCGTCGCGATCTTCGTGTCGCTGCCGTTCACCACCTACGCGCTGCTCTCGGGCCTGCAGACGATCCCGGACGAGCTCCACGAGGCCGCGCGCGTCGACGGCGCCGGCCGCTGGCACGCCTACCGCACAATCACGTTGCCACTGCTGCGCCCGGCGATCCTGGTCGCGTCCACGATCAACGTGATCAACGTGTTCAACTCGTTCCCGATCATCTGGGAGATGACGCGGGGCGGCCCGGGTTACGAGACCAGCACGACCACGACGTTCATGTACATCCTCAAGCAGGCGTTCATCGGCGAGGCGGCCGCCATGTCCGTCGTGAACTTCCTGTTGGTAATCGTTGTCGTCCTCATCTTCCTGAAGCTCACCCGGTGGAAGGAACAGGTGAACTGACCATGAGCGCTGTCAGTAGCCCGTCGCTGCCTGCCACGTCGCAGAGCGTTGCAACCGCAGGCCCGCCCCGGCGGAGGCCGCTCACCCGGCGCACGTTCGTGCTCAGCATCCTCGCCTATGGCATCGCGGTGCTCTTCCTGCTCCCGTACGTGGAGATGGTGATCGCCGCACTGCGGCCGAACGCCCAGCTGCTGTCAGCCAACCTGCTGCCGAGCCACTTCACGTTCAGCAACTTCACGACGATCTGGCAGACGGGCTTCGGCGGCAACCTCGGCGCCAGCCTGATCATCGCCGGCGGCGCGACCGTGCTCGTGCTGCTTGTCTCGGTCCCGGCGGCGTACTACTCGGCCCGCCATCGCTTCCGGGGCCGATCGCTGTTCCTGCTGCTCGTGCTGGGCACGCAGATGTTCCAGCCGGCGGCCATGCTCGTCGGCATCCAGCGCGAGTTCACCACGTTCAATTTGCCGCCGACGCTGTCTCTCATCCTGGTCAACGCGGGCTTCAACCTCGCGTTCGCGGTGTGGATCCTCAACGCCTACTTCGCGGCGATCCCGGTCGAACTGGAGGAGGCGTCGATGATCGATGGCTCAAGCCGCCTCGGGGCGCTGATCCGCATCACGCTGCCACTGGCCGCGCCCGGGATCGTCACGGCATTGATCTTCACGTTCATCGCCGGGTGGAACGAATTCATCGTGGCGCTGACGCTCTCGCTCGGGGAATCGGGCAACCGGCAGCCCCTGACGGTGGCGATCAACAACTACATCGGCCAGTACTCGATCGACTGGGGCCACCTGTTCGCCGGCGCGGTCATCGCCACGATCCCGGTGATCATCCTGTTCGCCGTGATCGAGGGGCGCGTGGTCAGTGGCCTCACCGCCGGATCGATCAAATAGCCCGCCTGAGGTGATTGCCTGATGCGGTTCGTCGAGGAGGCCGTGACCGCACCGGCCGTGCTGACATCGCCGGACGGCGCCGTGATCGCCGTCGATGTCGGCGGCACCACCATCAAGGGGGCCCTCGTCGACGCCGACGGCCACTTCATGCGGGAGCTCGCGCGCGCCACGCCCGCGGCCCGCGGGCCCGAAGCGGTGATCAGCGAGGTTCAGGCCGTGGTCGCCGAGCTCGACGCCGCGGCGCCCGGACCGCAGGCGAGCGTTCGCTCGGTCGCCGTTGTGATCCCCGGGATCGTCGACGCAGCCGCGGGACGGGCGGAGTACTCGGCAAACCTCGGCCTGCGCGACGTGCCCCTGCGTGACCTGATCGAGTCGACCGTCGGTCTGCCGACGCTGCTCGAGCACGACGTCCGCGCCGCCGGGGTGGCGGAACGCACGGTCGGGATCACGAGCGGCGTGGACGACTATCTGCTCGCGGTGATCGGCACCGGGATCTCAGGCGTCGTCCACGCGGGCGGGCAGCCGGTGCGAGGGGCGAGCGGGATCGCCGGAGAGCTCGGCCACATTCCGGTCTGGCCCGGCGGCGAGCCGTGCCCCTGTGGCCAGCGTGGCTGTCTGGAGCGGTACGCCTCAGCGTCCTCGATCGCGCGCCGGTACGTCGAGTTCGGCGGGGAGCGTGGTGCGTCCCCCCACGAGGTTGCCGCGAGGCGCACGTCGGATCCTGCCGCCGGTCGCGCCTGGCACGAGGCAACCGAGTCGCTGGCGATCGCGTTCGTCACCTGCACGATGCTGCTCGACCCGGAGATGATCGTGCTCGCCGGCGGCCTGAGCGCCGCCGGCGACGAGCTGCTGGCGCCGGTCGAGGCGGAGCTCTCGGCTCGCGTCACATGGCGAGAGCCCCCGCCGGTGCGGCTCTCACCGCTCGGCGGGCGGGCCGGGCTCGTCGGCGCCGCCGTTCTCGCGTGGCAGCTGCTTGGTGTCAAGGCCTTTGGAAGGTGGACCACATCTCCGGAGAGCTGATGGCAGCCGAGATCGGCGAGCAGCCGGATGTCCTCGCCGGGCTGCTCGGCAGCCCGGAGGAGATCGTGAACGCGGGGGCGCGGATCGCGGCCGCCAAGCCTCGCTTCGTGCTGATCGCTGCGCGCGGGACCAGCGACCATGCCGCGCTCTACGCCAAGTACCTGCTGGAGATCAGGCTCGGCCTGCCGTGCGGCCTGGTGTCCCCGTCGACGATGACGGCGTACGGTGCACGGCCCCGGCTGGCCGACTGTCTGGTCGTCGCGGTTAGCCAGTCCGGCTCGAGCCCGGACCTGGTCGAGTCGATGGCGGTGGCCAGGGAATGCGGTGCCACCACGCTCGCCGTCACCAATGCCCCTGCCTCGGACCTGGCCGCGGCGGCCGAGCTCCACCTGGACGTGCGGGCCGGCGCCGAGCAGGCGGTGGCGGCGATCCTCGGCGAGCGGACCGCCGGCGCGCGGCGCAACGCCGCGTGAGCCTCGCCCGCGCGGCGGACGGCTGCCCGCCGTAGACGGGGCCTTGCCGAAGCCGTTCGTCTGCCGACGGATTGGCAGTTGAATCACCTTCAGCTCAAGCGTACTATCTGGCTTGTTCTGTATCTTTGATCTCTGCATCGAGGGGGCGGCGCAGTGCCCCAATCAACCGGATCGTGGCACGATCGCGCCCCGCAGCCGGGGGATGCCGCGCTTGCGCTGCTGGCGCCCGAGTGGACGGTGGGGATCGTCGGCGAGCTGGCACGCTGTGCGCTGCGGCCCGCCGAGCTGGAGCGGCGGCTGGCCGGCGCACCCCACGCGACGCTGATGGACCGGTTCGGAGATCTGTCGGATGAGGAGATCGTCGTCCGTGAGCGCCTTGCCGGGGACGCGCGTGGCGCGAAGTACGCCCTGACCGAGCGCGGTCGCGGGCTGGCGGAGATCGTCGCGGCGGCTGCGCTGATCGAACGGGAGCGACCCGACGCCGCCGGCGACCGTCCGGCGGGAGAACGGACGTTGAGGCTCGTCGCGGACCCGTACAACCGTGCGATCACGCGGGTGCTGGCCGACGGGTCGCAGACCCTCGCGGAGATCGAACGCGGGCTTCCAGGTCTCGCGCACTCCTCGGTGGACCGGCAGCTGCGGGAGCTTCGGCAAGCCGGCGTGGTCCTCGTGGACCACGAACCGTCGGGCCGGCCGTGCTACGAGCTGGTCCTGGACGGACGGCACCTGGCGCTGCTCGTGCTGCTCGCCGCGCGCTGGGAGCGGCGCCTGGCGCCGCGGGCGCAGATGGCCACCGACGTCGGCGGGCTGGTCCACATGATCGCGCCGCTGGCGCAGATCGCGCCCGTCCTCCAAGGCGCTTGCCGGCTGCACGTCGAGGGCCGGCCGGGCGAGCCGGACGTCCACCTCTCGGTCGGCAAGGGCAGGATCTCCGCACTCGCGCTCGCCCCCGCGGTCGCGATCGACGCGCACGGCGATGCCACCGCGGAGCAGTGGGGCCGCGCGCTGCTGCGCCGCGATCCCGCCGGCATCGTCGTGCGGGGCGATAGCGTGCTCCTGGGCGCGGTCGTGGTCGCGCTCGGCGCCGCGCTGCACGCCTGATCGACCGCCGGCCGACCCCGAACGCGCGGAGGCCCGGAGGCAGAGAACCGGCTCCAAATGTTAGCGGCACGTTAGGTTCTCATTGCGATTGTGTTGACCGCGTAGTCGGTGAGTGGACACCGGGCGATGTCCAGATCTCGACCTACTCGCATTTTCGACCCAAACGGCACCGTTCTCGCATGTGGAACGGAGTTAGAAACAGTCGAGCGGTGGACATCGGACGACAATGCGCCACATCGAGCGCTCCGCCCGGCCTTCCACGCGCTCGAAAAATGGTGATACAACCTCTGCCTGCCCCGCTTTGGCGGGAATCAGGAAGTCAATCAGCAGCAACAGGAAGAATCAGCAGCAACAGGAAGAGCACGGCCCCGGAGCGCATCTACGGTGAAATCGAGAGGCGCCCCGGAAGCCGAACGAGCCAAAGGCTCCAGCCTCCCGGCCGGAGTCCTGACACCAAGGAGTATAGCGGCATGCGTATGAACAACCTCGCCCGTCTTCGCCACGGTGGCGCCGCGGGCGACCGGCACGCAGCCCCGGACATACGGCTCGCGCGGTCCAAGGTAGGTGACCGCACGAACCGGAAACCGGATGTTGCGTTGTCGCCACAGAGATGTCAGGCTCGTCCTGTCATGTGGAATGCTCATACGCCGCTGCTTGCTCCGCAAAGGAACAAGGAGACTCATAGCATGAGTAGCACAAGATCCATAAAGACGCTCGGCTTGGCCGGGCTGATGGCCGTGATGGCCATGATGGTCGTCGCGGCGGTTGGGGCGGCGTCCGCTTCGGCGACGGAACCGGTATACAGCAAATCCAAAGTCTGCACGCACGCAGCGACTGCATTTACGCCCGCGTTCACAAAAGGTTCGGTCTGGTGGTTCAACAACTCCGCGTGCACGTCGCACACCGCGACGACGAAACCATCGGCGCTGGGAGCTGGCGAATACGGCTACAGCCCGTTCTACTCGGAAAGCGGCGCCAGTAGGCTAGTAACCGTAGCCGGCCACGAAGTTACGTGTGAACACGACTTCAACGTCGGCGAACTCACTGGTCCAAAAAGCGATAGGGTGGCCATCGAGTTCACAGGATGCGTTGCAATCGGCCCACTTGGCGTCAAACTCCCGTGCAAGAGCGTCACGCCTGGCGCACCGGCAGGCGCAGCGGGAGAAATCGCGACGAACGTGCTGAAGAGCACTCTCTACTACATCAAAGGAACCCATGCGACGACGAAAGAAGTCGCCATCGGGCTGGAACCGGAAACAGCTGCACTCTTCACCGAATTCAAGTGCGAAGGGTCGGGTGTGACCGAGTTGATCAAGGTCGGCAACAAAGCAGGCTCGGGGAAAGGCTCCCTAGTCTGCCCGATCACACCGACCAACACGCCCGGGACAAAATACACCCTTGCATGCAAACAGAAAAGTGGCGTGCAGGAACCCACCGAATACGAAAAGGAAACGTCGCCTGAAAGCGGCACATGGGAAAAAGTCGTTGACTACCTCGAAAGTGAAGCGACCTGCACCGGCTTCGGCTGTACAAAATATACGTGGCAACAGTCGGGCCAGGAATCGACCGACAGTATCACGACAGCGGAAACCGGAGAAATCAAAGCGTAAGCGCGTAGCGTAGAGGTCTAATAAGACATTCCACGCGATCCCGGGGCGGCTGCGGAGCACGAGGCGGCCGCCCCGGTCGCGTGCGTGGGGCAAAGGGAACTGACCGAGCTCGACAGCAAGGTCAAAGCACAGCACCAACAGCAAAGAAACGGGGAGCGATGACAAGGATGCCGAGAGGGACCGTGCGGGCGTATCCGTGCTGGCAGGAGAGAAGAGCAGCGACGACGGTCATCGCGCTGTGCGTTCTCGTTTCGGTGCTCGTTCTCATGACAGGCGCCGCCCAGGCCTTCGATCTGCACAAGTACGAATCCCAGATCACCCAAGTGCCGAGCGAAGGTCCGAACGGGGAAACGATCAGCCCGTCGGGCGAACTCGGCTACCTTCCATCGATGATGGTCGATGAAGGCCATTTGTGGATCGCCGTACGCATCAATAACAGGTTCAGCAACCAGAGGATCGATGAGTTCAACGCGAGCACGGGCGCATTCATGGCCCAGATGCTGGGGCATGGCGAGAACGGCATCGCGATCGGCCATTCGACGGGTACAGGCGAGATCTATGTTGGCAGCGATGTTGGCAGCGAACAAGAAGTGGTGGCGCTCACCGAATCGGGTGCCGTCCAGGCGAGATGGACCGGCACGCCGAGTGGCTCGTTCACGATCGTAGAGGACGTCGCCGTTGACAACTCTACCAGCCTGTCCGACTCGGCCAAAGGCTTCGTCTACGTGCTCGACGGCAGCGCTGTGGACGTCTTCAGACCGGAAGCGAATGGCAAAGAGACCTACGTCAGCCAGATCACGGGCACGCCGGGGGAACCGTTCCAGTCGCATGCGACTTCGCGTGAAGGGATCACGCACGTCGCCGTGGACCAGACCAACGGCGATCTGATCGTCTCAAATGAAACGTGGATAGCGCTCTTCAAGCCGGTGGAATCGATGCCGGGCCAGTACGAATTCCTGCGCAAGATCACCGGCCCAACACCGACCAGCTCCTTTAACGAACAGTACGAGCCGCTTCGTGGCGTCGCGTTCGACAGCAACGGGGAGATCTACGTCTCCGATGTAGACGACGGCTTCATCTACGAGTTCAGCTCCAGTGGCGCCTACCTGGGCCGCACCAGTGGCGAAGAAACGCCACAGGGCGATCTCATGAACGCGATCAGCGTGGCCGTCGATCCGGCCACGCACCACCTCTTCGCAGGTGACTACCGGAATCCCGAAGCAAGCGTCGTGGACGTGTTCGGCCCTGACACAGTGGTGCCGAACGTGGACACGACAGCGGCCAGCAACGAAAGGCCGACCGGCGAAGGCACGATCGACGCGACCCTGAACGGCACCGTCGAACCACTGGGGGAAGGTGACGCCACCTGCGACTTCGTCTGGGGCACGAGCGAAGCGGCGCTCGAACGCAAAGAACACGAATCGAAGTGCGAAGCGCCCGTTCCCAACGGCACGGGCCAGGAACCGGTAGAAGCGACCGTGATCCTCGAACCGGACACGACCTATTACTTCCGTCTGCAGGCCACGAACGCGAACGACACCAACCCTGGCGAAGCGTGGCAGGATCAGAGCTTCACGACGCCAGGACCCGGCTTGCGCGGCGAGTCGGTCGCCGAAGTCTCCGCCGAAGCGGCGACGCTTCAGGCGACGATCAATCCGCACAGCGCGCCGACGACCTACTACTTCCAGTACGGCACGAGCACCGCATACGAATTCACGACGCCGGTGGCCTCGATCGGCTCGGGCGAAGGCGATGTGGAAGTCAGCCAGCACATACGGCCGCTCGTGGCCGACACCGTCTACCACTACCGCGTCGTCGCGGAAAGCGAACTGGAACCGACAAAGACGTACAGGTTCTACGGTCCGGATCACACGTTCACGACTGAGGTCGTGGGCGCACCGCTGCAGCTGCTGGACGGCCGCCAGTGGGAGATGGTCTCCTCGCCCGACAAACACGGCCAGACGCTGCTGGGGTTCGGAGCGGAAGGTGTCACGATGGCGTCCGCGGACGGTCATGCGATCACATATATGGCTACGGGCGGCACTGAAGTGAACCCGCAGGGATTCGCCGAAGTCGAGCAGGGGCTCGCGAGCCGCGGTAGCAGTGGCTGGACTTCACAGGACATCTCTACGCCGCATGATGAAGCCACGGGCGTCCCGGCAAAGGGCACCGAGTACCACTTCTTCTCGGAAGACCTGACGGCGGGCGTAGTCGAGCCATTTGGGCCCTTCGCGGAGCCGATGGCGTGTACGATGTCCGGATGCGTGTCGGAGGCGTTCCCGGAACCGACGGAACAGACCGTGTACCTACGCCACGACGCGACCTGTCAGACCGCCACCAGCAGCTGCTACGAGCCGCTGCTGGTGGGCTGTCCGCTCGTTACGGAACCCTGCCCGCCGACAGTCGCACCGTATGCCGACGTGCCGCCGGGCACGAAATTCGGCGGACATGTCACACTGCGCGAAGGCAAAGGCGGCGCTGCGCCCGACGCCAGCCACGTGGTGTTGGCCTCTACAGTCTCCTTGACTAAAGAAGCGTTCGAATCCGGCCGCGCTCCGATCTGCAACAGCAAGGAATGCAACTATGCGCTTTATGAGTGGTCGGCCTCGAAGCCGTATCACGAACGACTGCAGCTCGTGAGCGTCCTGCCAAGCGGAAATGGCATATCCGGCGGTAACGTTGGGTCTCAAGTCACGGGACAAAACGCTCGGCATGCCATCTCAAGCGACGGCGGCCGGGTGTTTTGGGAAGACCATAACACTGGGGCGTTGTACGTGACTGATCTCGGCAAGAGAGAGTCTCTGCAACTTGGCACAGGCACAAATAAAGTGGTGTTCCAGACAGCAAGTGCGGAAGGCTCCGAGGTATTCTATACGGAAGGTGGCGAACTGTACGCCTGCCGGATCGGGGAAGAAAAAGACAAACTGGTCTGCAGCACCGGCGACCTCACGTTGGGCAAGGGCGGCCACGTCGGCAACCTCATCCCGGGTGCCAGCGAAGATGGCTCCTATGTGTACTTTGTAACCAGCGCGGTGCTGGGCGGCGAACCAAGCGCTGGAGGCGAAACGCCGGTTAAAGGGGCGCCGAACCTGTACGTGGACCACTACGACGCCGCAAGCGAAGAGTGGGAAGCGCCACGACTGGTCGCTGTGCTTGGTTCCGAAGACAGCAGCGACTGGGCGGGCGACGGCACTGCACAAATTGGCGGCACAGAAGAAGAACCGAAAACGCGCCTCGAATACCTCACAGCGCGCGTCTCGCCCAATGGGCGGTACTTGGCGTTCATGTCGAGTCGGCCCCTGACCGGCTACGACAGCAAAGATGCCATCAGTCGCAGGCGTGACCAGGAGGTCTACCTTTACCGTGCGCCCGCAAAAGCGAGTGAAATGGGAACGTTGACATGCACTTCGTGTAATCCGACCGGCAGCCGACCGGCGGGAGAGGAAACGAACGAAGAAACAGTCGGAGCGCTGCTGGGCAATCGCCTATTTCGACATGCGTGGTTTTCCGGGATCGTGCCCGGATATGTCGAGGCCGAAGGCGCGGCCGCGCTTCACCAGCCGCGCTATCTCACAAACGAAGGCCGCGTATTCTTCGACAGCACCGAAGCTCTCGTGCCGCAGGACGTCAATGGTGCGATTGACGCATACGAGTACGAGCCGCCCGGCGTCGGCAGCTGCACGACATCCAGCAGCACATACAGCGAACAGGACGGCGGCTGCATCGGTCTGATCTCCTCCGGCGAATCGGCGCAGGAATCGGCGTTTCTGGACGCCAGCGAAAACGGCAACGACGTGTTCTTCCTGACGAGCTCGAAACTGGTGGGCGCAGACTCGGGCACGGCTTACGACGTCTACGACGCCCACGTGTGCAGCAACGAATCGCCGTGCATCGCAGAACCGACCTCTCCGCCTGCCTGCACGACGGCCGATTCCTGCCGCGAAGCGCCGGCTCAGCAGCCCTCCGTCTTCGGAGCGCCACCGAGCGCCACCTTCTCCGGGCAGGGTGACCTCGCGCTGCCGACATCCAAACCCGCGGTCAAGCCAAAGACGTTGACCCGGGCGCAGAAGCTCTCCGGAGCGCTG
The DNA here is from genome assembly GCA_003151895.1 of Solirubrobacterales bacterium. Classification (GTDB taxonomy): domain Bacteria; phylum Actinomycetota; class Thermoleophilia; order Solirubrobacterales; family Solirubrobacteraceae; genus Palsa-744. The sequence continues at coordinate 10,909 of PLYX01000244.1, forward strand.
CGCTCCTGTCGCAAGAAGTACAGGGAGTCAAAAAAGAGACGGGCGAGATGCGAGCGGAACGCCAAGAAGCGCTATGGGGCGAGGAAGTCTCGGGCCAGCAGGTCCCGCAACGCCAGTGCGAGCAAGAGGGGTGGCAAGTGATGAGCGTCAGCGTTCTCAAGAAGGGTCTGCCGCTCGCGGTCGTGACGGTTGCGCTGCTCGTGATGGTCGGCGCCGCGTCGGCCTCCACGGCTGAGCCGTGGTGGCACATGAGCGTCAGCTCGCGACCCAGCAGCATCATCGCTGGGACTGCTCGGAGCGAGGTCCAAGAAATCACAGCCGAGCCCGCTACGTCCGGCGAATACGCAGGATATGCACTTTTCGAACTGGAAGTCGAAGGGGTGGTCGTGGGACTGTTCTGGAACCAGGCGGAACCAGGCCCCTACGGTCTCGAACCCGCGAGCGCCGCGAACATCCGGAAGGCGCTTGAAGGCGCATACGGCGCCGGCAAAGTTGAAGTCGAAGGCGGGCCGGCCGGGACGGCGCCGGTGATTGTTCGGAGCATCAATGAAGACGTGGACAAGACCGTATCGCCAATAGTCTTCAAAAACTTCTTCGACAGCCACGGCGAATACGGAACCGGCGAGGCGGAAGTGACGACTCAGGGCCGTCCCGACGGCACGATCGTCCTGCTCGCCAGCAACCTTGGTGATGCCGCGTCCAACGGCGCCACGCCGGTCACCATCAAGGGAACGCTGCCGCCCGGTGTGAAGGCCGTCTCGGCCAAAGGAGAAGCCAACGGTCAGGGCATCCCCCGCGGCTCGGTAACGTGCAGCGTGGAAACCGGGCAGGTGGCGTCGTGCATGTACAAAGGAGCGCTGCCGCTCTACGAAACCATCGAAGTCGATGTGGGTGTCGTCGTGCAGGGCGGCGCCAAGAGTGGCGAACTGGCCACTGGCAGCGTCGAAGGCGGGGGCGCGCCGGCCGCCGCAGCGGGATCGCTAAAGCTGGGCTTCGGTGGCGAGCCGTCCTTCGGCGTACAGGGTTACGAAATGACGGCCGAAGGCGAAGGCGGTGCTGCGGTGACGCAGGCCGGTGCGCACCCGTTCCAGCTGACCACGACGCTCAATCTCAACCAGACGGCTGAAGGCAAGCCGCTGGCGCTGGCGAAGGACCTCGAATTCAAGCTGCCCGCGGGGCTGGTCGGCAACCCGACCGCGTTCCCACAATGCTCGACGGCGGAATTCCTGGAAAAAGCGGTGGTGGAAGGCGTCTATCAGAGCGGCGCGTGTCGGCAGGAAACCGCGATGGGTGTTGCGATCACAACGCTCAACAATAAAGGCAGGCCGCAGACGTCACCGGAGCCCATATTTAACCTTGAACCGGAAGAAGGCGAGCCGGCACGCTTCGGCTTCTATGCGGCTGTGGTCCCGATCATCCTCGACACCTCCGTGCGCACCGGCGAAGACTACGGCATCACGGTCAGCACGCACAACATCGACCAGATGCTGGGCTTGCTGGCGAGCCAGGCAATCTTCTGGGGCGTTCCCGGCAATCCAGTTCACGACACGGCACGGGGCACGTCATGCCTGTATGCGACTCTCGGAGTAACGAGTCAAAAATGCAGTCCGTTGGATGAGCGCGGACCCGCGCCGTTCCTCGCGATGCCGAGCTCGTGCTTGGGCGAACCGCTCGTGAGCTTGGTCGAAGGCGACTCCTGGCAGCGCGTGTCGTTCAAAGCAGTGACATCCACGATGCCGGCCCTCGACGGCTGTAACAAAGAGCGCTTCGAACCGTCGATTAAGGCTGCCCCCGACGTCGAAGACGCGAGCACGCCAAGCGGTCTGATGGTGAACGTGCACGTGCCGCAAGAATTGCAGACCAACGCGAACGCGACGGCCGAGTCCGCCGTCAAGCGGATCGAAGTCGCCTTGCCGGAAGGCGTCACCGTCAACCCCGGCGGCGCGGATGGGCTGCAGGCGTGCTCGGAGGCGCAGATCGGCTTCCTGAACAAAACCGGGCCGAATGGCGAACTGCTGTTCACGCCCGACTACCCCTCCTGCCCGGATCAGTCGAAGATCGCGACGGTCACGATCCATACGCCGCTGCTGCCGAACCCGCTCGAAGGCTTCGTCTACCTCGCGACGCCCTCGATCAACGGCGAAGCGGGCGCCAACCCGTTCAACTCGCTGATCTCGATGTACCTGGTGGCAGAAGACCCGATCTCGGGCACGCTCGTGAAGCTGCCGATGCACGTCTCGCTCAGCGCAACGGGCCAGCTGACCACGACGGTCGAAAACCCCGAGCTGCCGTTCGAAGACGCCGAACTGCACTTCTTCGGCGGCTCGCGCGCGCCGCTGGCGACTCCCGCGCTGTGCGGCTCCTACACCACCAACGCCGTCTTCACGCCGTGGTCGGGCAACGCGCCGGTCGATTCGAGCGCGCAGTTCACGATCGACTCGGGGCCGAACGGCTCGTCCTGCTTCCCCTCTCCACGGCCGTTCGCCCCTGGCTTTGCAGCCGGCACGACGAACATCCAGGCCGGCGCGTTCACGCCGTTCACCACCACGATGAGCCATCCCGACGGCGACCAGCCGCTGGGCAGGCTCTCGATGAAGCTGCCCCCGGGCCTGCTCGGGGTGATCTCCTCGGTCAAGCTCTGTGAAGAACGGCAGGCCAACGAAGGCACGTGCGGTCCGGAAAGCCTGATCGGGCATACCGTCGTCACGGCCGGCCTGGGCAGCACCCCGGCGGTCGTGGCACGGCCGGGCAACGTGTACATCACCGGGCCGTACGAGGGCGCACCCTACGGGCTGACGATCGCCAACCCGGCCGAAACCGGGCCGTTCGACCTCGAGAAGGGCACGCCCTGCGACTGCGTCGTCGTGCGCGCCAAGATCGAAGTCAACCCGCTCACCGCGCAATTGACCGTCGCGAGCGACCCGCTGCCTACGATCCTCAAGGGCATCCCGCTGCAGCTGCAGCACGTCAACGTGACGGTTGACCGTCCCGGCTTCACGTTCAATCCGACCAACTGCGGCCAAATGGCGATCGAAGGGACGATGAGCTCGAGCGAAGGCGCGAGCGCGCCGGTCTCCACGCCGTTCCAGGCCACCAACTGCGCGACGCTCGCGTTCAAGCCGACCTTCAAGGTCTCGACCTCGGGCAAGACCTCGCGTAAGAACGGCGCGAGCCTCGACGTGAAGCTCTCCTATCCAAAGGGCGCGTTCGGCAAGGACGCGAACATCCGCTCGGTCAAGGTCGACCTGCCCAAGCAGCTGCCCTCGCGGCTGACGACGCTGCAGAAGGCGTGTCCTGACGCGACGTTCAACGCCAATCCGAGCGCGTGCCCGAAGGGCTCGCGAGTCGGCGGGGCCACGACGACCACGCCCGTGCTGCCCGGCGCGCTGTCCGGGCCGGTGTACTTCGTCAGCCACGGCGGGGCGAAGTTCCCCGAACTGGTCGTCGTGCTGCAGGGCGACGGCGTGACGGTCGATCTGCACGGCGAAACGTTCATCAGCAAAGCGGGGATCACGAGCAGCACGTTCCGCACCGTGCCGGATGTGCCGGTCAGCACGTTCGAGCTCAAGCTCCCCACGGGGCCCCACTCGGCACTCGCGGCCAACGGGAACCTCTGCAAGTCAAAGCTCGCGATGCCGACCGCGTTCACCGCGCAGAACGGCCTGACGATCCACCAGTCCACGAAGATCGCCGTGTCAGGCTGCCCGAAGCCCAAGAAAGGCGCCGGCCCCAAGAAATAGCCTCCCAAAGACTTGGACGGCGCCCACATCCCTCTCCGGGCGACGCTCAAGGAGATCGGGCGCGTGCGGCGAGCAGATCGTCGGCGCGCACGGTCCCTCTCCCATCAACACAAGCGGGCGCCGTGGCCGAGCTCCCTCCCGGCCGCGGCGCTCGTGCGCTGTTCGGCCGCTCGTCTGGGGTCGGCCTACCCTAGACTCGGCGTACGTAGTAATAGTCGATGTCGTCCCGGGATTTCACGGATGCATGTGGGCGATGGCGATGCAAAGTTCCAATCTATGACACGTACCACCTCATCGTCTGACCGCGCTCATGTGTTGATAGTGGGCGGCGGGTTCGGTGGGGTGGAGACCATGCTCGCCCTACGCGCGCTGGTGTCCGAGCGTGTGCGCGTGACCCTGGTCTCGGTGTCCCCGTTGCTTGCGTACAAGCCGGCCGCGACGACAGAGTCCTTCGACGAGACTCCACCGCTCGCCTATGACCTTCGGGCGATCGCTATGGATGTCGGCGCGTCCTTTCGTCTGGATCGCGTGGAGGCGGTCGCTGCCGACGCTCACAGCGCGCGGTTCGCGTCCTTTACTCACCTCGACTACGATGCGCTCGTCCTTGCGGTGGGTGCCCGTGCAGCCACCGCGATACCGGGCGCGCTGACGTTCCGCGATCAGCAACAGGTTCACCACATCCGTCGTCTTATGAGCGAGTTGCGCTCCGGGACGCTTCGCCGGATCATCTTCGCTGTGCCGAGCGGCTGTTCGTGGCCGTTGCCTCTGTACGAGTTGGCGTTGCTCACAGCCACTTGCCTTGGAGAGCTGGACGTTACGGGTGAGGTCATGCTCGTGAGCCCCGAGATCACGCCCCTGTGTGTGTTTGGCGTGCAGGCCTCAGGGCTCGTCGCGGATCTGTTGGTTGAGCGAGGCGTGCGCTTCATCGGAGGGTCTGATCCCCAGAGAGTCGATCAAAGCGGAGCTCTCGTACTGGCCTCGGGAGAGACACTGGATGCCGATCGTGTCGTTGGCGCACCCAAGCTCCGGGGACCCAGGGTCACCGGATTGCCGGCCGACCGATGGGGCTTCGTCACGACGGATGCGCTCGGCGGCGTCATCGGCTTGCCCGACGTTTACGCGGCCGGTGACATGACGAGCTTCCCAATCAAGCAGGGCGGGCTGGCCGCCCAGCAAGCCGACGTGATCGCGCAGCGCATCGCCTCCGACCACTGGGCTTCGGTCACGGAACCCCGGGTCCATCGTGTACTGCGCGCCCGTCTGGTCGGCGGCGCAAACCCAGTCTACTTGCGGACTGAACTCGACGAGTTTGGCCAGGCCACCGCCTCCACCCTCCACGGTAACTTCAACGACTCCGAGTCCCTCGCGCCGCCGGAGAAGGTCTTCGGGCGCTATCTCAGCCCGTACCTTCACACGCGCGCGCCCGCGCTCTCACGGACCGCCACAGACGGTTGAGACAGTTCCACCTCAGTCGAAGCGCTTGAGGTCCGCGTCGAGGCGCGCCGCGTCGCTTGCGCTGAGCTCGGGCATGTCGGCTCGCTGGCCGGTCTGCCTGCCCGCCTGCCTGCCTGTGCCCTCCAGGGTATGCCCTCCAGGGTATGCCCTCCAGGGTATGCCCTCCAGGGTATGCCCTCCAGGGTGCGCGCGCGCATGGCGGCGCCAGCTCGGGAGTAGCAGTGCAAGCAGGGCGAGTAGTGCGAGCACAACCGCCACCGGCACGAGGTATGCCGCCAGATCGAAGCCTTTAGGGCTCGGCAGCCCGAGCACCGCCTGGCCATACTGAACGACGAGTGCGCTCTTGATCTGAGCTTCGGTCTCGCCTTGGGCTATCAGCCTGCGGATGAAAACCCGCTCACGATCTGCCTGAGGCGATTCGGCGACGTTCAGGGGGATCTTGCATGTCGCGCACATGACCTGACGTTCGATCACCGGCAGGGTCGTGCGTGGCGTGACGGCGCCCGCCTGTGCGCACGCGAGCGCAAGGATGGCGGCCACCACGGGCAGGGCCATCAGGCGGGTCGCACGCCGGCCCACGCTCACGAGCTCTCCGCGAGCGACACCGCGCGGTTCAGGAAGGCAACGCTCACTTCCTGGCGAGAGATCGCCACCACGTGGCCGTGGCGGTCGATCACAAAGCTCTCCGGAAGCTCGTTGGTGCCGTAGGCATGCGCGAATTCACCGGTTGTGTCGTCTAGATTCGGATAGGTCAGGTGATAGCGCTTGACGAAGCTCAGCGAATCCGGGGAGGCATCGCGGAAGGTCACGCCGAGCACCGTCCCACCGTGGCGCGCGAGCTCTCGCTGGACGTGCTCCAGGCGGGGCGCCTCTTCCTGGCACGGTTCGCACCAGGAAGCCCAGAAGTTCAACACCACCACCTTGCCGCCGTAGGAGGCCAGCGACCTCCGGCCGTTGCCCGACAGGAGAGGGAGCATGTCTCCTGTCGAGGGCGCCGGTGGATACACGCGGCGGGCGACCGCTTCGTCGAGTGTGCGGGTCGGCGACTGAGCCGAGACCCCGTACACGAGCAGGCCGACGAGCGCGGCGCCGGCCAGGCCGGCGATGACGGGCATGTACAGGCGTTTGCTCACCGGCAGGAAGGGTAGTGCGCGACGAGGAGTGGGCGACGCACCGGGTGGGGCGGTCCGCTCGCGCCCAGGCAATAACGCACGCAGACGCTTGCCTACTGCGGGGGGGCGAGCTAATGGAATGGGTGTTGAGAGCCGATTGGTTGAGGCGATGTTGGCTCCAGAACCAAGACTGCCGGTTGATGTGGCCGGCACGACGCAAGCCTCGGCGGCTTCGACGGAGCCCGTGGAGGATCTTCGCCGTCTCGGCGAGGCGCTGAAGGCGCGAACCGAGGACGTGGTCAGCGGCATGGTGTTGCGTACCACGCAGTCGGGTCACGCGCTCGATGACATGGTGGAGGACAGTTTTGCGCGGGTGGGCACGGTCTCCACCGTGGCGGTCGCCAGGTGGATGGCGGGCGAGAGCCCCGAGGTCGCTCGCGAGGTCGGGCGGGAGTCCTGGCACATCTTCGGTCAGCTTGCGGCGCAGCGCGCAGCGCCGCTGAACGAGGTCACCAAGCGCTGCCTGCGCTGGTGTGACGCGGCGGAGGACGTGGTGCGCGAGACCGCCGCGCAGCTCGATCTCTCCCGGGAGGTGCTCGCGCAGGCCCTGTCGATGTTGCAGCGCAGCCTCAACGTGACCCTGGTTCGCATGTGTGAGTCCTTCGAGGCCGAGCGCCGGCTTGCCGACGAGCAGCTCGCACACCGCCAGGAGGAGCTCGCGTTCATGGCCACCCATGATTCGCTGACGGGGCTCCCGAACCGCACGTTGATCGTGGATCGCGTCGAGCAGATGCTGGCGCGCGCACGGCGCAGCCAAACACCGGTGGCAGCCCTGTTCGTCGATCTCGACAACTTCAAGTCGATCAACGACACGCTCGGTCACGGCGTTGGAGACGAGCTCCTGCAGGCGGTCGCCGTTCGACTGGACAGCGTCGTGCGGGCGACCGACGGGCTTGGGCGCCTCGGGGGCGATGAGTTCGTCGTGATCGCCGAAGAGCTCTCGCTCGCGGCGGGCCCTGAGCTGATCGCTGAACGGCTGCTGGAAGCGCTAAAGCAGCCGTTCACGCTCGGAGAGCCCGATGACGCGACCAGCTTGATCGTGACGGCGAGCGTCGGGATCGCGGCGGGCGACCGGGCCTTGGCCGGGGATCTGCTGCGTGACGCGGATATCGCCATGTACCGCGCGAAGTTGGACGGAAAGAACCGCTACGTCATGTTCGAGTCAGGGATGCAGGACGCGGCCCAGCGCCGGATGGAGCTCGAGATGGACCTGCGCGTAGCCCTGAAGAACGACGAGTTCTTCCTCGTCTACCAGCCGACGTTTGACTTGCGGGACATGAGCCCCACCGGAGTGGAGGCCTTGATTCGATGGGACAGCCAGACACGGGGGGTCGTTCAACCCGATGACTTCATCCCGCTGCTGGAGGAGACCGGCCTGATAACGGAAATCGGCAAGTGGGTGCTGGAGCAGGCCTGCCGCCAGGGCGCCGCGTGGCGCGAGGCCGGGTATGAGATCGGCATGGCCGTCAATGTGTCGGCACGCCAGCTCGACACCGATCAGCTCATAGCCGACATCGAAGGCGCGCTCTCAGCGAGTGGCCTTGCCCCAGAGGCGCTCACGATCGAGATCACCGAGACGACGCTGATGCGCAACGCTGAGGAGACCGCACGCCGACTCGTCACGATCAAGGAGCTTGGTGTTCGGATTGCGATCGACGACTTCGGCACCGGATACTCCTCTCTTGCCCACCTCCAGCAGTTCCCGGTCGACGCGCTGAAGATCGACCGGTCGTTCATCTCGGGACTGACAGACAACCATGAGGGCGAGACCTTCATCCACACGCTGGTGCAGCTCGGCAAGGATCTCTCGATCGAGACGCTCGCCGAGGGCATCGAGCAGCCTCAAGAGCTCACAGTCCTGCAGGGCGAGCAGTGCGACAGCGGCCAGGGCTTCCTGTTCGCCCGGCCCCTCGACGTGGACGCCGCCGAGGCGTTCCTTCGAAACTGGGCCGAGAACATCACTCCTGCCTTGGCGCAAGCGCCACAGCACACGTAGAGACGGGTTAGCGCGCGATATCTCACACGTCGTCGTCAAGTGATTCGTTGCCCCAGCCGATATATGGACGATGTCGATAGAGCCGAGTGCCTATCCAGATCGGGTGGCGGTGAGCGCCGACAATGCCGCCGTGGCGGCTCTCAACGAGCTGCCCGAGGCCAGGATCCTGGTCTTCGATCGCGAGTTTCGCTTCATCCTGGCCGCCGGCCAGTCGCTCGTGCACAACGCAGGCAGCGAGTCGGCCGTCTGCCGCACGGGAGCGCTCGTCGGGGACGCCTTCCCGAAAAACCTGTGGAAGCTGATCAAGCCGCTGTGCCGCTCGGCGCTCGACGGCGAGACGCGCTCGCGGGAGATCTGGAGCGCCGATGACAGACGCTCCCTGATGGTCGACGTGGGACCGCTGCGCCTGGACGGCTCTTCGGGTCGCACGGGCCGACCCGCCGGCGGCGTGGCCGTGATCCTCGACATCACCGCGCGCCGAGCGGCCGACGGAGTTGCAAGGCCCTCCCATGATCACTTCGAGCAGGTCTTCGACCGGGCGCCCATCGGGACGGGGTTGCTGGGCCTGGACGGTCGCTGGACACTCGTCAATCGCGCGTTGTGCGAGATCACGGGTTACACCACCGAGGAGCTCATCGGCCAGCGTTTTTCCGACATCACGCATCCCGATGACGTGCATAACGATGCGGCGCAGTACGCGCAGTTGCTGGCCGGCGCCATTGCGGCGTTTCAGACGGAGAAGCGCTATTTCAATGCCGCGGGCGAGATCATGTCGGCGATTCTGTCGATCTCGCTCGTGGGTGACGTGGAGTCCGCGCCCCTTCACTTCATCGCCCAGCTCCAGGACATCTCCGAGCGCAAGCGCCTGGAGGAGCACCTGCGCCATCTCGCCGACCACGACCCCCTCACCGGGCTTCGCAACCGCAGGCTCTTCGAACACGACCTCAAGCTGCAGGTGGCTCGCTCCCAGCGCTACGGCGAGCACGCCGCGGTGATGATGGTGGACCTCGATGCCTTCAAGCAGGTCAACGACCTACACGGTCACAAGGTCGGCGACGACACGCTCAAGGCTGTCGCCACGGCGCTCACCAGGCGTCTGCGGGAAACCGACCTGGTGGCCCGTTTGGGGGGAGACGAGTTCGCGGTGCTGCTGCCGCACGCCGACGAGAAGGGCACGGCCATCGTCGCGGACAGCATCCCGCGCGTGATCGCCGCGTGCAGCGTCGATGTGGGCGACGCCGTGGTTCATCCCTCCGGCAGCGTTGGCGTGGCCATGATCGATCAACAGACCGCGAGCGATAAGCAGGTGCTCGCCAAGGCCGACCGGGCCATGTACGCCGCCAAGCACGCCAAGACCACGGCCACACCCGTCTGACCGCACGCGACAGGTCGATGGCAGGCCGGGGAGCCACATCCTCGATCCCGAGCCGGACGACGCGCACGCGGACATCGACACGGACCAACATCGCGGACGAAGGAACGCGTGGCAATGGGATGACCGCTGAGCGGGCTCTCCCCAGGCTTCGCACAAGTTATAAAGACTTATAACCATATCATTTATAACCTGCTATAAGTCGATAGAACGATGGACCCGATTGGGAACCCGTATACGCCGAACGCAGGCTCTCGCCCCCATGAGCTGGCTGGTCGCGCTGGCGAGCTGGAGCAGTTCCGAGTGCTCGTGGGTCGTCTCAAGCGAGGCGCCACCGAGCAGAGCATGATTATCCGTGGCTTGCGCGGGACGGGCAAGACGGTCCTGCTCAACGCCTTCGAGGATCGCGCTGAGTCCGAAGGCTTCTTGACCTACTATCACGAGCTCACCCCCGACAGCAGCTTGATCGGGGAGATCGCTCGGGATGTTGAGAGCGCTTTGGCGCGTCTGAAGCTCGGTGCGCGCGCCTCCAAGACAGTGCGCGGAGCGCTGGAACATCTCGGCACGATCAAGTTGACGGGCCCAGACGGTATTGGCTTGGCGGTGGATCTCCGGAAGGCCGACGAGGGGACGATCGCCGGTGATCTCTCCGAGCTCTTCCTGCAGCTCGGCGGGGCTGCCGCCAGCAAGGGCTCGGGGGTTGTCTTCCTGCTGGACGAGGTTCAGTTCGTCAGCGAGATCGAATTTCGGTCGTTGATCAGCGCGTTGCATCGCGCGACGCAGAAGAATGTGCCGATCACCGCCGCAGCCGCCGGCCTACCTCAGATTCCGCGATTGACCGGCGAGGCACGCTCATACGCTGAGCGTCTGTTCACGTTCCCGGTGATCGCCAGCCTTTCAGAGGGGGATGCGCGAGTGGCATTCGTCGAGCCGGCTCGCCATCAACAGGTTGATTACGAGGAGGACGCCGTGGCTCTTGCACTCGCCTGGACACGAGGCTATCCCTTTTACATTCAGCAACTGGGCAAGCACGCCTGGAATCTGGCTAAGACCGCGCCGATCACAAAGCAGGACGTGGAGGCGGCGATCCCGGTCGCGCAGAGGGCCCTCGACACAAGCATCTACGAGGTGCGTATCCAGCGTGCCACTCGAGAGGAGCGTCGCTATATGCGAGCGATAGCCGAGCTCGGTGAAGGGCCCTACCGCTCGGGACAGATTGCGGCGAAGCTGGGGCGTAGGACCACGGAGGTTTCAATGACCCGTCAGCATCTGATCGACAAGGGGCTGACTTACGCCACCGAGGACTACGGTCACGTCGACTTCACGGTGCCCCGTTTCGACGAGTTCATGCGCCGATACATGCCCTACCGGAGGCCGAGCCAACGCAAACGTACGTCCTGACCGCAGGCTCGCGGCTATGCAAACAAACCGCCTCCAAGGAACCCGGGGCGGTTCACTCCTGCACCACCAGATCCTCGCGCACGTAGAGCCTGCGTGTCTCGAACTCGATGTCGGGCCAGGACTCGAAGATACGGGCGATGTGCGTGAGCGCCTCGTCGCCCTCGGCTCGCTCACCGGCCGTGTGGTTCTCGAACACCATGTCCGGTGCGTGCATCGAGGAGATCCGTCCCACATCGTGGGCGTTCCAGGCGTCGTTGTAGGCAGCGATCGTCTCGTGCAGCTGCTCGGGCGCCGTTGTCATGGCGCGTCCGCCGTGACGATCCACGTCGATGCCGGGGCCGTGACGCCGTCGGGTCCGTCCCATTCGGCCAAGCCTTCGCGCAGCGCATCCGCAACGGGTTCGTGGAGGTGCGCCGCGTGCTCGCCCGCAAGACGCAATATCTCCCCGGCCGGTCCGAGGCTCATGACGAACTCAACGGCCTCATCCATGTGCAAGCCGATCGTGATCGGTATGTCGCAGCGCCGAAGCGCTACGTTCTCAAACCCGGCGCTCAGCAGGATCCCGCTCGTGGTGTCGGCGTTGGCCATCGAGAATGGGCCAGGGCCGCACGTTGGCTCGTCGTACTCTTCGGGCTTGGTGACGAACCGCTCGGTAATTGTCTGTGCGCGATAGAGCCAGTCGTTCTCGACCTTGGCGCGCCAGACGACCATGACGAGCCTGCCATCCGGGCGCAGCGCCTCGCGCACGTTGCGCAGGGCAGCGACCGGATTGGCGAAGAACATCGTCCCCATCCGTGAGAACGCAAGCTCGAAGCGCTCGCCGAAGGCTGCGTTCTCGATGTCGGCCACCTCGAAACGCACGTTGTCGATGCCGGCTTCCTCGGCCTCGTGCTTCGCGGTCTTGATGAAGCGCGGCGCGGCATCGACGCCAAGAACCTCCCCCGTCGGTCCGACGAGGCCCGCTATCCGCTGTGTCGTGTCACCAAAGCCACAGCCGATGTCCAGCACGCGCTCGCCGGCACGTGGCGGAACGAGGCGCAGGGCCTCCTCGCCATGCGCGCCGAGCCCCGTCGTCATGAGATGGCGAAAACGGACAAACGCGTCAAACAGCGGCCCGTCCCAAGCCCGGATCGCCTCCTCGTTGGCGGACGTGAGCTGCTCCACGTGTGACATAGTAAGGGTTCAGTCGAGGGGTCGCTCACGCGGATGCGCCGGCTCCGGAGGTGATGTGGTCGATGACTGGACGGAATTGGTCGGTCGGTGAGAAATCGACGTACTCAGAGTCCTCAAGCGCCTCTGGAGCGTGCCCGGGTGCCCAGTAGAACGCTTCGCCGGCGGCGAAGTCCTGGTGCCCGTCAAGTGTGTGCATCCGTACGCGGCCCTTGATCATGTACCCCCAATGCGGACACGGGCAGAGATCGTGCGGCAGACCCTTGGTCGCGGGGCGCAGGTCGGCGCCGGCTGGCAGCCGCACGAACCCGACAGAGAGACCATCCTCGTCGCGCAGGCGGACCTCGACGCCGTTGTCCTCGATGACGATGGGTACGTCCTCACGTGGAATGGATCGCATGTTCTGCCTCCTGTTGGATTTGGATGTCGCCGCTGCGGCGGCCTTTGCGCTCGGAGCACTCAGGGGCTCGGGCGCTGTCGGGTCGGTTCAGGCTTCTCTGTTGCACCGGAGGTCCAGGTTCTCGATGGGGCTGCTTCAGTGCCTGTGCCTCGATCGAGCCGGTCGCTCACGCCCCCGCCGACGGCTCGATGTTCTGGTTGACGCGGAAGGTGTTCGCCGGGTCGTAGGTCGCCTTGGCGGTGGCGAGGCGGTCGTAGTTCTCGCCATAGGTTGCGCGCACGCGCTCGTGTCCCTCGTCCATCATGAAGTTCACGTATGCCCCCCCGGCCGAGTAGGGGTGTGTGGCCTCCCAGTAGTCGACGGTCCAGTCGCGGATGACTCCGGCGTTGGCGGGGTCGGGGTCGATGCCGACGATCACCTCGGCCCAGTTGCAGTCGCGGTAGCTGAACGGAGTGTCAGCGGCGCCGATGTCGTGCACGGCCCCATCGATCGGGTAGAGGTGCACGGTCGAGTGCAGCGTCGGGAGCTTCTCCGCGAACTTGGCGTGCTGCTCGATCGCCGCGTCGGGGAGCTCACGGACGAAGTCCGCGCGCCAGTACCACTGCAGTCCCGGGACGTAGAGGCCGTCGAAGAGGCTCTGAAGCGCGGGGAACGGCATCGGCGCCACTCCGTGCAAGAGCGGCGTTCCGAGCGCCTGCACGGGCGCGAAGAGCTCGGCGGCCGCCTCCGGCGGGCCGGTGTAGCACCACACCACGCCGCACACCTTGCGCAGGTGCAGCTCGGCGGGAAACATGTCCGCGGGGGGCACCGTCATCGTCGCGAAGAACCCGCTCAACTCACGGGGCGCGGCCGGGAGGAACTCACGGTAGAACCGCATCACCTCGGGTGTCTGCTCCAGCGGCCAGAGCGTCGGTCCGGCGAGCACGGTGGAGACGGGATGCGCTCGGAAGTTGAATGAGGTGACGACGCCGAAGTTGCCGCCGCCGCCCCGCAGCGCCCAGAACAGCTCGGGGTTCTCCTCTGCGCTCGCGCGCGCCTGCGTGCCGTCGGCGAGGACGACGTCGGCCTCGAGCAGGTTGTCGATCGTGA
>PLYX01000154.1 GCA_003151895.1 Solirubrobacterales bacterium
CTACCAGCGCAACCGCTTCGTCGCTCGCGAGTATGGCCCCGAGCCGACCGGGCCTCAACCGTCGGCGGGCGAGTCGATCACGACGGCAGGCAAGCACGTGGTCGTGATCGGCGGCGGCGACACGGGCGCCGACTGCGTCGGCAACGCGTTGCGCGAGGGCGCCCTCTCGATCGTCCAGCTCGAGCTTCTCCCCGAGCCGCCCACCCACCGTCCGGACGAGCGCACCCCGTGGCCGGAGTGGCCGCTCAAGTACCGGCTCTCCTACGCGATGGAGGAGGCCCGCACCGCGGGCCTCGGCGAGCAGGACTACTCGGTCACCACCACCCATTTCTCAGGCGACGAGCGCGGAGGCGTCGCGGCGCTCCACATCGCCCGCGCCGAGTCCGCGCCCCCATTCGGCCCCGTATCCGGCAGCGAGCGCGAGCTGCCCGCCCAGCTGGTGCTGCTGGCGATGGGCTTCCTGCACCCCGAGCAGCCGCTGCTCGACCAGCTCGGCGTCGAGAAGGACCCGCGCGGCAACGTCAAGGCCGTGAAGCCCTACACGACCTCGGTGGACGGCGTGTTCGCAGCCGGCGACGCGCGCCGAGGCCAGTCTTTGATCGTGTGGGCGATCAACGAGGGGCGCCAGTGCGCGCGGATGGTCGACCGCCACCTCGCCGGCCTGCTGGCCGATCCTCCAATCGGCGGCTCCCCCGTGCGGGGACAGGCGGTCAACGGCTCCGCGCCCGAAGACGCCGGCCTCGCCGGCCACGCCGACGCCGACGAAGGACCCGAGGGCCCCCCGCAGCACGTGGGGCCGGGGATACAGGCGCCATGAGCGGGCTGCCACGAGCTTGCATCATCGGCGCGGGCTCCTCGGGGATCGCGGCCGCCAAGGCGCTGCTCGACCGCGGGATTCCTTTCGACTGCATCGAGAAGTCCGACCAGGTCGGGGGCAACTGGGTGTTCGGCAACCGCAACGGGATGTCGGCGGCGTATCGCGACCTGTTCATCAACGTGTCGCGCGAGCGGATGGCCTATGCCGATTTTCCCATGCCGACGTCCTATCCCGACTTCCCGCACCACACGCATATCAAGGAGTACTTCGATGGCTATGTCGACCACTTCGGACTGCGCCCCCACATCACGTTCGAAACCTCCGTCGAGTACGCCCGCAAGCGCGAGGACGGCGTGTGGGAGATCGCGCTCGGCACGGGGGAGACGCGCCTGTACGACGCGCTGGTGGTGGCCAACGGCCACCACTGGGACCCGCGCTGGCCCGAACCGCCGTTTCCCGGGTCGCAGTCCTTCGGGGGTGTCCAAATGCACGCCCATTCCTACGTGGACAACTCGATCTTCGCCGGCAAGGACGTCGTGATACTCGGGATGGGCAACTCGGCGATGGACATCGCGGTGGAGTCCTCCTATGTCGCCGCCAACACCTACCTGTCGGCGCGCAAAGGCGCCTGGATCATCCCCAAGTACGTGTTCGGCAAGCCGGTGGACCAGTTGCCCAACAACCCACGCATCCCGTTTGCGATCCGCCAGCGCATGATCCACCAGACGATCAAGACGCTCACCGGCCCGCCCGAGCGCTACGGGCTTCCTACCCCCGACCACAAGTTCGGCGAGTCCCACCCGACCGTCTCCGGTCGCATCCTCGACCGCATCGCGCACGGCACGATCGCGCCGAAGCCGAACATCGACTCACTGGACGGCGACCGCGTGCGCTTCAGCGACGGCAGCGACATCCACGCCGACCTCGTCGTCTACTGCACCGGCTACAAGATCAGCTTCCCGTTCTTCGACGCCGACTTCCTCGCCGCGCCCGACAACCACATCGAGCTGTTCCGGCGTGTCTTCCATCCCGACATCCCGGGCCTCTACTTCATCGGCCTCTTGCAGCCGCTTGGCGCGATCATGCCGCTCGCGGAGGCCCAGTCCGCGTGGGTCGGCGACCACCTGCGCGGGGAGTACGCGCTGCCGGCGCCTCCCGACCTGCGTCGCGACATCGCCTCAGACCAGGCCGCGATGCGCAAGCGCTACGTCGCCTCCAAGCGCCACACGATCCAGGTCGACTTCGACGACTACCTGTACGCGCTCGAAGCCGAGCGGCGTGCCGGGGCCGAGCGCGCGCGGGCGCGAGGGTATGAGCTGCCCGTTCCGGCGCATGCGGCAGTTCCTGTCGCGTAGCGCCTCACCGCACGTCTTATTTGGATTTGCGGTTCGTTCTTGGGGTCTCGACCGCGACCGGGCCTGAGCCCGATCGTCACACCGCATGACAATCGCTCAGCTTGTCGTGCACACCAGACGAATGTCTTGTTAGCAAGACATTCGTCTGGTAAAGTACGCAAGCAATGGACGTGTCGCGCCCCTACAGCGCAGTGGCCCCCACGGTGGAGGGGGACGTTCTCGTCGTGCTCGCGGGGACGACCCATCCGCTGACCGGCCGGCAGGTCGCTCGACTCGCACGGCGTGGTTCGGTAGCGGGAGTCGCGAAGGCGCTCGATCGGTTGGGGCGGCAGGGGCTCGTGACGCGGCTGGAGGCGCCGCCGGCGTCGCTGTACACGCTCAACCGTCAGCATGTCGCGGCACCCGTCGCCGAGGCATTGGCCGGACTGCGCTCCGAATTCCTAAGCCGTTTGCGCGATGCCCTCTCGACGTGGAAGATCCAGCCGGTGCACGCATCACTGTTCGGGTCTGTCGCGCGGGGGGATGGGGTCCCCGACAGCGATGTCGACATCTTCGTCGTCCGCCCGGCTGCCGTCGATAGTGAAGATCCGACGTGGAGCGATCAGCTTGCCGATCTCAGCGACCTCGTCTTCGCTTCGGCTGGGAACCGCGCCAGTATCATCGATTTCGCGGAGCAGGACATAGGGCAGACGCTCGACGAGAACCCGCCGGTGTTGGACGAGCTGCGAGGAGACGCCATCGACCTCGCTGGGATCTCGCTGCGCGAATTGTTGGGGCGCGCCCGGTGAGTCGCAGAGTGACGAAGGACGCTCGCTTGCGCCCATGCGACGCAGCCGACGCCCGTAAGCGGCTCGGGGACGCCGAGAAGTATCTGGAGGTCGTGCAGCTCGTCGCGAGCGAGGACTCCCTGGAGTCCCACAACGTCGCGGCCGGACTCGCGGTGCTCGCGGGCATCGCGGCTGCTGATGCCGCCTGCTGCAAGGCTCTCAACGAAAGCTCCCGAGGTCCCGACCATCGAGAAGCGGCTGACTTCCTACGCCGGATCGTTCCGGGCGGTAGCGCGGCGGCCAACAACTTCGAGCGGCTGGTGGGCCTCAAGGACAAGGCGCACTACAGCTTCCTCAACGTATCCGGCCAAGATCGCGCGGGAGCGCTCCGTCGCGCCGGTCAGCTTGTCGACTTCGCCCGGCAGGTTCTACAGCGCTGATCCGCGTTCCCAGTCTTGACAGTCGGAGACACGACGCACAGCCGCCGGGAGAACCGCTTCGCCTCGCTAGCGTTAACCGCATGACACAGACCTTCTGCCGCCACAACCGCTTCATCCAGCGCTGCCCGATCT
>PLYX01000228.1:0-197 GCA_003151895.1 Solirubrobacterales bacterium
GGCCGACGAAGCGCTGCGCGCGCTCTGAGGCGCGGCGCTGGATCACCTCGACGAGCCGTTCCAGGCGGGCGACCTTTATTGGATGGGGCACCATCCCCTCGGTCATCTGCGCTGCCTCGGTGCCACGGCGTGGCGAGAATATGAACGTGAAGGCGCTGTCATAGCCGACCTGCTCGGCGACCTCCAGCGTCTGCTCG
>PLYX01000228.1:272-17868 GCA_003151895.1 Solirubrobacterales bacterium
TCACGTCCTCGCGCATGTCCTTCGGGTGGGGGCTCGTGTAGCGGATGCGCTCGATGCCGTCGATCGCGTCGAGTTGTGTGAGCAGGCCGGCGAAGGATTGAGATTCCCGCCCACCCCGCCCGTCCACGCGTAGGTCGCGCCCGTAGGAGTTCACGTTCTGCCCNNTGAAGCCCTCGAACTCGAAGTAGCCCTGGGCGGTGAGCGAGTCGCTGGTGAGGAACTCGGCGAGCTTGTGGGTCTGGCCCGGGCCGAACGCGACGTCGACGAACGGGAAGCGCTCGAACACCTCGTCCTTGACGGACTGCGCCCAGCAGCCCCCGACCCCGACAATCCGCTCCGGCTGTTCGCGCTTGAGCCGCTTGGCCTCCCCCAGGTGCGCGACGAAGCGGGAGTCGGCGGTCTCGCGGATCGAGCACGTGTTGAACAGGATCAGATCGGCCTCGGCCCGCTCGGGCGCCTCGCTGTAGCCGAGCGACTCGAGCATCCCCTTCATCCGCTCGGAGTCGTGCTCGTTCATCTGGCAGCCGAAGGTGGTGAGGTGGTAGCGCTTCATCGCTCCACGAAGGGTAACCGCGAAAGCCCCAATCTGATTGTGCGTGGCTGCCAGATCGTGCCACGGTGGTCGAGGACGATCAGCCTCTACGCGGCGTCCCATCGTTCGGGCGGCGGCGCGATCAGATCCTTGTCGGAGGTTGCGAACGTCACGCTCCCACGCAGCTCACTCGAGAGGATGCTCTCGTCGGCGGCCCAGCGCGCTACCCGGTCGATGTAACGATCGAGCTCGCGCAACAGCGTGTTGACGCCCTCGTGCAGCGACCTCCAGTTGGCGGGCGGATAGGCGTGCGCGAGATCGTCGCGCATGTCCATCGACTCCTGGAGGCTCGTCGCGGAGCGTGTGGAGATCACGCCGAGCGCGGCGAGACGCTCCCATGGGTAGCCGGAAGCCTTCTCCACCACTCCGAGGCGCTGAGCCTCAGCGAGCAGTCGGGCCGCCAGCTCGTTACACCAGTTGAGCAGCACCTCGTACTCGCGCTCGACGACGGCGACCTTGTTGCGCTCCCGCGCGTCGGCGGACTCGGCAGCCGCGATCAACGCTGCGAGGCTGAAGTCGGGTGGGAAGGACTCCATCCCGACGAGCATCTGCTCTCGCGCCGCGGGGATCCGTCGAAGGATCGTGTTGATGCGACGCTGTCCCTTGGAAGGGCGCGCCGACGACCGCTCGTGCGGAGCGCGCGTCATCGAAGCCGCGCCCGCGCCTCGGCGATGGCATCTAGGGCGCCTGTGACTGTGGCGCGATCTTCGTGCGCGGCCTGCGTGAGGATGTCATCCGCTTGTGCGCTCAGCTCGCTCCACAGGCTGTCGCGGTCGATCAGCGGACGGCCCTCTTGGAGGATGTCGGCGAGCAGGCACGGGGACTCGTGTGCCTGCTCGATGCTAACGACGTGCACAGGCTTGTCAAGAGCGCGGCGCAAGCGCAGCCGTAGTCCGGCCAGCGAGTGCGGCTCGGGACGGCGGTGGGCGATCAGAACGTCGATGTCCGAGCTAGGCTGGTCCTCTCCAACGGCTGTCGAGCCGAAGAGCACGGCCAGACGAACGTCGCGCTCGGTGCGCAGAGCGGCCTTCAATGCATGAAGCAGTGTCCAGTGGCTTTGCAGATAGCGTGCTTCCTCGGCGGAGAGCTCCAGACCTTGGTAGGCGACGCGACGGCCGCGCAGCAGGCCGTCGCCTATGTAGCGACGCAGAGTGCGCTCGCTGCAACCGAGTTCGCCGGCCGTATGTCCGAGAGCCTGTCCCATATGTCCAGTATATGCAGCCGTGCGTCCAATGCGTAGTCTTCCCCAACCGCCTCATCCCATCCTCCCAACCCGTGCCATCCAAAGTCACCCGATTCGGTGGGAAGCGACCGCTTCGTAGCCGGCGCCCTCCGGCGACAGCCACGAGCGATAGAGCACCAGCTCCCCGGGCACGAACGAAAGCGACGGCGTGGGCGGCAGGACGCGCTCGTACGATGCCGCGCCCTGGCGCATCCGCGCGACCGTGATGTGCGGGTGGAAGCGCCGCTGAGCCTTGGGGGCGCCCTCGGCGGCACGCGTCCCGTCGTTTGGCTGCCAGCCGCTCACCTCCTGAAGCGCGCCCACCACTTCCGCCTGGAGACGTGCAAGCTTGCCGCGGTCGTCGTGCAGCTCGACCGCCAGCGCCCGCGGACGCTGCGCAGGCAGCCACAGGGGCGCCCCCAGCGACAGCTCGCCGGCCGCACCACCGCACGCGGCGAGCTGTGCCGCGAGCGAGTCCATCTCCCCCAGTGGGCGGTTGCCCAGGAAGCACAACGTGACGTGCAACAGATCAGGATCGAGCAGCCGCAGCGACGCGTTCGCGCTCACGCGGCCATCTCCGGCCCTCGAGGCGCTCCGTGCCCACTCGGCCAGCTGCGTGCGCACGTCCTCCGGCGGGTCGACCGCCACGAACAGCCGCGCTGTGGGACTCCTGATCACCCTCTCAGCGTATATGCGCCTTGGGCCACATCATCAGTGAGGTCCCTGTGGCGCCGGCTGGACGCTGTGCTCTCCGTCACCGTCACCGTCGCGCTCGCGGAGCGGTTCGGAACGCCCCAGGTGATCACGCGCACGTCGCCACTTCCACGCGATCAGACCCATCCACTGAAAGTCACAGCACCTCACAAGAATCTGTTAGTGCTTGTGAGCTGTGATAACTTTCTGTGATTACGAAGAACCCGTATAGCCCCGGGGTCGGCACGCGCCCGCCCTATCTCGCCGGTCGCGAGCAGCAACTCCGCCGCTTCGAGCGGTTGCTCGCCGACTATCCCGAGAAGCGCCGCAACCTTCGCATCACTGGGCTGCGCGGGGTAGGCAAGACGGTCCTGCTCAAGGAGTACGAGCGTATCGCCAGACATCACGGATGGGTTGTCCTGCGCCGCGACTGGAGCGTGAGGCTCTGCGAGGAGACGGACTTCGCCATTGCCATCGCCGACTACCTGCGCGAGGCGGTCGATGCGCTCAGCCTCAAGGCGAAGATCCGAAACCAGGTCACCGCCGCGATGCAGACGGTCGGCCAGATCCAGGTGCAGCTCACCGAGGGAGTGACCGTGTCGGTCGGTCCCGGCGCGGTCGGTCCCGTCAAGTCGGTGCTGGAGGACAGGCTTCGGATCGCGCTCACGCGCGTCGGCGCCCTCGCCCGGACGCAGGGCCGCGGCGTCGCGCTGCTGTTCGACGAGGCACACAGCGTCTACGACCGAAAGCACAAGCGTCAATACCCGCTCGGCGCCCTACTGTCAGCGATCGCCGCCGCGCAAGACGACGACGACGACCCACTGCCGGTGATGCTCGTCCTCTGCGGACTCCCACCGCTCACAGGCAACATCCACGCGGCCAGGAGCAACGCCGAGCGACTGTTCCGCGGGGAGGAGATCGGCAATCTCCCGCTCGAGCCCCAGCCGCCCGAGGACTTGAGCGCCGCCGCACAGGCGCTCGTACGTCCCGCCAAGGACATCACCTATACGCAAGGAGTCGCCGAGCGGATCGCGCGCGACGTCGACGGCTACCCGTACTTCCTCCAGTGGTTCGGCGAGGCCCTATGGGAAGCCGCGGACCTGGACGGAACCACAGCGATTACAGCCGAGCTCTACGAGCGCGAGCGGGCCGCGATTCAGCGCGATCTCGACGAGGAGTTCTTCGAGCCCCGCTACCGCGACACGCGCCAAGCGGACCAGAGCACCCTGCGCCTCGCCGCGTCGCTCGGCGGCGAGCGCTTCACGAGGGCGGACCTCGCCGCGACCACCAAGCGCTCCACAGGCGCTCTCGCACAGAGCCTCTCGCGGCTGATCGCCGACAACCTCCTCTACCGCGACGATCACGGCATCTACGCCTACACCGCACCGATGTTCGGCGACTTCATGCGCCGCCGCCACAAACGCCTAGGAGAAGACCAGTAGCCTCGCATCCTCCTCCAGCAGAGATGGCGGCTGAGCGGGCCGGTGCTTGACCCGGCCTCCGTCATGGGGGCTCCCCTGGGCGCGGGGAGGGGATCGACGCGCCGGGGGGAAGTCCTCTGCCGTTATTTCTTCTTGGGCTTCTTCTTGGCCTTCGGGCAGCCCGTGACGCTGATCGGCGTGGACTGTTTGATAACCGCGCCGTTCTGCGCGACAAACGCCGTCGGCATCTTGAGCTTGCTCTTGCACAGGTTCCCATTCGCGGCCAGCGCCGAGAACGGGCCCTCGGGGAGCGTCAGTTCGAAGCTCGTGACGGGCTGGTCGGGGACCGTGCGGAATGTGCTTGAGGTGATCCCGGCCTTGCTGATATACGTTTCCCCGTGCAGGTCGATCGTGACGCCGTACCCTTGGAGGACGATGATCAGTTCGGGGAACTTGGCGCCGCCGTGGCTGACGAAGTACGCGGGGCCGGTCAAGGGTTCGGGCAGGATCGGCGTGATCGCCTTCGCGTGCCCCACGATCGACGCGCTCGGACAGGCCGCCGGGTTCGCGTTGAACGTGCTGTCGGTGCACGCCTTCTGCAGCGTCGTAAGGCGCGAGGGGAGTTGCTTGGGCAGATCGACCTTGACCGAGTGGATGTTCGCCTGAGAGCCCAGCGGTGCTTTCGGATAGACGAGCTTCACGGTAAGGCTCGCCCCCTTCGCCCTGGAGGTCTTCCCTGATGTTGAGACCTTGAACGACGGTTTGAAGCCCAGGTTCGCGCAGTTGACGGCCTGGAACGGCGAGGAGATCGTGGTGCTCTGACCCAGGTTGCTGCTCAGCGTGCTGCCGATCGCAAGCGGGTTGCAGCTCGTCGGGTTCAGGATGAAGTTGGGCCGGTCGATGTAGACGCGAATGTCGCGCACGTGGGTGACGATCCCCTGGATGATGTGCGGGATCGGTTCGGAGGCCGAGGGGTCGACGCTGACCTGCGCGGTGTTCGGGTCGATCCGCAGCGCGAAGCGGATCACGACCGTGCCCAGGTCGAACGGGCCGACGACGGCGGAGGTGACGCTCACGAGCGAGAACGGGTCGCCGTTATACGGGCCTGCGAGATAGATCTTGCCGGGGACATAGGCGAGGACGGCGCCCACGCCTGTGCCGACGAGCGAGCGCCCGATCGCACTCGCAGCGGGACACGACGGTTCTGCTGTCTCCTGCGCGCCGGTCTTCGTCCGTGCCAGCGCGATGGCGGCCTCTCCGCAGAACGGTATCCCCGACAGGTCCCCGGTCAAGCCGGACGGCAGGTCGGTGGAGAACCCCGATATCTCCTGCTCGGCGTCGGTGCGGCTCAGGTGCAGGTAGAACGGGCTGAAGGCGCCCGCGTTGTTATTGAGCGTCCCGGAGGAGATTCCCGGGTGAAACGGCGGGACGCCGCCCGATGGGCACGCGCCGCCGTCAAAGCCCTTCGTGATCGTGAAAGGCGACGTCTCCGTCAGGGTCGCGGTCGGGTCAGACCACGGCGTGAGCTGCGCCTGCGTCGTGTAGGTCCCACACGCCGGAGGGCTGATCAGCGGCGCCTGCTGACCTTCGCGGAAATGGAAGTTGAAATGGTCGAACGGCAGCTGCGGATTGTTGTCGAACGTCGTCGTCAGCCGGCCGGTGACCGGGTCGGGGGTGACCTTCCCCGCGAGCCTGATCAAGACCCCCGTTTCGGGGTTCTTCGCAACGATATACAAAGCCACCAGCGAGCCAAACGGGTTTTCGTGGGGCTGGGCGATGAACAGCGAGCCATGGATCTTCTGCGTCAAGAGGGGCGTTCCGATTTCGACCGTGCCGAGCTTGGAGTCGTTCGGACAACCTGCACCCGGAGCGGAATTCACGGTCTCCCTCGCGTAGTCGGCGGGCGTACAGCCGCCGAGTCCGACACCCGCGGAGGGGTTGATCGTGAAGCCTTCGGGCAACGTGACTACCGTGTTCTTGAGCTGGGACTGCGCGGTGCCTTCGGCGCTGGTGAGCCCTTCGTCGTTGAAGTTCAGGTTGAAATCGAGCCCGCTTGGCGCCGAAGCACGGTCCGTGGTCGGTTCGGCTGCAATCGTGGGGCTGAACGACAGCTGGTTGCAGCCGTCGAGGGTCGGCATCGGCTGGGTGGTGGGAACCGAGAATGGCGCGGCGGGGTTGGCCCAGGAGTCGATCTCGGTGGCGGAGAGCAGGGGGCTGGCGGTGCAGACGGAGGGCAGGGTGAGCAGGGCCGGGGGGTGGGACTGGGGTTCGGAGGCGGTGCACGGAAGGTGCGGGCGCCCGCGGGCTTCAAAGATGCAGCTCCAGCCGCGGGCGCTGTCGTGGCGGGGATCGGCGGGGACGCCCCAGAAAATCAGCTGGTTGGAGAGGAAGGCGGCGGCCTGGGTGATGTTGGTGGAGCTGGCGGTGATGGCGTATTCGGGTTCGCCCGGGCTGCCGCCGCGCAGGGCGGTGTCGATCGCGACCGACGTCGCGGTTGGCCCCACCCAGAAGCCGAAGCGGGCCGGCTCGCCGAAGGCGGGCTCGAGATTGAAGATCGGTACCTGGATGGTGAGAAAGCCGGCGAGGACGGGTTCGTCGACGCTGATCATGGCGACGCCGACCGCGGTCTGGGGCGGGCAGGCGACGACGTTTTCACCCCCGTTGAAGAGGATGGTGGAGTACTGGGCGAGGGTGCAGCGGGGGATCGGGACGGGGTTGCCGAGCAGACCGGGCGGCAGCTTGACGCCGACATCCTTGGCGAGGGCCGCGGGTCTCGCCCGATAGGCAGTGCCAGGGCCCGACCCGGTGGAGGCGAGCTGGTTGAAGGTCAGCGTGGTGGTGAGCTGAAAGGGGTGGGAGCCGGCCTGGGTGGCGGGTGCCCCGCCTGCTTCTTCGGGCGACAGCTCATAGTCTTCGAGGCCGAAGGGAGCCGGTTCTTCGCCGAGCTGCAGCGAGCGGGAAATCGAGGCGGGGAGGGCGCCGCCGCCGGAGACGCTGAGTTCGTTGAGTTCGCCCGAGGCGGCGTCGGGCAGCGTTTCGACCTTGATGCGGACTTCGATCAGGTCGTAGGGAGGCAGGAAGCCGGCGAAGGTGCAGGTGAGCGTTTTCAGTTCACAGGTTGCGTAGGGGCCGAGAACCTCGGCGGTGGTGCCGCCGGCGATGGCTTCGATGGCCTTGGCCTTGAGACCGGCGGGCAGCTTGTCGGCGAGTGCGATCGGGGTGGTTTCACCTCTGGCATCAGCGTCGCCGAGGTTGGCGGCGGTGAGGACGATCTCGCCCTTGCCGCCGGTTTCGGAGGGAAGGACGGTGGGGCGCGAGCCAGAGGTCAAGTGCCACCACGGGGACGCCGCGGACGCGGGCGAGCAGGCGCCAAGCGCGGCCACCAGCACGACCGCGAGTGAGAGTGCCGTTGTCGTGATTCGTCGCATTACTTAGCCCTCCGGTTCGACTTCTTCGCTTTGCCGGCCGGGCCGTATGCGCGTCGTGCTTGCTTCTTGCAGGCGGGCCGCTTGCGCTTCGGCTTCTTCCCGCACGCCTTCAGCGCGCTCGCCAGCTTCTGCGCTCGCGTCAGGGACTTTGGCTTGACCGTCGGGGTGGACACGGAGGGCACCAGATTGCCGGGTCCCTGGAAGGTCAGAGAGCCGGGGGTGGGATCTTCGGGCGCGGCGACCGGGCTCTGGCACGCATCGCCTTCGCAGGACGGCGGCGGGGGCGGTTCTACTTCGCCGCCGCCGACGCGGGCGTCGTAGACATCGATGGCGGTGTCGGTGTCGCGGTGGGAAAGCTGCGATCTGGTGAGGAAGAAGACGTCGTTGCCGGATTCAGACGCATCGAGGAACGCCGATTCTTCTTTGGAGGTCCCGGAGGAGATCAAGTCGACGCAGCCGCCGGAGGCGGGGCTGTAGGTGGGGGATGCCGCGGTGCAGCTGCCGATGCTCGGCGGCTCGTACTGATAGACGTCCTCGGTGCCGTTGGTGTCCCGCGGCACCAGGGCGTCGGATGAGTTGAAGAAGAGGCGGCCGGAGTCGGAGAGGTAGCGGGACTGGTAGAGATCCGTCGTCGAGGAGGTCCAGCGGGGGACGTTGGCGGCGAGCCAGTCACCCGGTTCCCAGGCCTGATTTTCGTCGACGAGACGGACCCCAAAGTGGGTGACTTCGACGCCGCGGGGGCGGGCGCCGGTGGGGTTGCAGGAGGCGCAGACGAGCTTTCCTTCGCCGTAGAGGTAGACCTCCTCGTCGGGCTTGCCGCTCGCGGCGTCACGGTTGTCATAGCCGGTGAGGGGACGCTGGGACATGAAGGCGAGCCAACGGCCATGGGGGGCGACGCGGGCGGTGAGGCGGTAAAGCCCGTCAACCCCGGTGGGCAAGTCGCCGCGGTCTGCGGCGGAGAGGACGGCGACGAGGGTCGTCGTGCCTTCGTGGCGGAGGTAGAGGTTGGGCTGGCCGGCCCGGGCCTTTTCGCCGTGTTCGTTTTCTTCTTCACCGGTGAGGACGCCGTCGGCGGCGAAGTAGAGGAAGGAGCCGTCGGCGGAGGCGCCGAGGACGTAAGCCCTGACGCGGGCGGGTTCGCCGGAGCTCTCAGGGGTGAGGTCGGTGAGGTCGCAGCGAAGCTGGCCGGCGACTTCTTCGATCCGGCATTCGTAGAGGTCGGCTTCGCCTGCCCCGGCGCCCGAGCCGGCGGTGAGGCGCTGTTCGTCGGTGAAGAAGACGCGAGAGGCGTCGGCGGAGGCGAGCTGGAACCGGGGTTCGGTGCTGGCGCTGCCGCCGCCGCTGCCGCCCTGGACGGCGTCGAGCTGGAGCGTGCAGGCCAGCGCCGGTGCGGTGCATTCGCCGGCGCCGCCCAAGGGGCTCTGAGCTTCGGTGGCGTTGTAGCGGAGGTACAGGTGGCTGTGGTAGCCGCCGTTAGACCGGTTAGACCAGACGACGCGGGAGCCGTCGGAGGAGATCGCGTCGCGGGTGACACTGCTGCCGACGAAGGAGCCGAGACTCGGACCGCCGCTCGCCGCTTCGGCACCGGGTCCGGGCAGGACGCTGAGCAGGCGGAGGGATTCGGCGGGCGGCGCGGCGGCCGACCACTCATAGAGGCCCAAGCCTTTGGCCGGCAGCGGGGCCGAGGTGAGGGCCACGAAGGATTCGAGGACGAGATGGGAGAAGTCGGGGTTGGCGCCCCCGAAGAGGGGGCCGCAGACCTGAATGGGTGTCCCTGGGGGTGTCCGCGGGCCGGCGTCGCATTCTCGGTCTTTGCCGAATTCGGCGCCTTCGGGCGTGTTTGCGGCGGTGACGAGCGGGCGGTAGCAGGACTGCGTGCACGGTTCGGTGGGGTCGCCGGGGGGAAAGTCGGTGCGCAGGTAGGGGGTCTGTTGTGAGGCTTCGGGGGAGAGGGCGGGTTCGAAGGCGCCCTCGGGCTGAAGGAGGCCGAGCGAGAGGTCATTGGAGAAGAAGACGTACTCTTCTGCCGGAGGCTTACCGGTCGCTTCGGCGTGGGGGACGGGGAGATCGCGCGAGGACCAAGAGGAGGAGCCCACCCCCCCGCGGGTTGAGAGGACCTGGATGAAGCCGGTGTTGCCCTGGGGCTCTGATTCGGTGGGGGCGTTCGCGGTGAAGACGATCGCGTCGCCGGAGGCGGAGGCCTGGCTCACCCACCCACCGATCGGCATTATCTGGGCGCCGCGCTTATCGGGGGGAGAGACCAGCTCCCACGCGCGGTGGTCGGGGAGGACCGACCCAACTGTGACCCCACCCGCCGCCTGGGTGGTGAAGGCGAGGGTCGGGCCGGGGAAGCCGGCGGGGGCGATCGAGTTGACGGCGAGAACGCGGTAGCGGTAGACGGTGTGTGGCTGGAGGTTCTGGAGGTGCTGGGAGACCGAGACATCGGCAACGCCTGCGCCGAGCGGGGCGTCCGCGATCGGGGCCTGGGCGGCGCCGGTGAAGGGCGGTTGCGCTTCTTCTTGGTTTTTGAGGTACTCGGCTTCGGTGAGGTACTCGAAGCGGTAGGAGGTGGCGTCGCCGAGGGGGTTGATCTGGGCTTGCAGGGTGGCCGACTCGGCGGTGACGTCGCTGGCGGAGGTGGAGTCGATCGCGGCGGGGGGCAGGGTGGTGAATTCGGCGGTTTCGCCGTCGATGCCGGCGAGGGGGGCGTTTTCGTTGTGGGCGACGACGCGGAAACGGTAGGCGGTGGCGGGGACGAGCGGGGAGACGGTCTGGCAGGCTTCGTGGGCGCTGAAGTCGGCGCCGATCGAGGCGGACTCGGCGGTGACTTCGGTGCCGGCGCCGAAGCTGTTGCCGTCTTCTTTGAACTTGGCCGCAGTGATGTATTGGAAGTGGACGGTGGTTTCCTTGTCCTCGGGGTTGACCTTGGCGCAGAGGGTGGCGGAGACCTTGTGGATCGGGGCCGCCCTGGAACCGGTTTCGGGGAGGGGCCCGGCTTCGGGGAGCGCGAAGATCTGGGCGGCGCTGTTTTCGTAGCTGGCAGAGCTGGCGAGGTAGAGGCGCTGGGCGGCATCGCCGAAGGCGAGGGCGTTGCCCTGCGGGTGGCCGATCACTTCGCCGCCAGCGCCGAAGGCCTCGAGCTGGGCGCCGGAGGAGTCGAACTCGAGCAGGGTGGCAGGCTGCTGATTTTCCCCATATCCCGGTTCGATCTGGTCGGAGACGAAGAGGTCGCCGGTGGCAGGGTCGAGGGCGAGGGCGTTGGGGTGGCCGTAGGGGGCGGAGGAGTCGAGGGTGTAGAGCAGTTCGCCCGAGGGCTTGAGCTTGGAGAGCACGCCGGGGGTCTCCGCTTTGCCTTGCGCGGTGGTTTCCACCGTGGCCCCGGCGGAGGCGGTCATTTGGGGGACGTCGGTGTCGGCGAGGGCTCCGACGAACGTTACCGTGCGGCTCACGGTCGCTCCACGCACGTTGCCGGAGCCGATCGTGGAGAGCGCTTCGAGGGCGCTCTGGATGCTGAGGCAGCTAGGTTCGGCGCTCGGGCAGTCTGCGGGCGAGGTGGGAGCGTCGAAAGGAATAGGGGCGGTGGTCTGGCCTTCGAAGGTGAGGGTGTAGGTGCCGCTGGCGGGCGGGGTGATTTCCTGTCTCTCGTTAGTGCCTGGGATCTGCGGCTTGAGAGTGTAGAAGTCGCCGGCCGAATCGACGGCGAGGGCGGAGATTTCCCCGGCGCCGGGAAGTTTGAGTTCGGAGAGGAAGGCGCCGGCGGGGCTGAACTGCTCGAGGCGGTTGACGTCGCCGACCCAGACGTTGCCGAAGGAGTCGACGGCCACGGGGAGTCGTTCGCCGCCGAACTGGGCTGCGCCGGCGCCGTGGGAGCCGGCGCCGCAGACATTGGTGGGAGGGCCGGCGTTGGTGCAGAGATCGGGGTTGCCCGAGGTCCCGGTGTTGACGCCCTTGCCGAACATGAGGAGAAACGCGCCGGAGGGGCTGAACTTCTGGATGCGGGAGTTGTTGGCATCGCTGACGTAGAGATCCCCTGCGCCGCCGGGGGAGTTATCGACGGCGACGCCCGGGGGCAAATAGAGCTGGCCGGCGCGGGAGCCGAAGGTGCCCTGTTCGCAGCCGGTGGCGGTGGTGCACGCTTGGAGTTCGGCGGCGCCGTTGCGAACGCCCCAGCCGAAGGCGAGGAGGAAGTTGCCAGCGGAGTCGAACTTATCGATACGGCTGTTGTTGGAGTCGGCGACGTAGACGTCGCCACTGGAGGGTTCACCGATGGACTGGTCGACGGCGACGCCGGAGGGGTCGTTGCACTGGCTGGCGCTTTGGCCGGGTGGGCAGAAGTTGGGGGCGGCGGCCGCGGCCGAAGCGGCGTTGTGGGCGAGGGTCAGGGTGAGAAGGCCGAGCGCGAGCAGCGCGAGCAGGGCGGCGGGGCGACCGCGGCCCGACGAGGGCGCAAAGATCCCTGGGACGGCACCGGAGCGAGCGCGCCGAGCGACACCGGAGGGGTGAAGGAGGGAGTTGCGGGGGTGTCGCTCGGTGGGGGTCACTCGTGTGCCTTTCTGGTGGGGTGGCGCATGTTTCGGTTCGTGCGCGGTGTCAAGCGCCCGGTTCCTGAGGCGACTCGAGCCGCCCCAGGAACGTAAGCGCATATGCCGCCTGCGAGGTCGGCTAGCCGGTCACCGCCCACGAACCGAACCCGTTCCCCGCTATTCCTACTTTGAGCAGGACCTGCAGAAGAGCTCCGGTAGTTCCGGCACCTTCCCCGCCCCCGGGCTTCAAGAAGCCCTCGCTGAAGGATTCTGCATTGTTCAGGCCGCCAATGTAGACACAGAGGTGGCCTGAGGCGGCCTTCGGTTCAGCAACGGTTCCAACCGGGGTCCCGCACTCCGTGGGAGAGGTGGACGGCTGTTCAAAGTGAAGTTCTTTGCCAGCTGTGTCGATCAAGTGAACATGGCAGGACGGCGCTACCGGGTTTGCCAAGCATTCGGCCGCCGGCTCTGTGAGAGGTGCCGCGAGCGGAATCGCGAATGAGGCGATGGCGACGGTTGCTATGGGACTGGAGCCTTCCATCGGCCCGAAGGCCCAGGCGCCGGTCTCGGTTTCATTTTCCGGCAGCGTTTTGGTGAAGCCCGTCGTGCCGTTTTTGCCGTTTTTGCCCGGAGGGCCTTCTTTGCCTTCTTTACCTTCATTGCCCGTAGCGCCCGGCGTGCCCGTGCCGGTCGCGCCAGTCGCTCCGGTTGGCCCCGCGGGGCCCTGAGCACCGTTTGCCCCATTCGCCCCGCTCTTCCCGTTCGCGCCTTTCAACGACTTCAGCACCTTTGGGCTGATCTGCTTCGTCGAGGTGATCAGGTATTTGCTGGCGGCGTAGGCGCCGCCGGTCATGGCGAACACCAGCGCGAGCGTCATCGCGACGTTGGTGTAGGTGAAGCGCTTGCGTAGTCTTGAGAACATCGTTTTGGTTCCTCCCCTGGCTTTATCTTGAGTTGTGAAGCTCATCTGTCCTCCCTCTGTTTCACTGCGAGCTCGTGGTGTGAGCACCTGCCTGCCCCCCGCTATGGGGGGTGCCCGTATGGGTGCGGATGCTTTTCGTCAGCTGCCGGCCCGTTCCGGTCAACGTCCATGCGTTGGGTGCTCCCTGGCCCGGGCCGAGGCCCGTGTTGGAGATCAGGCCGAGGCGCTGCAGGCGGTTGAGGAGCTTTGAGATCTGGCCCTGGTCTGTCATCCCCGCGCTCTCGCCGATCGTGCGGTTCGATGGACCCGGTTCCCGCCCACCCAGCTCTGAGACCGCCAGCAGGACGCGCACGGTGCGGTAGGTCAGGCGCATGCCAGCGCCTTTGAAGGGGTCCTCCAGCAATCTCGCGTCGCGGTGATCGCTCACGCGCGGCTCTATTGGGCGGTCCAACTCCTTGCGCGCCGCGGCGGGACCGAGATACGGCAGCACGATCATGCTCACCAGCTGGTTTGAGAGATCGAGCAGCCTGCCTGCGCCCTTCAGGGTGTCCCCCGCCATGGGGGGCGGCTCTTGGCCGGGGCGCACGATGCGGGCGTGGATCACCGACAGCGCGCCGCCGACCAGGCCCTCGGCGGTGAGCGGTGGCAACGATGCGGCGTTCGCGGATTCGCCGCGGCCCTCGTCGATCGCGGCAGCGACCCGCGCGAGCACCTGACCCCGACGCTCAAGCGTCCTCGCGCCGCCGGTCAGCGACTCGCAGATCAACAGGCGCCCGATGACGGGCTCCTCGTCGAGGAAGCAGAGCAACGCGAGCAGTCCCGCTCTGATCCGCTCGCGCCACTTCTTCCCGGACGCGTAGGCCGGCAATACGCGCTGGGAGGCGAACGCCAGCGCATCGTCGAACGCCGCGAGGAAGCAATCCTCACGGTCGCTGAAAGCCTCATAGAACGTGCGCCGCGAAACACCCGAGCGCTCCACCACGTGCGCGACGCTCACGTTCTCCGCTCCCTGCTCGGTCGCGACGTCGAACATCGCCGCGAGGATCCGTGCGCGCTGGATCTGCGCGACCTGCGCGTGACCGAAGCCGTTGCCCTCACGACGCGCCCGTGCGCTCGCGGCGCGCAGCGACTGCGGCGAGCGCACGGCGCCAGCCATCTCAAAGCTCCCTCACCGAGCGGGCGGGCCCCTGGGCGCCGAGAGAGTAGGCCCCCAGGGACGTGCCCGTATCGTTCGAGACACCGGCCGCACAGCGACCGAGCGTCCCGCGTGTGGGAGAACACGACAAGTCATAGGGCGCGCGTGTCGCGCGCGAGTACCCGGTCGGGCACCCCCCACGGCGGGGAGCACGCGAGCAGCCCTTCGGGTACAGGCAACCAAGCCGGGGCTTTTGCCCGGCGAGCCGCGGAGCTATCCCGCGGCGAAGGGAGCTATGCCCTAGAAGGCAGCTGTCCCAGAGAGAGAGAGAGAGAGAGAGAGAGAGACGCGTCAGCGACGCTGACGCGTCCTACTTGGGACCCGTCATCGGCACATGGACTCTCTACTGCGCTATTCCCCAATGAATGCACGCTAAGCACAACTCTTTCCCTGTTGCGACCCGGTCCCTCTCCCAAGGTCCCCGTCAAAAACCGGCTTGGTGTCGACCACGAGGACCGACCCCTACCCGACCTTATGTTTCCCGGCAGCCCTTCGGACGCCGAGTTGGAAACATCTTATACACAATGCTCCCCATCTGTCAATGGGCTGGGCGAAATTTCTTTTCGGGGGAGCCGCCGGCGAGCAGTCGCCGGATCAGGTGCATGGCGACGGTCACCGCTCGCTCGCGCACATCCGGGCGGGCGCCGGGCAAACGCGCCGAGCGCGTCAGGCTCGCGCCCTCGGGACCCACCACGCACGTCCACACCAGCCCGACGGGCTTCTCATCGCCGCCGCCACTCGGGCCCGCGATCCCGGTGAGGCCCACGCCCACATCCGCCCCCAGTCGCGCCCGGGCCCCCCCGGCGAGCGCTTGTGCGACCTCCGCCGAGACCGCCCCGTGGCGCTCGATCGTCTCGCGCTCGACCCCCACCTGCGCGACCTTCACGTCGTTGGAGTAGGCCACGACGCCTCCCAGCACATAGGCCGAGGCGCCCGGCGGGTTGGTCAGACGCGCCAGCAGCAGCCCTCCGGTGCACGACTCCGCCACCGCGATCGTCCGTCTCGCGCCCCCCTGGCCGCGTGATTCGGCAGACGCCAGGACCTCGCCCCTCAACAGTGCGGCCACCTGATCGTCGACGGTCGTGCCATCCACCGAGTAGAGCGTGTCGGCGTGGCGTGTGGCCACGATCTGCGCGAACGCCTCATACGCGTCCTGGGCGCCCGGCTCATAGCGGGTGACGATCTCGATCTCGCCACCGCGCAGGCACGTGGTGATCTCCAGGTGCGCGAGATCGACTCCCTCGCGCTCGGCGTGGCGCAGCGTCTCCGCTATCTCCGACTCCGGTATCCCGAACAGGCGCAGCATCCGCCGGCGGTACACCCGCGCGCCGGTGATCGCCGCCCGCCACGCCTCGGTGGCGAGGGCCTGGCGCCACATCGGCTGCAGCTCGCGCGGTGGCCCGGGCAGCACGACGATCGTCGGTCCACGACTCCCCTCGGCGGGCGCCACCACCAGTCCAGGGGCCGTGCCCACCGGCTCGAGCACGGTGGCGCCCTCCGGGATCGTCGCCTGCTTGCGGTTGCCCAGCGCGATCGCCTCGCGGTCGAAGTTGGGATAGCGCTCCGCGAGGGGACGCAGGATCTCCGCGATCCGACCCTCGAGCGCCGCGTCGATCATCATCTCTCGACCCTGAAAGCTCCCGATGACCTCCGCCGTCAGGTCATCGGCGGTGGGTCCCAACCCGCCGCTCGTCAACACCACGTCCAGACCCTCCCGGGCCATGAACGCGAGCGCCGCGTGCATGTCGGCCGGACGGTCCCCAACGATCGCGACGTGGGCCAGATCGACCCCAGCCTCGAGCAGTCGATCTGACAGCCACGGGCCGTTGCGATCGCGCACGCGACCCGTGAGCACCTCGGTGCCGGTGATCACGATCCCGGCGCGCGGCGGGCGGGCGGGGTGACCATTCATCCGCACGTCGGCAGCTGGCCGGGCGCCAGGGTGTGGCGGCCGCCGCTAGTGATCGAGTAGCCGATCGGCTTGCTCGACGGAGGCACCGTCATGGCTTTCCCGTCGACGTACATCGTCACGGCGTTGTTGCCGAGCGTGATCGTGAAACGAGTCGCGTGGTACGTCACCGGTGTGTAGGGCGGCTGGATGATCACCCCCGGGATCGCCTTGCGACCGTTGTCGCCGATCAGGCACACATACACGGGGCCGGACGGTTGCAGCGAGAGAGCCACACGCCCAGCGGTGCCGGCTCGCCGCGAGCCTGTGGATGAAGTGGCACTCGAAGCGCCCCGGGTCCGCTTATGCGATTCCGGCGCGCTCGAATGGCTCGTCCGGGTGGAGGACGACCCGCCGCCTTTGCCCGAGAGCAGGCCCACCAGCAGCAGCACGATCAGCACGCCGACCACACCCACCGCGATCGCGTAACCGCGCGAGGGCCGAACCCGACTCGGGCCCGAGCGCGGCTGCGCGCGGCGCGGGGGTGACATCACCGGCTGGTGCTCCAGCTCGTTCGGCTGCTCGTAGAGCAGGCGGTATTCGTCGACGAGCGACTTGTCGTCGAGGTCCAGGGCCTGGGCGTATGTGCGCAGGAAGCTGCGCACGAAAGTGGGTCCCGGAAGCAGATCCCACTCTTCGTTCTCGAGAGCGCGCAGATACTTGGCCCGTATCTTCGTCTGGGCCTCGATCTCGGACACATCGACGCGGGCGCGCATGCGCGCCTCTCGCAGTGTCGCTCCGATCTCTGCCATCTCAAGCGACAGGCTAGTGACTGTCACCGCCAACGGCGGCCGCGGGCTCGCCGAGCATCGCCAGCGCGCGCGGCAGATCCCCCTCGGCGATCAACACCTGCCGCGGCTTTGACCCTTCATACCCGGAGATCACACCGCGGCGCTCGAGCATGTCGATCAGCCTGCCCGCGCGCGTATAGCCCAGTCGCAAGCGCCGCTGCAGCATCGAGGTGGAGGCAGTCTGCATTTCGACGACGAGCACGATCGCGTCGCGCAGCAGAGGATCCTCGTCGGGGTCGCAGTCCGACGGGCTTCCCCCCTCCATCTCCTGCGGCTCGACCTCCTCCAGCAGCTCCTCGCGCAGCTCCGGCTCGCCCTGACGGCGCCACAGGTCCGTTAGCTTCGCGATCTGAGCCTCGTCGATATAGGCGCCCTGGATGCGCTGCAAGCGCGAGGATCCAACGGGACTGAACAGCATGTCTCCCTGTCCAAGCAGCGACTCGGCGCCGTTCTGATCGAGGATCACACGCGAGTCGGTCTGACTGGAGACCGAGAACGCGATCCTCGAAGGCACGTTCGCCTTGATCATGCCGGTGATCACGTCGACGCGCGGGCTCTGCGTGGCGAGCACGAGATGGATCCCCACGGCGCGCGCCTTCTGCGCGAGACGGATGATCGAGTCCTCGACGTCGGCCGGCGCCACCATCATGAGGTCCGCGAGCTCGTCGATCACGCACAGGATGTAGGGCAGCGGCGCTTCGCCGCGCAGATCGCGCGCCTTGTTGAGCTCGACCAGGCTGCGCGTGCGCGCCAGCGACATGATTCCGTAGCGCTGCTCCATCTCGCGCACCAGGTTCTGCAGGGCGTTGGCCGCCATCCGCGGGTTGGTGATCACGGGGGTGAGCAGATGCGGGATCGACT
>PLYX01000193.1 GCA_003151895.1 Solirubrobacterales bacterium
TGTCCTTGCCGGCCGCCCCCGCCTCCCTGCGGAAGCAAGGCGAGAAGCCGGCATAGCGAAGCGGCAGGCGCTCCGCGGAGAGGATCTCATCGTCGTGGAGCGATGCGAGCGCCACCTCCGAGGTCCCTACGAGATACAGCTCGTCGTCGGCGAGGCGGTATATCTGCTGCTCGGTGTCCGGCAGGAAGCCGGTCCCGTAGAGCGCGCGTTCGCGCACCAGCACGGGCGGGATCACCGGCTCGAAGCCGTGGCCGCGAAGCTTCTCCAGGGCAAAGCGCACCAACGCGAGCTCGACCATCACGAGATCGCCCTTCAGGTAGGCAAAGCGCGCGCCCGACAGCTTGGCGGCGGAGTCCATGTCGATCATCGAGCCCGCGAGTTCAAGGTGGTCGCGCACCCCATCGCCGTGCACGCGCGGCTCGCCGATCACCCTGACCACTTCGTCCTCAGGGCCGGGCGCGGCCGTCGGGTCGGGCAGGTTGGGCAGCGGCGCCAGCGCCGCCTGCAGCCGCTCTTCGATCTCCGCCAGCTCGCGGCTCAGCTCCTTCTCGCGCCCACCGAGCTCGCGCTGGCTTGCGATCGCCTCGCTCGCGTCCTCCCCAGCGCGCTTGGCCCCCGCGATCGCCTCGGAGGCCGCGTTGCGTGAGGCGCGCAACTCCTCCAGGCGCGGGATCGTGGCGCGGCGCTGTCCGTCGAGCTGGAGCACCAGGTCGAGGCCGGCGGCGGCGTCTTGCCCGCGACGGGCCAACTCGGCCCGCACGCGCTCGGGCTCCTCTCGGATCAGCTTGAGGTCGAGCACGTCGCCTCCGCCCTGAGCCCTATTTGGTGGACAGGGTGATGTTGACGGAAGGCACGTTCTGAGCCTGCCGTCCGGAGTAGGCCGCCAGGAAGTTGGCGATGTCCTGGGCGTCGTCGCCGACGACGAGGTTCTCGGGCATGACCGCCCCCGAGAAGCCGCCGTTGCGGATCGCATAGAGAACCTGTTCGGCGTTCTCCTTGCGGAAGTTGAAGTTCGGTCCGTTCGTGCGCACGCGATCCTTGATCGACGTTGCCGAGCCCTCGGCGCCGACGGTCGAAAGCGTGTGACAGCCGGAGCAGTGGTCGCGGAACAGGACAGCGCCGCGGTAGTAGGGGCTCGACTTCGACACGGAGATGCCCTGCGAGCCACAGGCCGCGAGCGTGCCGGCTGCGGCAAGCAGCGTGGTTGCTGCGATGAGCATCTTCAGGGGCGGCCTCATGCGCGCCGGAATATATCGGTCTTGGAGGAGGGGGAGAACGAGGGGTTGGCGGGCGCGGAGCACGCGGCCCGCGCCAAGCGACCAACCCGACCGAGCCTCACAACCCGTGAGCGGTTTCGGCCGCTCGCAACGCGAGGACGACCACAACGAGCGCCGACAATGCCATCACACCCATCTCGCGGCGCACGATCAGAGCCACGATCTCCTTCTGTTCGTCCTCGGGCAGCTCACCGACCGCTTGGGCGTTCGGGATCTCGCGCTGGTCGAGGATCGTCTGCGCGGAGGCGACGCGCAGCTGCTCGGCGACGAAGCCGATGGCGAGCGGGAGCAACGCATAGAGATAGAAGAGCTCTTCGCTCGACGAGCGTCCGGCGGCGGCGAGCGCGCCGACCGCCACGGCGTAAACGATCGCGCCCACCTGCGCCACCCGCAACAGCACCCAAAAGCCGCGACTGCTCTCGCAGCGATACCAGCGCCAGGCGCCCAGCAGCCCCGGTAGGGCGTTGAGCGCGGCGAGCGCAAGCGCCCCCCATACAACCGCTTCACTCATAAGGATGGCACCTCAATGCCATAGTATTTACATTCGTATCCACTATCGCAAAATCGCAAAAAAATGGATACACCTCCTCCCCCTCACCCTCCGCCAACCGCAATGGACAAAACCCGCATCAAACCTCTAGAGGCAATCGTCACTATGTAACAGTTTGTCACAAGGGTGATATAACAGCGCGCGTGCTGCGCAGCTACCTCCCGGCGATCGTATTCCTCATTCTGGGCGGCGCCGTGGGCGGGCTGTTCACGGTGCTCAACACGATGATCGGCCCGCGAAGGCGCGTCGAGCACAAGCAGGACCCCTACGAGTGCGGGCTGCCCTCCGAGGTCAAGCGCGGGATGCGCTTCGGGATCAGCTTCTACCTGATCGCGATGCTGTTCATCCTGTTCGACATCGAGGTCGTGTTCCTCTACCCGATCGCGGTGCAGCTCCGCGCCTACGGCGGGTTCGCGCTCGCCGAGACGGTGACCTTCATCGTGCTGCTGATGGTGGCGTTCGTGTACGTGTGGCGCAGGGGGGCGCTCGAGTGGAGATAAGGCGCGAGCCGATCGGGGCGGGCGGGAGTGGATCCAGCCCCTCGACCGACCACGGTGCGGGAAGCGGCGCGGTCGATCCGCGCGGCTTGCGCGTCAAGGGGCACGATTCCCGCGACCTGCTGCGCGGCGGCGAACTGCTCGGCCCGACGGCGCCCGCCATCACCGACAACGAGGAGCTCGAACGCTACGTCCACGAGCGCGTACTCACCACTACGCTGGAGAAGGCTGTCGCGTGGGGACGCTCGAACTCGTTCTTTCCCCTCTCTTTCGGGCTGGCCTGCTGTGCGATGGAGCAGTTCCAAACCGCCGGCCCGCGCATGGATATCGCACGGTTCGGCTTCGAGGCGTTCCGGGCCTCCCCGCGCCAGGCCGACCTGATCATCCTGGCGGGAAGGGTGTCGATCAAGATGGCGCCGATCATCCGCCGGCTGTACGACCAGATGCTCGAGCCGAAGTGGGCGATCTCGATGGGCGCCTGCTGCAGCTCGATGGGCGTGTTCAACAACTACGCGCTGGTGCCGGCCGACAAGTTCATGCCGATCGACGTGCACGTGCCCGGCTGCCCCCCGCGACCCGAGGCTCTGATGCACGGCATCCTCAAGCTGCGCAAGCTGGTCCAGGAGGACCCCGACGCCGGCTGGCGCGAGCGCTACGGCGCGCGGGGCACCGAGGAGATCGTCCCCGGTGCCTGACGCCACGGGGCTGGAGCTGCTCGCCAGGGAGCTGCGCGAGAGCGAGGCCATGGGCGAGGACGCGATCCTCGACACGCTGCACTTCCGCGGTCGCGCGACGCTCGAAGTGCGGCCGGACCGCATCCGCGCGGTGCTCGCCCGTTTGCGCGAGTGCGGCTACGCCTCGATGATGAGCGTGCACGGCGTCGACTACTACCCGCGGGAGCCGCGCCTGGGCGTGCACTACGAGCTGCTCGACACGAGCAGGGTCGACCGCGTCACGGTCAAGCTGCGTGTGCCGACCGAGGCGCCCGAGGTCGACTCCGTCACGCCCGAGGGACCCGACGGCTCCGGCTGGCCGACCGCCAACCACCAGGAGCGCGAGGTGTACGACATGTTCGGCGTGGTCTTCAGCGGCCACCCCGACCTGCGCCGCATATTGATGCCCGAGGACTACGAGGGCCACCCGCAGCGGCGCGACTTCCCCGTCGGCGGCGAACCGGTGATCTTCACCCACAACGAAGGCGACTCGCGGGGCGCCGCACGATGACGCCCTCTACTGCGAGGACCGCCCCTATTGCGATGCGGGCTCCCATGGTCGTGGAGACGCCGCGGTGACCGCCCCAGACCAGCAGCTCTCCGAGTACGACCCGGTCGGCGCGGCCCGCCGCCGGGAGGAGAGCATCACGCTGTCGGCGGTTGGGGAGCAGATCGCCGAGGCACCCCACGACGAGCTGCTGACGCTCAACTTCGGCCCGCATCACCCCGCCACACACGGCGTGCTGCGCCTGCTCGTGACGCTGCAGGGCGAGGTGGTGCGCTCGATCAAGCCGATCATCGGATACGTGCACACGGGGATCGAAAAGACCGCCGAGGACAAGGCCTACTGGAAGGTCATCCCGGTGGTCGAGCGGATGGATTACCTGTCCTACTACTTCAACGCGATGGCTTTTTGCGGCGCCGTGGAGACGCTGGCCGAGGTGGAGGTCCCCAAGCGCGCCCAATACCTGCGCGTGATCCATCTCGAGCTGAACCGCATCGCCTCCCACCTGATCTGGCTCGGCACGAGCGCCCTGGACCTCGGCGCGATTTCGATCTTCCTGTATTGCCTGAGAGAGCGCGAGCAGATCCTCGACCTATTCGAGATGTCCTCCGGGGCACGCATGCATACGCGCTACTTCCAGGTGGGCGGCGTGATGGAGGACATCCCTGTCGGCTTCGTGGAGAAGGTGCGCGCATTCACGAAGGTGATGCCCGCGCGGGCCGACCAGTACGGGGCGATCCTGAACGCCAATGAGATCGTTCTGCAGCGCCTGCGCGGCACCTGTCCACTCGACGAGGAGACGCTGCTCAGCCTGGGCGTGACGGGCCCACTGCTGCGCGCGGCCGGCAACCCCTGGGATCTGCGCAAGGCGGCGCCCTACTGCTCCTATGAGGACTTCGACTTCAAGATCCCGGTGGGCACCGTCGGCGACAACTACGACCGCTTCGCCGTGCGCGTCGCGGAAATCTACGAGTCGGTGAAGATCATCGACCAGGCGCTCGACGGTCTCCCGGAGGGCCCGCACATCACGACCGACCGCAAGATCGCGCTGCCCCCGCGCCACGAGCTGGCCACCTCGATGGAGGCGCTGATCC
>PLYX01000188.1 GCA_003151895.1 Solirubrobacterales bacterium
CTGGGTCAGCGAGCGTCCCGAGGCGCGGGCTAAGATCACGGCGAAGGCGCAGAAGAGCGCACGCGCCAAGAGCGCGCATCGCGGCCCGGGCTGCAGGTTGCGGGGTTTGATTGGGACGGAAGCCTTATCCACCGTCCCAATCAGCCCGGAATCGCCCGGAAATTGCGGCTATTTTGTTCGCGGCTCGAGGCTCTCCCGAAGTCTCCGCACGTCGCCGTAGGCTACGTGGATGCCAAGGCTCGCGAGCTTCAGCGGCGTTGTCGTGATGATCTACTTCGGCGACCATCCCTCGCCGCACGTTCACGCGCGCGTTGGACGCCCGGGGAACCGCGGCGTAGTGGAAGCCTGTTTCGCGATCGAGACAGGCGAGCTGATCGACGGCGTGATCCCGGCGGCGCAGGCGAGCGAGGTCACGAGATGGTGCCGTCGCCATCGCGAGGCGCTTCATGCTGATTGGACTCGTGCGCAGGCGGACCAGCATCCGACAGGGCGCTACGATTGACCGTGATGGAGCCTGCAATCGCCCCCGAGATGATCGCGGCGACGCCGCGGCCCGAGCATGTCGTCCGCGTGATGTTCGCCGACGGAGAGGTCCGTGACGTGGACATCACGCCGCTGCTGGACACGGAAGTCTTCGCGCCGCTGCGCGACTCCAAGGTGTTCGAGCAGGTCACCGTGGACGAGGAACTGGGGACCATCGCCTGGCCCGGCGGCGCAGACCTTGACCGGTCGGTGATCTACGCGGCGCTGAACCTTGGCCCGAACAAGGCTCAGATCAAGGTTCTGGCACCCAGCATCGCGGCCTGACGACACCACGCCGCTCCTGGATACGGAGGTCGCTACACCCCTCGCGGGATAACGCGATCGGTCTCGACCGCTTCGCCGGAGTGCGTGTCGGAGTAGACGACGATCACTCTCGGCGCTCCTCCGAACCATGCGCTGATCTCGCCCTCGCCGACGTACTCGGCGGGTCGCTGTGAGCCGTCGCCTTGCATGACCCAGATGGGCTGGCCCTTGTGGAAGGGACCATCGCCGATGTCAGTCATGGTGAGCGCCTCATGCCAGAGTCGTCCGCGTCAGTGGATGAAGGGATCCAGCCGCGTGGCCGTAATGGTCTCACGCAACGTTTGAAGCGCGTTGTGCCTGGGGCGCCAGCGAAGCTCACGTCGCGCCTTCGTCGTGGCCATGATCATCGGCTCGCGAAAAGCGCTCACCCACTGAGCCTCTGCGGGCAAAAAGCCCAGGCGCCCGACAATCTCCGCCACGGCATCCACGGCCAGCTCGGGTACGGGGACCGAATACCAGCCGAGCTCGTGGGCGAGCTCTGAAATGGTGAGCTGCCCGGCCCCGGCGAGGTTGTACACGCCGGGCGTGCCGCGGCCGAGCACAGCGGCGCGCATCGCACCGGCCACGTCGTCGTGGTGCACCAACTGGAAGGGCACCCCGGGATCGGGCAACACCGGCTTGAGCATCGGCACGCCGTCGAGCAGGCCCCTCACGGACCGCGGAAGTCGCTCGGAGACCTGCGTATAGGGCAGGCTGTTGATCAACAGCGGCGCGTCGGGGCCCCCGACGATGCAGGGCCGAAAGATGTAGGCCTCTGTTGAGCTGCCGTCGAGCACCTCTCGCAGCAGGGCCTCCACCTCAGCCTTCTGGGCCGAGTAGTAGTGGTCGGCGCTGCCGCGCGCGGGAACCTCCTCGGTGAGCGGCTGGGGGTTGTCGCGGTGGAAGCCGTACGCCGCCACCGATGAGGCGTATACCAGCCGCTTGACGCCGGCCGACACGGCAGCCTCGAACACATTGCGCGAGCCGTCGAGGTTTACCGTCCGGCTTTCCTCCGGTCCCCCCATGATGATGAAAGCCAGGTGCACAACCACGTCCGCGCCCTTCACCAGCTCCGCCACCGCCTCGCGGTCGAGCACGTCCCCGCGCCGGTAGGCCACCTTCTTCCAGCCACGCGTCGCGGGGTCGAATGGTCTGCGCGCCATCCCGAGCACGCGCCCCACCTCGCGCGAGCGCTCGAGCGCCGTGACCACCGCTTGGCCGATCTCTCCAGTCGGGCCGGTTACCGCGACGGTGAGGCCTGCTGACCCGGCTTCGCGTGGTGCCATCGGTCTGTTGTATCGCACCGCCACCGAGAGGCCCCGCTACAGCCGCGCCACCACCAGGCCGGCGGCGAGCAGCACGATGCCCACCGCGCACGCCATCAGCGCGCCCTCCATCGGCGCCGCGATCCTCGCCGCATCGAGCTCCACGGTGTGGCCGCTCGTCAGGCGCTGCTCGCCGCTCACCGACACGGTTCGCCGCCGCAGTTCACGCACGGGGGTGCTCAACCGCCGTTGCGCCGCGCTCAGCATCAGGCATGCCGCCGCCACCAGCACGCCGTCGATACGCAGTTCGCCCGCCTGCGCCCAGAACGCAGTCAACGCCGGAAATGCGCCCCAGCCGAGGGCAAACCACAGGTCCGAGTGCATGCGCCCGCCGAACAGCTCCAGGTTGTAGGCCACGGCCAGCAGCACGCCGGTCGCCACGAACACCAGCAGCCACAGCGAGATCGTGAGGGCGCCGAAAACGCCGATAGCCGCCGCCCCCGCCAGCGACAGCGCCGCGAGGGCCACGAGGGTGCGATTCGACAGGCGCGTTCCAAGCGGCCTGCCGTGCAGCTCATCCAAGGCGTGCGCCGCCACCCCCACGCCAAGCAGGAACGCCACCAGCGTCCACACCAACCGGTAGCCGTAGAAGTGCGGCGCCACCGCCGCGCCGATCGCGACGTAGCTCAGGTGCCAAGCCGTATACGGCGGGTGCAGCAGCGTCAGGAGATCGCGCCATCCGCCCGGGCGCAGCGCATAGAAGGCCGGGCGCTCAAGCCGGTCTTGCGCTGCCATCCGTGCCCGCGCTCTCCACCCGCTTCGTACCCCACATCACCACGCCGCCACCGACGCTCATCGAGCGGACATGCACGTCCACGATGCCCGCCTGCTCCCACAGCTCCACCACCCGCCCGATCGGATAGCGCTCGTAGAAGCCGGGGATGCTGCCGGCGAGGAACCGGCCGGTGTG
The DNA here is from genome assembly GCA_003151895.1 of Solirubrobacterales bacterium. Lineage (GTDB taxonomy): Bacteria > Actinomycetota > Thermoleophilia > Solirubrobacterales > Solirubrobacteraceae > Palsa-744. The sequence goes on from PLYX01000188.1 coordinate 3,061, forward strand.
CGCCCACTCACGCGATACGAGCCTCCCGAGCGTCGGAAGGCCCACACGCGTGTAGAGCTTCCACAACCACCGCCACACCGCATGCCCCGGCACCGCGAACTCGAGCGAGGCGATCCGTCCGCCGGGCCTCACCACGCGCGCCAGCTCCGCCATCGTGGCGCCCGGATCCTCCACGTAGCGCAGCAGGTAGGTGAACGTAAGGTGGTCGAACTCCCCATCGGCGAACGGCAGTCGCTCGGCTTCGCCGCGCACCAGCGACACCCGCTTCGCCAGCCCCCTGTCGGCCGCGATCCTCGCCTGCGCTCCGGCGAGCATCTGCGGACTCTGGTCGAGTCCCACCACCTCGCACCCGTAGCGCCTCACGAGCGCCCGCGCCACCATTCCTGTGCCCGTCGCCACGTCGAGCACCCGCTCGCTCTGGCGCGCTCCCACCGACTCCACCATCGCCCGCCGCCAGCGCGGGTCCTGGCCGAAGCTCAGCACAGCCGCCACACGGTCGTAGTGGCGCGGCAGCGGCGCAAACAGCTCCAGCGCCTCGCGCTTGAGCGGGCTGGGCACGGGCGCGTGTCCCTCCGGCCCGCTCACCGTGACTGCTCGCAGTCGGTCATCCACACCAGCATGCTCGCTCGCCGCCCTGAGCGCAAGGGTCGCAAGCTCACGCGTGCCCTGAACGTCCGCGCGCCGGGCGGCCCCGATCGCAAGAGATGTCGCAGCCGTCCATCCGGGCTAAGGGAAGGCTCTCCTGATGCCGATGGTGTCCGCAATGGCGATGCTACGCTCCCTGAAGACCGGCACCCGCGAGCACCGCGACCCGCGCAAGCTCGCGCTACATGCGGTCCTAGTACTCGCGGCCTCGCTTGCGGTCGTGCTCGCGCTTGCGGCTGCCCCCGCCGGGGCGGTCGTCACCACGGTCGGCCCCGCAAAAGTCGGCCTGCAGCCACGCGAAACAAACTTCTTCTTCGATGGCACGCTCAAGGGGGACGGGCTTGGAGGTCCCTTGTTCGCTGTCCCCAGTGGGTCCACCTTTGCCAACCCCAACGGCGGCGCGGTGCTGCCAGCGGATAACACGTATGCGATCTATTGGGATCCCACCTACCATTACCACAACGACTGGGCGCATGTGATCGACACGTTCTTCCAGAGCATGGGCGCTGACAGCGGCTCCCTCGCCAGCGTCTTCGCGGTCGACGCCCAGTACACAGATGCCGCCAATCAGCATGCCTTCTACAAATCTACTTTCCAGGGTGCTTACACCGATACCGACCAGTACCCGACGGTCGGCAACTGCAGCGACCCTGCGCCGTTGACAGGCGAAAGCCACCCCGACAAGGAACCCGACGCGATCACCTGCCTCACCAACGCGCAGATCCAGCACGAGCTCGAAGTCTTCATCGCCAATCACGGCCTGCAGAAAGGTATGAGCACCGTCTTCTACCTAATGACTCCACCCGGCGTCACTGTCTGTCTCGATGGGGGTAAAGCCACCGGCCACTGCTCCGATTATACGGGCACGCCCGCTGAAGAAAGCTATCAAAACAGCTTCTGCAGCTATCACTCCGACATCAGCCCAACGAACGAAGTGATCGGCGACGAACGTACGATCCTCTATGCAGTGATCCCATGGACCGCCGGCGGTCTCGGAGACGGCCATCTTGCTCCGGCCGATCAGGTGGCTACGGAAGCGTACAGGTGCCAGGACGGTGGCTTCGACCCGAGCAGCAAACCGATCGCGAAGGAGAAGGCGAAAGAAGCAAAGATCGAATCTCAAAAGGAAAAAGAAGAAAAAACTAAGAACCCAGAAGAAAAAAAAGAACAAGAAAAAGCAGAACAGAAGGCAGCAATTCTCGAAGGTCCTCATCAGCAAGAGCCCAACCAGGTCCCGTGCCCCAGCCCCGATGGCTTTTGCGACACAGGCCTGGCCGACCTGATCATCAACCAGATCGCTGTCGAGCAGCAAAACATCGTCACCGACCCGCTGCTAAACGCCTGGCAGCAGCAGGAACTACCACACAACGAGGCCACCGACGAGTGCCGCAATTTCTTTGCTCCGGTGCTGGGCGGCAGCGTCACCGCAAATCTGGAAACTTACGCTGGAAGCCTGTACAACCAGTCGCTGAATGGCGGCAACTATTACCTCAATGACGCCTTCAACCTGGCTGCGCAGAAGCTGCCTTATTCGGGGATCACCTGCCTCCCCGGGATCCGCCTCGAACCGCAGTTCACAGCCCCCAACCCGGTCAATTCAGGTGAAATAGTCGGCTTCGACGGGATGGAGTCCGACATCACTCTCAACGAGGGCACGGCCTACACCGGGACAACGCCTAAAGAGACTTATGTCACTTACAAATGGAACTTCGGCGATGAAACCCCCGAAGTCACCGGTTTTGCCCCCGGCGCCCCGTCGCTGAACTCCCCCGAAACCTCCCCCTGCGAATTTCCCTGGAAGGCGCCCTGCGCCGCGAGCACCTTCCACTCCTACCAATATGGCGAAACCTACAATGTGACGCTCACGGTCACAGACACGGGTGGCAACACGGCGAGTGTGACCGAGCCGATCACGGTCGTCGGACCGCCTCGCCCGTCGAGCACGACGCCCACCGGCGGTCCGTCGGGCCCCGGTAGCGGCGGCCCCGCGGCGGCACCCGTGACCGGCGCGCCGCAGGGCCCTCCGGCACCCACCGTGACGCCCACGCCCGCTCCCGTCGTCACCGGCTTCGCGACGTCCACGTCGCTGAAGAAGGTCCTGAGCGGCGGCCTCGCGGTCCGCTACACCACCAACGAGCAGGTGGCCGGAAGCATCCAGGTTCTGCTCGACGCGGCCACTGCCAAGCGCCTCGGCATCCACGGAGCCACAGCCACCGGCCTACCCAAGGGCACACCTCGCTTGATCGTGGTCGGCACAGCGGTGCTCGTCACCACGAAAGCCGGCCAGGGCACGCTCAAAATCAAGTTCTCTCCACGCACCGCGGCCCGCCTGAAGCACACTCACAAGCTGAAGCTCACATTGCGCCTCTTCGCCCGCAACGCCTCGCGCCAGAGCCCGCAGACGACGACAGTGCTCAGCACCGTCGTCCTCAACCCCTGAAATCGGCTGCGAGGCCGTCGAGGCGGCCCGGGCGGCTCTGCCGGGTAGCTCTCACAACCCCGGCGGGTGGCGCACCGCGTAGCCTTCCAGCGGCGGCGTCGACACGAGCCAGCGCGACGCATACGGTCCGCTGCGCCCCGCGGTGTCGAACCATATGCCGTCCACATCCATGAACGTGTGACCGGCGTTGGCGTAGATCGTGATCCAGTGGCCCGCGCCCGGTTCGCCCCAGCTGGCGAGATCCCCGGACACGAGCGGCGCGTTGAGCAGTCCGCCCGCCGCCAGCGCATAGCTCACCGAGCCAGAGCAGTCATAACCGTTGGCGATGAACGAAGCGTGTCCCCCGCCCCAGATGTAGGGGAAGTCGGCGATCGCGTTGCCACCGGCGATCACCCGCTGAACGGCTTCCGGGACGCCCGAGGGAATCGGGATCGTTCCGTTGCCGCCCACCGAGAAGCCGCCCGCCACCGGAGTCAACACCCGCTGTTGGGCGGCGCGTGCCTGAGCTTCCGCACGTTGCTCTTCGCCCAGCTCCTTACGGACTTGCGCGTCGGAGGCGGCGCCGGGGGCCACCGCCGCTTCGCCCGCCACGCTTGGCGAGGTCGCCGAGCGGTGATGCACCGACGCCGGCAGCGGAAAGCTCTTGGATTCTTCGGGGTCGCGCACCTCCGCCACCGTCACGGCTCGGTTCGGGCCGACGGTGACGGCCCCCGTCGCGCCCGTGTTGGGGTGCGTGGCGACCGCGCCAGGCCGCCCGCCCGTCTGCGCGGCCCGCTTGCGAGCCAGGGCGCCGGTGTGGCCTGAGCCACCCGTCGCGCCACCGGTGGCTGCCGGCGTCCCCGATCCCGTTGCGGCAATGGCCTTCGTGGCCCGAATAGTCGCGGGATGCCCGCCGCCGCTCAGCAGCACCGCCGCGACGGCGATGATCGCAACCACCACCAGCGCACCCCCAAGCGTGTGGCGCGACGGCGGCAGGCCCCATCGCGAGCCCGCGCGTACTGTCGTCGTCCTGTTCGACCCGATGCTCACTCTCCAACAGGCTAGCGCCGCCCCCCGCGGCACCCCCCCGGTCGCATGTTTGCGTGCGAGTAGGATCGGTCCGAGGTCGCCTTAGGTACCCTGATCGGATGCCGGAGGAGGCAACCGCCATGAACATCCGCCCCGGGAACGCCGCCAAGCACGTCGAGCCGCGCCCCCACGTGCGCCTGCTGCATGGCATGCGCCGGCCCGCCAACTGGCTCCAGCTGGTTCGCTTCGGGATAGTCGGGGGCACCGGGTTCGTGCTCAACCTTGCCGTCTACGCGCTGTGCGTGCACGCGCTGAGCGTCCCCTACCAAGCAGCGGCGGTGCTGGCATGGTTGGTCGCCGTGCTCAACAACTTCGTGCTCAACCGCCATTGGACGTTCGACGCCTCGGCGGGCCGCATCCACTTCCAGGCGATCCGCTTCTTCGTTGTGAGCCTCGTCGCGTTTGCCTTCGGCCTGCTGCTGCTCACGCTTCTGGTGGAGTTCGGCGGCGTGGCGAAGGTGCCCGCCCAGGCGCTTGCGGTGGCGGCTTCGATGCCGCTGAACTTCCTCGGCAACAAGCTCTGGAGCTTCC
>PLYX01000269.1 GCA_003151895.1 Solirubrobacterales bacterium
GCGGTCTCGGCCATGAAGTGCACGCCGCAGAACACGATCACCTCGGCGTCTGACTCTCCCGCCTTGCGCGAGAGCCCGAGCGAATCGCCGACATAGTCGGCGACGTCCTGGACCTCCGGCACCTGATAGTTGTGCGCGAGGATCGTCGCGTTGCGCTGGGCCGCGAGCACCCGCACCTCCGCGTGCAGCTCGGCGATCTGCGCCAGAGTGAGCTCCGGAAGCGGCTCCTGGGTTGGGATCATCGGCAACGACGTGTTCATGACAGGTCCGCGGTTCGGGGATCGGGGTTCGGGGATCGGCTCGGTGGATGTGGACACCCACCACCTCGAAGTCTATCCCCCGCCGGCAGGCGCCCCGGGGCGCAGCTCGGCCAGCCGGCGAGCATTGACGGAGTCGGCGCCCGCCATCTCGCTGACCCACTTGATCGCCTCGTCGAGATCGATCGCGCGGGCCTCGACCATCGCTTCGATGTCCACCCAGTCGCGCGGACGGTCGAACATCGCCTTGAACACCGTGAGTCCCGTACAGCTCAGCACCGGGATCGCGCGACCCTCGAACGGGACCATGCGCACGTGTTCCGCAACATGATCGTGGAAGGGCAGGACGCTCAGGAACAGGTCGACGGGGGTGGTCCCCCACCGTAGCCTGACCTGCCCGTCTCGTTCCGCGTGTTCCAGGCTCACGCCACTGAACTCCACCCCCTCGGGCAGCGCCGCGAAGACCTCTCTCGCGCGCTCGGGGCCTGTGAAGATGTTGACATCGAGGTCCCGCGTGCCGCGCGGTTCGAGCGTGCAATAGCCGAGCGCGATCGCGCCCCCGATCGCGTGTCCAATCCGCGCCGCGTCGAGCGCGTCGTGAATCGCAAGCAGCTGATCGCCGAGCTCACTCATGAGCGCAGACGGATCAGCGGCGGGTACTCGAGCTCGAGTCGCGGTCGGTAGGGCATCGAGCCCGCGAGGTCGAGCACCTGGGAGAGGATCTTTCCCGCGTGCTCGTCAGCCGACCTGTGCGCCGCTGGGACCAGCTCGAGCTCCAGACCCGCCGCCCGGGCGATGCGGGCCAGCGCGGCCCCCGAAGGCTGACGACGACCATGCTCATATGCGCTGAGAACCGAGCTTTGCATCCCTGTCCTGCGCGCGAGCTCCGCTTGGGTGAGCCCGCTGACGCCGCGGATCCTCCCGATCAGATCACCAGCTACACGATCATCACTCACGAACATAATTCTAACTTAGCATATACGCTAAATATTTTTGGGATTTGATAGCTTAATCGCTAACTGGGGATAGCGACAGCGACAGATCCAGGGCGGGCGCGGAATGGGTCAGCGCCCCCATCGAGATGAAGTCCACTCCGGTCAGCGCTCGTTCTCGAATGCTCTGAAGCGTGACGTTGCCGCTGGCCTCCAGCCGCGCACAACCGGCCACCTGCTCGACGGCGGCCCGCAGCTGCGTGACGCTCATGTTGTCAAGCAGCAGACGGAGCGCCCCCGCCTCCAGCGCCTGCTCTATCTCCGCAGGGTCGCGAACCTCCACCTCGAGCGTGTCCGCCAGCCGCGGAGCCGCTTCGCGCGCACGCGCGACCGCCTGGGCGATCCCGCCGGCGGCGGCTATGTGGTTCTCCTTGATCAGGATCGCGTCATACAGACCCGCCCTGTGGTTGTGCGCTCCACCGGCGGCCGCCGCGGCCTTCTCCAGTGCCCGCAGACCCGGTGTCGTCTTGCGCGTGTCGAGCACCTTCGCTCCGGTTCCCTGCACCTCCTTGGCCGCACGCGCCGCGAGCGTCGCCACACCCGACAGGTGGCCGAGGAAGTTCAGAGCGGTGCGCTCGCCCGTGAGCAGGGCCCGCGCCGAGCCCTCGATCGCGAGCACCGGCCCCCCTTCCTCGCGCCAGCGGCCCTCCTGCGCCAGGCGCTCGAAGCGGATGTCGGGATCGAGCAGGCGAAAAGCTACCTCTGCCGCATCAAGGCCAAAGATCACGCCGGGGGCCTTCTGCGTTATCAGCGCTCGTGCACGCGCGTCCGGCTCGACCGTGGCGTCGGTCGTGACGTCCCCGCCGCCGACGTCCTCGGCCAGCGCGCGCCGCACCAGCTCGGTCAGCTCGTCGTCGCTCATCGGCAGGCCGAGCCGATCGGGTGAGAACCGTCAGTCACCGGCGGATGATGACGCGGCCGCGAGCAGATACGCCCTGACGAACCCGTCCAGGTCCCCGTCCAGCACGCGCTGCACATCGCCCATCTCATACCCCGTGCGGTGGTCCTTGGCCATCGAGTACGGGTGCAGCACGTACGAGCGGATCTGCGAGCCGAAGTTGACGTCCTGCGCCTCGCCCTTCTCGCGCGCGATCTCTTCCTGGCGTTCGCGCTCCTGCTTCTCGACGAGCTTGGAGCGCAGCATCGCCATCGCGGTGGCGCGGTTGGAGGTTTGCGAGCGCTCGTTCTGGCATTGCACGACGATCCCGCTCGGGCGGTGGGTGATGCGCACGGCGGAGTCGGTCTTGTTGACGTGCTGGCCGCCCGCTCCGGAGGCGCGGTAGGTGTCGAGGAGCAGGTCGTCCTCGTCGATCTCCACCTCGCCGGTGTCCTCCACCACCGGCGCCACCTCCACGCCCGCGAAGCTCGTCTGGCGGCGGTGGGCGGAGTCAAACGGCGAGAGGCGCACGAGCCGGTGCACGCCCCGCTCGGCGCCGAACAGCCCGTAGGCGTTTTCCCCAGACGCCCTGAACGTGGCCGACTTGATGCCCGCTTCCTCGCCCGCGCTCGCCTCGAGCAGCTCGACGGTGAAGCCGCGCCGCTCGGCCCAGCGCATCATCATGCGCAACACCATCTCCGCCCAGTCCTGCGCGTCTGTGCCGCCCGCGCCCGCATTCACGCTCACGAGCGCATCGCCGGCGTCGTAGTGGCCCGAGAACAGGCGCTGCTCCTCGAGCGCAGCCAGCCGCTCCTCCACCGAGGCGAGGTGCTCCTGCACCTCCTCTTCGAGGCTCGGCTCCTCGACGGCCATCTCGAGGAGACCGTCGAGATCCTCGACGTCGCCCCGCAGCGCGGTGAACGTCCGCAGGCGCTTGGTCGCCTTCGCGTGCTCGGCCGACACCTTCGCGGCCGCTTCCGCGTCATCCCAGAAGCCGGGCGCCTGCATCTGTCCTTCGAGCGCCTCGATGCGCTCGCTCAACCCAGCTGGGTCAAAGATAGTCCGAGAGCAGCTTGAGCTGCTCACGGACTGCCGCCACGCGTTGCGGCGTCGACTCGCTTGGGACGACGGTGGCCATCCGCGCAACAGTATCAGTGCCCACCCGCCCTGCGTCGTGTACGCTGTCGTCATAGCTGTCATGCGTCACGCTGCCACAATCCGCGAGGCTCAACCTCGACGCTTCGTCGTCCACAACACGTATGAGCAGATCCAGCTGGCTGCCGTGCGTGTCGTCGCCGCGAAGGGCTATCACGAGACGAGCGTTCGAGACATCTGCGCCGCGGCCAACATCTCGGCCCGCTCGTTTCACGAGCACTTCTCCAGCAAGGAGGAAGCGGTCTTCTCCGGCGTCGAAGTCGGCGCGGACCGTGTGATGGGCTTCTCCCAGCAGGTCTACAAGAGCTCGCCGAGCTGGCCCGACGCGATATGGGACGGCATGTACGCGTATGCAGAATGGGCAAAACACGAGCCGGCGTTCGCACGCACCGGAATTGTCGAGCTGCTCTCCGTCGGCCCCACCGCACACGAGCTGGTGAAGTCGTTGATGGACGCCTTCTCGATCTTCCTGCAACCTGGATACGACCTGCTGGAACCCTCAGCCGCGGGCAGCCTGGACCAGGCGGTGACGCAGCGCTTCTTCGAACTTCTCTACCTCCACATCACCGAGCACTCGATCGAGACGGTCTCCACGATCATCCCCGAACTGGTGCGCACCATCCTGACCCCATTCATGGGCCCGCAGGCAACCGAGCAGTTCATCGCCCGGCGCGAAGCGACTACGCGCCGTGGCAGCGCTTGAACTTCTTACCGCTGCCGCACCAGCAGGGGTCGTTGCGGCCCAGTTCGTGCTCTGAGTCGGTGACGCGCTGCTCGACCACCGGGAGCGCTTCGGCCGCCTCGCCTTCGCCGTCGTAAGCCGCTCCGTTGGGTCCGGCCGCGGCGGCGGCTGCCGCGAGCGCGCCGGCGCCCATCGCGCTCGAGCCGCCCGAGTAGGAGACACGACCGGCGCGAGTGGAGCTGCCCGAGGCCGCGAACGCTGGATTGAGAGCCCCACCCGCCCCAGCCTCCCCCACCCCGGCGCCGTTCTGGCCGTCGACGGTGACCTGCACGTTGAAGATCATCCGCGTGAAGTCCACCCAAACGCTGTTCATCAAATCGCCGAACAACGTGAACGCCTCGTTCTTGTACGCCACGAGCGGGTCGATCTGGGCGAACCCGCGCAGGTGGATGCCCTCGCGCAGGTAGTCCATGTCGTACAGGTGCTCGCGCCAGCGTTCGTCGATGATCTGCAGGATCAGGAAGCGCTCGAGCGCCCCCATCAGCTCCTCGCCGAGCTCCTGCTCGCGCGCGTTGTAGCGCACGAGGGCCGTCTGGCTGATCCGCTCCGTCAGATAGCCGCGATCCGCCGTCTCGGGGTCCAGGTCGTCGTCGCCAAGCTCCACCGGGAAGAACTGCCCAAGCGCGGTGAACAGCCCGTCGAGGTCCCAGTCCTCCATGTAGTCGCCTGGCGTGTACTGGTCGATCGTTCGCTCGATCGTCTTGGCCACCTGCTGGCGCGCCTCCTCGCCCATCTCCTTGCCTTCGAGCACCTCGTCGCGATAGGTGTAGATGACGCGCCGCTGCTCGTTCATCACGTCGTCGTACTCGAGCACGCGCTTTCTGATCAGGAAGTTCTGCTCCTCGACCTTCTTCTGGGCCTTCTCGATCTGCTTGGAGAGCATCCCCGCCTCGATCGGCTCCTCGTTGCCCTCCTCNNCGCCCGCGCAGCTGGTTGTCGATGCGCCGCGACTCGTGACGCTCGGTGCCGCAGATGAACAGGCCACCCGCGGCCACCACCTGCTCGTGGCTGGCCGCCACGCGCTGCTCGATCTCCGGCAACAGCTCGCGCATGCGCGCCTGGAAGGCAGGGTCATCTCCTCCGACGTCCCGCTTTGCGAGCTCCAGGCGCACGAGGTGCTCGGGGTTGCCTCCGAGCTTGATGTCCACTCCGCGACCGGCCATGTTCGTCGCGATCGTCACGGCCCCCGGCTGGCCGGCCTCGGCCACGATCTCAGCCTCGCGGGCGGCGTGCTCGGGCTTGGCGTTCAGCACCGTGTGCGGGATCCCGCGCTCCTTCAAGCGCTCTCCGAGCAGCTCTGAGACCTCGACGGAGATCGTCCCGACGAGCACAGGCTGGCCGTTGGAGTGGCGAGCGGCGATCTCTTTGACGACCGCCTCCCACTTGCCCTCCTTGGTCTTGTAGA
>PLYX01000054.1 GCA_003151895.1 Solirubrobacterales bacterium
CTCGTCGCCGTGCTCGGCGAGCAGTCCGGCGAGCCCCTGCACCCATTGGGGGATCGCGGCCTTGCCGCGGGGCAGCGTGGCGTCGAAGGTGAAGATCATGCCGGCATGCTCCTCGCCCGCGACCAGTGTACGGTCGTGGATGCTCTGAAAGTCGGCGATGTCGTTGGTGACGATCGCGCGTCGCTCGGCGGCCATCCGCTGGACGATCTCGCGGTCTGTGCGACCGGCGAGATCCGGCCGGTCCTTCTTGATGACCTGCACGTCGTGCCCGCTCTCGCGCAGCTCGCGGGTGATCCTTGGGGAGATCATCTCGTCGAGCAGCAGCCTCACGCCAGCGCCTGCCGGCGGCGCTGCCAGCGCTCGCGCTCGCGCTGCGCGATCGCGTGGGAGCGCTCGATCCAGGCGTCGATCTCGTCCTTGTAGTCGGCGTAGTAGCGCAGGCAGGCCTCGACGTGCTCGAGGGGGATCTCCAGGTAGTCGGCCGCCTGCTCGACGGAGCTCTCGTTCTGGCGGATGGTGGTGATCACGTCCGCCACGTCCAGGCGCGTGCCCAGCAGCGCGGGCCTGCGCCCCGCCTCGCCGTCGCGAAAGTAGATGAGCGGGTGTTCGTCGCGGCGCAAACCCTCCTCGATGTAGCGCTCGGCCAGCGCCGTCTGCGCCGCATTGGTCTCCTTCGCCCGCTGCTTCAGACGTCTCACGGTGATCGGATCGAACCGGAACGCGACGCTCTGCTTGGTGGTGGAGGAAGCCATCGCCGCATGGAGTATAGCGGTGTATTGCTGTGCCTTGCTGTTAACGGCCGCACCAGTATTGCGACGAGGCTCCAGTACGACGCGCGCGCGTCGTCAGGGCTCGCGTGCCATCAGCGCGCGCAAGCTGCGCAGCCAATCGGGCCAGCGCCGGGGGTCGGTCAGAGCGGCGGCGGCCAGCGCGGGGAACGCATGGACGATGCCGCGCAACGGCATGCGCCGTCCCGATCGCGCGACAGGCCGCTGCCGGCGTTGTTATACACGGCCAGGACCTCGCGGGTGGCCACTATCCGCCGGCCACTCTCGCGGATCCGGAGCCACAGGTCGTGGTCCTCGGAGCCGCGACACTCATCGGAGAAGCCGTCGATCTGCTCGACTACGGCGCGCGGGCAGAGCGCGCAGACGAAGACCGAGTTGGCGCGCAGGAGGTCGGTCACGGACGCGCCATCCGGGAATCCGTGAAGTGTCTGGTAGGAGCGGGCACTCGGGCCCTCGGGTCCCAGGATCGTCGCGTCGCAGGCCACGATTCCGACGTCTGGACGCCGTTCCTGCTCGGCGTCGTAGAGCCTCACCATCGTCTCCAAGTAGCGCGGCAGCAAGCGGTCGTCATGTTGCCGTCGGACGAAAGCGCCACGCTGACGCCGAAGCGGCCTTCCCCGCTCTCCCCGCTGCCCGTGAGCTTTTCGCCCTGTTGGATGAATGGGTCGATCCGCAGCGGGTAGACAGCACCGCGATCATCGACGCGGATCAAGACATGGCCACCGGCAGGCTCGCCAGGCCGTGAGCAGCCGTCGTTGCGCGCCCTGCCGTTGCACCTCCCTCGCGAGCAGCGGTCAGTGGGTGTCGGGCGGGGCGGGACCGGCGTAGACCACGAGGACCACGACGCGATCGTCAGGTCCGCGCTTGTAGCGCACGCGCGCGCCTCCGTCGACCTCATACTCCCAAAAGCCCTTGAGCCTGCCCTTCAGCTGATGGTGACGGTTGGTCTGCATCGGAGGGAAAGGGTTGTCCGCCAGCTCGATGTAGCAGCGGCGCATCGGCCCGGGACGGTTCTGGCACAGCTTGTTCCAGTCGCGATAGACGGTGGCGAAGACCTTGTGGCGCCCGGAGTAGCGCCCCTTCGGCGCATGAACCTCTCGGGTCACGCCTCGACCGCCGCCAGGACCTGCCCCTCAGACGGAGGCAGAACCTCGAGGATCCCATCCAGATCAACCGGCGATAGCAGCGCCCGCATCACGTCCGGCTGCCCATAGACCCCCGCGGTTGAGTCCCATGCGCGCAGGTTGCCCTCCAAGTGCTCCAACGTGCCCCGCTGGGCGGCGTCGAACGTATCGGCCACCAGCTCGCGGGCGAACTCCCCGACCTCAGCGCTACAGAACGCGGCGAGCCACGGGTATCCAGTCTGCATCGCCCACTCAGACGGCGGCACCTCGCGATGCTCTTTGTAAACCGCCAAGAAACGAGCCGTCTCGGCGACCTGCGCCTGCAACCGCCGCTGGAAATCCGCGACGCCCTTGGTCTGGATGACCAGCAACTCGCCATCGGCGTCGAGCACTTCCTGGGGTGAGTCCTTCGCCCGGTCAAGCAGCGTCCGGTAGTCGCGCTGAATCTCCGTCGGACCCCACGGCGCGTCAGCGGTGCGACCCGACGCACGGCCACGCGCCGCTGATCCCGACATCTGCTTTCCTACGCTCGCACGAGCCATTCTTGAGCTCCTTCTACATAGTTTCCTATGTAGAGACTAGCATGGTCCTGCGCAGGTACGCGAACGGCACGCCGCCCTGCGGCAGGGCTCTCAGCAGCCAGGGCAGCCACAGCGGCACCTTGCGGGCCGGGCCGAACTACGGAGGTTCGGACCACGGCCGGTCGATGTCGAGTGGCGCGCCGCACGAGTAGCCAGTAATTCGCATGACAAAACTTTGCGCGCCGAGCGAAGGCGACTATGTCTGCGCATCAGAATGCGTTGGCAGCGACGCTTGGCGTGGCGCTTCTCGGCACATCCGTCGTGTGGGCAAGCCCGCGCGTCAGCGCCGTGAGCGCCCCGGGGTTCGTCGCGGGTCCTCGAATCACGAAGGCGGGGCCGCTATAGCGCACGGCGGTAGCTCTCGAGCGTCAAGCGCGCGGTGCGCTCCCACGTGAATTGACGCGCTCGCTCGAACCCGCGTGCGCGCAGACGCTCGACCTCGGTGCGATCGGCGAGCAGGCGCTCCAACGCCGCGGCGATCGCCGCCTCGTCGTGAGGGTCGAACAGCAGAGCGGCATCGCCCGCCACCTCCGGCAGCGAGGAGGCGTTCGAGCACGCCACCGGCACCCCGCGCGCCATCGCCTCCAATACCGGCAGTCCAAAGCCCTCGTACAGCGAGGGGAACACGAACACTTCAGCGAGCTTCCACAACCCCTCGAACTCCTCGCCCGACAGCCAGTCGAGAAAGCGCACGTCTCCCTGAATGCCGGCGGCGCAGGCACGCTCGCGCAACTCCGCCTCGTGCGCGGTGGGATAGCCGGGGAGCACGAGCAGCGGGCGGCGCTCGGCGGGAATGCGCGCGAGCGCGCCGATCAACGCGGCGAGGTTCTTGTGGGGCCGCTTGGCAGAGAGGCTCAATGCGATGCGACGCTCGCCCAGGTCCAGGCGCGCGCGCAACTCGCGCTCGGCCATCGGCTCACAGCGCCTCACCGTGCCCACGCCAAGCGGAATCACGTCGATGCGCTCAGCAGGCGTGCCGAGCAACTCGACCAGATCGTGCTGCGTGCTCTGCGAGTCGACGATCACCCGGTGTGAGCGGCGCACCGCCATCGGCACGAGCACGCGCATGCCGAGATCGCGAATGCCGGCATGGGTTTCGGGAAAACGCGCGTAGATCAGGTCGTGGACCGTCACCACGCGACGAAAGCGCCCCCATGCGGGAGCGGTGCTGGCGAGACTGTGTACGAGGTCCACGCCTTCGCGGGCGGCCAGCCGCGGGAGCAACATCTGCTCGCCGAGCACCCACTGCACGCGGTTGCGCGCATGCACGGGCACGGTCACCGCCGGCAGCAGCTCCCCCCACGGGCCGTCTTTCGCCGCCGCGGCCTCACGGTTGACGAACGCCGTGAAGCGCATCTCGCGCGGCGCGGTGTCGATCAGCGCGGGAATCAACTCGCGGGCCACCACCTCCATGCCCCCGGTCTCGCCGGGCACGAGGAAGATCAGGTTCAGGCCGATGTGCATCGCGCGGTGGAGGCTAACGGAGGATGTGCAAGGCTCGTGGGAGACTATCCGGGCGATGGTTGACGCTCTGCGAAACGTGACCTACGAGGTGGCCGACCGGGTCGCGCGGATCACTTTGAACCGACCCGAGCGCGGTAACGGCATCACGCGGGGGCTGATCGACGAGCTGGAGCGCTGCGTCGAGCGCGCGGACCTGGATCCGGCGGTCCACGTGATGCTGCTGGCGGGCAATGGCAAGGGATTCTGCGGCGGCTATGACCTCGTCGAGAGCGCCGAGGGTGGTGGAGGCTTGGGCGAGGGGGACCCCGCTCCTGCGCCGGGCTCGCCATTGGATCCGGCTGTGATGGCCGCCAACCATGACCCCACGGGCACCTGGGACGCGATGGTGGACTACGCGATGATGAGCCGCAACGCGCGCGGCTTCATGTCGCTGTTTTACGCCGGCAAGCCGGTGGTCTGCAAGGTGCATGGATTCTGCGTCGCCGGAGGCACCGACATGGCGCTGTGCTCGGACCTGCTCGTGATCGCCGCCGACGCCAAGATCGGCTACCCCCCGGCGCGCGTGTGGGGCGCGCCCACCACCTCGATGTGGGCTTATCGGCTGGGAGCCCAGCGCGCCAAGCGGCTGCTGTTCACCGGTGACTGCCTCTCGGGCGAGGAGGCGCTGCAGTGGGGGTTGGCGATCGAGGCGCCACCGCCCGAGCAGCTCGACGAGCGCACCGAGGTCCTGCTCGGGCGAATCGCTCGCCTGCCGGTCAACCAACTGCGGATGATGAAGCTGCTCGTCAACCAGACGCTCCACGCCCAGGGACTGCACGAGACGCAGATCTTGGGGACGCTCCTGGATGGCGTAGCGCGTCACACCGCCGAGGGCTACGACTTCCAGCGGCGTGCGATGCAGGCCGGATTCCGCGAGGCCGTGCGCGAGCGCGACGAGCCCTTCGGGGACCACGGCGCCTCGACGTTCAAGGGTTGAGCGGGCCCCGTCGGCCGGGACGACGTCGCCCACACGCACACGGACGAGGTGCTTTCACCGAAGCGAGCGTTTCGGGCGACGCACAGGCGATCGTCGCCCATCGCTGTCTTGACGAGCCCAGCGAGATCAGCGGGAAGGGACGAGAACCGCCACCACGCTGACGTGTCGGCGATGAACGGCGCGTCGCCAAGCAGCAGCTTGGATCGCACAGGCCGCCGTGGCTGATTGTAGAGTCGTGCCTACAAGTGTCGCTGAATGCTTAAAGGGAGGGTTAGATGTCTGATCGTTGGGGTCGTTTGGCGCCGTTGACGGGCGTGCTGTTCGGCGTGCTCGTGGTGGTTGCCGTCTTTACGAACAGCTCAGAAACGCCGAAGGCGAGCGCGAGCGCCGCGAAGGTGGCTGCCTACTACGCAGAACATCGCTCAGAAGTCGAGACGTCCGGCATCCTGTTCGCGCTCGCGTTCCTGGTGCTGGTGCTGTTCGCCGGGGCGCTGCGTTCCTATCTGCGTCGTACAGCCGCGGCCGAGGGACTCGGCGCACTTGTGCTGGCCGGCGCGGTGCTGATGGCGGCGGGCGCGCTCGGGGGCAGCGGGCTCGAATACGGGCTCGCCCACAACCTGCACGACCTGAGCGACGAAACAGTCAAGACGCTGAACTTCGTAAGCAGCGAACTGTTCCTGCCGGTCCTCGCCGGAGGGTTCTTGTTCGGCGTTTGCAGCGGCCTTGCGATCCTGCGTGGGGCGGCGCTACCGAAGTGGCTGGGTTGGGTAGCGATCGTGATCGGGATCGCCGTGCTGGTACCACCGGCAAGTTTCCCCGCGCTGCTCGCATTCGTGATCTGGTCGATCGTCGCAGCCATCCTCATGTACCTGAGGAGTGGTGGATCAGTAGGGGCAACCAGCACGTCCGCAGCCGAACCCGCATAACCGAAGGGAGCCATCGCTCAGTTGCGGATGCTGGGTGTAGCAGCTTGGGCTACGCGGCGTCCCAGGTCGCACACCTGCTCGTCGGAGAGGTGGTCGATGGCGAGGCCCGCCTGCTGGAGCTCGAGACGGACATTCACCGTGGCTAGGACGGTGTCGATCGCCGTCCCCAGTTTGGTCAGCGCGCGGCTGACGAGTGGGTCGTCGAGCGAGGTCGTCCCGTCCTGCGCGGGCTTCAGCAGCCACGTCCGGAGCGCCTCTGCCTCGCTCAGGGCGAACTCGAGAGTGAGCGTGGGCTCGTGATCGACGTCGCCGACGCCTTCACTGGTCTGCTCGAGTGCTCGATCGGTTGTCAGGTCGGTGGTGCTCACGGGAGACAGGCTCGTTTCGGGGATGACTCCCAAGCGCCGGGACGGGCGGGAGCCGGGTGGTCCTTGTATCGACGGTGGCAGGGCCATACTTGAGCGGTGTACTTTCAGCGGCGCTTTGCGGGCGCCAAGCGGCGCTGTCAGCGGCGCTTTTCGGGTCGGTGGCGGGACTGGCTGGTGGCGGCGGGCAGGGAGCGGTATTGGGTGTCGAATCCCGGGCAACGATGGGGAGTTGCCGACCGGATTACGCTCGCTTTCGTAGGCGAATGCGGGAGTGCGGTCATGGACGCCGCTGGCGACTGGTAGTCGTCCGTAGGGGGCGCCTACGTCGCAGTCGAGCTCTCGGCCGGGAGCGTCCACACGGCACAGCTCGCAGCGGGCGCGGCCACTCCCTCGAAGCTCCCGTTCGAGGTCGGCTCGAGCGATGGCGCGATCACCGGCGGCAATGGGAACGGCATCCCGTATCAGGGCTTCCTCGCTGGCGCGAGCCCGAGACGCCACCGCATCGCGCTTATCGCCACTGCACTGAACTTCGGCACCCCGACACTCGTCAGTGGGCGCCCGAGTCGGTGCCGCGACAGGGCCCAATCTTCGTCTGAAGTGACGGCGGCGTGAGCAGCAGTCGAGACGCCCATTGCGGTTGTAGCGGAACCGATGGTCTCGCCCCCGCCACCGGAGGCGAGCGCCGTATGTGGTTGCTCAGCCGATTGTGATCGTCTCGCGCTGGTGGCTGTGCCCGCGTGTGAGCGTGAGCGTGTAGCGGCCCTTACCCACGCGCCGGCGCGGGCTCAGCAGCAGTCGCGTCTGCCTGCCGGAGCGTGTGGCTGTGCCGGTCGCGTAGACGACCCTGCCGCGCGAGAGCACCGCGCTCGTTGCAACACCGGAGGTGGTGAACTTGACGGGCGAGCTTGTGAGCTTGGTCGTGCACTTCTGCACGGTCTTCTTCTTCTTGCCCTTGCCGGTCGTCACGCTCTTGCAGGTGACCAACTCGACCTGGCCCGCGGGGCCCTGAGGGCCGGTGGCGCCCTGCGGTCCTTGCGCGCCATTCGCCCCGGCCGCGCCGGCTGCCCCGTTGGCGCCGTTGGCGCCGTTGGTGCCGTTGGTGCCGGCCGCGCCCGCAGGCCCCGTCGGCCCGGTGTTGGCCGGCTGGATCACGAACTGCGTGAGTAGCGTAGAGGTGTCAGCGTGGGCGTCGGTGAGCATCCAGGACGCCTGGTAGCGGCCCTGCGCGAGCGGCGTCGGGCTTCCCACGCCCACCCCGGCGGGCAGGTTGGCGTTGCCGACCGAGGTGCACGAGTTGTCCGGGCACGCCGACGTGTTGCTCAGCGGCGCGTACTGCAGTGCCACGGGGTCGGCGCCGCCCATGCCTACATCCGCGTAGGCGGTGAACACACCGCCCGCGATCGAGTCGCCGTCACTCGGCACAGTCCTGTGGATCGACGGGACGTTGACCGAAGTCGTGCCGCCGCTGAACTCGTCGGTCTGGGCGCCCGGGATCGGAAACCCGCCCTCCATGTCCTGGGGGATCGTCATCATCGTGGTCGTGCC
>PLYX01000001.1 GCA_003151895.1 Solirubrobacterales bacterium
GTACACGCGCGAGTGCTCGAGCAGCAGAAGCCGCACAGTGGCCCAGAACGAGCCCTCCAAGTGCTGCTCGTTGCGGATCGGCTCACGCGACATCACGACCAAGCTGGTCGCCTCGTCAACGATCTCCTGGCGCATCCCGGCCCGCACGCCGGTTCCGTCTCGACGTTGGCTCAAGACGCCGAAGAACTCGGCGCGGCGACCATTCAGAACGTGTGCGACCTCCTCCGGCGACCAAGCCCCCCCGCCCCGGCGCGCGCACCAACCGCAGCACGCCGCCGCGCACCCGGACCAGCGGCAGACCCGAATGCCGAACGTCGGCGGAGGGATGAGCACGAGAGGCCATGCCCTTAATGCGAGCTGGACCCCCAAAGTTCCAACGGATTCGTTGAGCTATGGAACTGTCGCGCTGTCCCCCAGAGAGGGGTCGTTCTGACTGACGCCTCACGTCAAAGAACCTCCAATCTGGCGCTCCGAGCGCCGCAGTCTCCAAGATAACCCCTGACGAGACATCTACCCGGTGCTCAGGCCGCGCCTTGCAGCTCGCTCACAATGCCGATCAGGTGGCGCTTGACGGTCGGGTTGAGGTGGGGAACGGGACATCCTCCCACTGAGCGCTTGAAAGGGCTCAGGAAAGCTCGTCTACCAGCTCGCCAGGACGCACATCGAGGCCGCGAGCGATGCGCAGGATCGTCGTTAGGCGAGGCTCGCGCGATCCGCGCTCCAGCCGGCCAATAGCGGTCGAATGCACGTCGGTCTTGTGCGCCAAGTCGTCTTGAGAGAGCCCGTGCTGTACTCGGAGCTCGCGCAGGCGCCGGCCGAAGGCGATGCTCGCAGCGTTCGGATTCTCGTCGAGATGCTTCATCCCATCATGCTCGACGCTGCATGCCAATCGGTCCAGAGCGCCTTGGTAGGGAGCGCTTTGGTCTGGTAAGGTGCCCGCGCATGGGACTCTGCATCCTGGCCGTGCTCGCCTTCGAGGGCATGGATGGCTACATGCGGCGCAAGGCACGACGCGAAGTCGAAGGCAAGAAGCCGCTCAGGCTCGCTTCTCGAACCGCCGCTAGCTAAATCCATTACGTGTCGTGAAGACACAGCTGTCACCTCCGATAGCGCGCGATCATTGACCCATCTCGCTGCAATCAGCGCTTCGTCCCGCTCCGTCGGTGAGCCATCTGACCGCGGCGTCGGGCGTATCACCGTCGTGCTCGGCTATTTCGATGCGCTGGTGAGTCGCGGCCTGACGCAGATTCTGCGCGAGGATCGAGACCTTCGGATCATCGGCACCGACCTGGATAACGCTACGCTTGGGCACGCTGCCGCGCGGTGGGCGCCGCGGGTCGCCATCCTCGATGAGGCGAGCGTAGTCG
This sequence comes from Solirubrobacterales bacterium, assembly GCA_003151895.1. GTDB lineage: Bacteria > Actinomycetota > Thermoleophilia > Solirubrobacterales > Solirubrobacteraceae > Palsa-744. The sequence continues at coordinate 1,368 of PLYX01000001.1, forward strand.
AGCCCTCTGTCTTGGAGCGCCTGAGAGTCGCCCAGCCAGCAATCGGTATCGTCGTGCTAGCACACCGCCCCGCTCGTGCGTGCGGCATGCGGCTGCTCGCCGCTGGAGCCAGCTGTATATCCAAGGATGTGTCTGCCGCCGACATTCTTGCCGCCGTTCATAGCGCGGCGGAGGACAGGCGCGTGTTTGTGCCTTCCGACGGTCGCCTGGTTGAGCGAAGCTACCCTGTCAACGCGGCCTCTCTCACACCGCGCGAGGCGGAAGTGTTGGAGTTTCTCAGTAGGGGCCAGTCCCACGCCGAAATCGCATATGCCCTGCAGCTCGGTGTCGAGACCATCCGCACACACGCTGCCCACATTCGTGGCAAGCTCGGAGTGCGAAACAAGCGGGAGCTAATCGGCCTAACGATTCCAGTCCCATCTGAGACGGAGATCCAGTAAGCACGTCGCGTCACGACCAAGCTATCCCCCGAAATCACCCAAAGATCACCTGTTTTGGGGAATAGACAAGCTTCTTCGTCGCCATCAGTCTGCATAGGCGACTGGGTCGACGTACGAGAGCGAGGAGACAGGGATGTCAGGCGGACTAGGTGCAACACGGAGGGTGGATCGGCGCGAGCTGAACAGCGGGCTCTGGAGGGGTTTGACGCCCCGTCATATGGTGCTTGTGGCGCTTTTGGCGGTTGTTCTGCTGTTGGGCGCTGCATCCGTGGCTGACGCTACCAGCAGCTTCTACTGGTACGGCGAAAGCAACTCGACCTGCTGGCAGACCGGGCAGCCCGGCTCGCCCTCTGGCCAGTGTGACTCGGTCGGTCCCGGATATCTACCGACACCGGGCGGCCACACGGGTGGCCTGGAACACATGAGCGAAGGCGGAGTCGGCACCGACATTACCCTGTCTCCTAGCGGCGACTACTGCAGTTACTATCGACTTGGCGACCATCTGACCTCTCAGGACCCGATCAACGAGGGCCCGGCTACGGGGTACACGACGCCTACCCCATACAGTAGCTACCAAGAGGGTGACGCGTACGAGAACGTGTGCCAGGCCAACGGCAGCCACTGGGGTCAAGAGATACGGAAAGCCGCCCCGGGCAACGGCTGCTCGGTGACGTGTGGAATGCAGCACTACGTGTCCTTCCGCAGCCAGGGCGCCAACGATCGCCCGTGGCCCAGTACGCTTGGAGAACCATCGCTCGTGGTTTCCACCGAAGAGACTCCGCAAACCTTCAGCCATTCCGGCACTAACGTAGGCGCGTGGGGCTACGTCTGCCCTGAGCTAGAAGACCAAACCACTGGCGACATACTTGAGTACTGCCTGCAAGAGTGGCGAAGCAAATACAATGCCGCATCCTGGGCACAAGAGCACATTGGGGAATGCGCTAGTCCTTCCGGGCACAACGTCGACACGGTCCTAACCTATTTCTGGCCCGGCACCCAGTTTGCGACCGAGCACGCCGGTTCGGCCAACACCTACGTCTGGGAATCGGCCGGCGGCCACCACTTTGAAGCTGGCATCACACAGGCGAATCTAAAAAACGCGATCAACCGAGACAATCTCAGTGTCGGTGAAGGCGGGTGCGCACGGGGTCTCTCGACGAACCCCGAAAACTACGCCCTGATCGGTGTTGAGCAGGGGCGAGAGGGCTGGCGCGAACTCAGCGAGCTGGCTGGCAGCTCAGCAAATCTCCAGCTCAGGACCGAATACACTCCCCTGCCTCCCACCGCGTCGACAAGCACAGCATCGAGTGTGCAAGAAAGGCAGGCAAAGCTGAACGGAGCCGTCACCCCGAACGGGAGCGACACGTACTACTATTTTCAGTACGGCACCACGACGTCCTACGGTAGTAACATGCCGGCGCCTCCTGGAAGCGATGCCGGGTCGGGCACCGGTTCGGTGCCAGAGAGCGCCACAATCACCAGCTTGGAACTAGCGACGACCTACCACTATCGACTGGTAGCAAGCAATGCAGGCGGCACAACCCATGGCAGCGATCAAACATTTACGACGCATAGCCCGACCGTTGCGTTCCAGAACAACAGCTTTAACCTGCTTGAGTCATCGGTGTCAAATACGGATACTTTTCAGGGGATGTTGGCGGGTACTAGCCCCAGCGTCGCGGCACTGCCTGGTGGCGGGTACGCCGTGGCGTTCCAGAACAACCTTAGTAACCTGTCGATTAGCTACTCCAAAGGAGGCGGCGTAAACACGATTCTTGGGATGGCGAAAGGCACAAGCCCGAGTATTGTTGCGTTGCCTGGTGGGGGGTATGAGGTGGCGGCCGAGGCAAGCTCCGATCAGCTGTGGACGTATTCGTCAGCGACGGAAACGGGCACGAACACCAATCAGGGGATGTTGGCGGGTACCAGCCC
>PLYX01000067.1 GCA_003151895.1 Solirubrobacterales bacterium
GCGGCGTGCATCTCGGCGCCGTACTGCACGCCAGCGAAGACCCGCAGCCGGTACGAGACGAGGTCTTCAGGACGCTGCAACGTTGCGAAATGCGGATCGACGCGACGATTGTCGCCAAGCGCTCCCTGTCCGCAGAGACACGCGACGGCCACCAGCTCTACCGCTACGCCTGGCACGAGCACTTCGGTCGTATCGCGGGCGAGATAGCCGGCACCGGCGACCGCCTGCTCGCCGTCGCGTCGGATCTGGGCACCCGCAAGCGCAGAGGCGCATTTCATCTCGCGGTTGACGACGCCGTACGCGCCTCGGCGCGCTGTCCGCATCGCGTGGCGTTCTGGCCGAACATGAGCGAGCCGTGTCTCGTCGTGGCCGACTACTGCACGTGGGCGATCCAACGCAAATGGGAGCGCGGCGACACGCGGTCACACGAGTTGATCGCGGGCAAGATCGCCTCCGAGATACAGGCCGACCCGGCCCCAAGGCCGACCGAGAAAAACTGAGACCCCCGTCGGCTAGCTACTCTCGCAGCAGAGCCCGGGGGCTCTTTCGCCGGTGAGGGTCTTGGCCTGGAGTATACCCCCTCCAGCTGAAAGACCGCACGTGTGCGAACTTGCGAGCCGCGGCCCGCCGGTTCCCCGCCCCCACGAATGCGCCGGTTCCCCGCTCCCACGAATGCCCGTGTTAACGGCATTGACCTGGCGGCGCCGAGGAGCGATGCTGCTCTCAGGGATTTGACGTATGTCCTCTGGCGAGGGGTGCTGCCCTCGTTTGAGTTGTTCGAGGAGGGGGTTGCACGCGGAAACGTTCATCAGCCCCGCGGGGATCGCGAGCAGCACGCTCCGCACGATCCCCGACATCCCGGTCGGCACCTTCGCCGGTCTAGCGGGCGTAGATCGCGGGGCGATAGCGCGGCTGGGGAATCGGGCGTCTCTGCTCCCGCGCGACGGCCAGCCATGCGTCCTTGGCCCGCTCGACCTGCCGCCCAAGCCTCCTCAGCAGTTGGTGGCTGCGGTGAGTGCCCGGCAGACTTCATCCAGCTTGTGGGGGCCCAGCTTCGTGATCGGTTCGACCAGCAACCTCTTCGGCACTGTTCGAAGGTTGTCGAGGCTGATCGCGCACTCCCGCGGCATTCCGTCGTCAGCGCCGAGCGGCACCTCGCTTCTCAATCCCCGTATGCGCGAGGAGACCGTCGCGACGACGATGTTGTCCAGGCTCGGGATCGCCTCGTCGCGGGTCAGTACGCAGACAGGGTGGCGGCCCTCAAGCTCCATTTCGAGCCAGAAGACCGCACCGCGGCTGGGACTTACCAAGACTCTTCGCGAATCAGGGCGCGGGCGTTCGCCTCGGCCCGCCGGTCTTCTCGCGCCTTCAACTCGGACGGCGTCAGCTTCGCCTCCGCCTCGAAGTACTCGGCCAGCTCGCTCTGCGCCTCGACCACGCGCAACGCCGCCGTCGCCTGCGCCTCGCTCCAGCGCGGCGCGCGCTCCAGCAGCATCTCCTTGGCGGTCATGGCAAGAATCCTAGCGCGCGACAGCTTCGTCGTGGCCATGAATGCCAGGCTACCGCGTTCTTTATAGCATTTTATAGCTCTATATAGGCAAGAGCCCTATACGTGCTGATACTTGCCTATAGTGCGGGCGCGAACACCTCGCGCCGCTTGTCGGCCACGGGTCAACCCTCGCCGTCAGGGGGGCCCATGTGGGGCCCGTACTCCGCCATGAACTGCTCGAGCTCCTGGGGTGTCAGCGGGCGCTCGCCATGGCGGGCGAGGATTCCCTTGGCGCTCAGGTCGGTGCCGTCAGCCGCTCGCCGGCAGGCGAGGAACGCGACGATGTCGTCGAGCTCCTCGTCGGGGTACCGGTCCAGCAGTGCATGTGCGGTCTCACGCGTCGTCACAGCCTCCATGATGGCATCTCTCCTTCCGATCGTCAAAGGGCGAGCGGGATCGCTCGTCGGCCAAGCACCGTACCCCTCGCCCGCGACGAAACGCGCGAACGGACACCCGCCCGTCCCCTGAAACCCCCGTCCTACCGCCCCTCGCGTCGCAAAGCTGGCCCACTATCGCTCTTGGACCTCCCGCGGCCCGCCGGTTCACGCTCCCACGAATGCCTGTGTTAACGGTATTGACCTCGCCGCGCCGAGGAGAGATGCTGCTCCCCGGGAAATGGCGTATGTCGTTTGGCGAGGGGTGCTTCCCTCGTTTGAGTTGTTCGAGGAGGGGGTTGCACGCGGAAACGTTCATCGGCCCCGCGGGGATCGCGAGCAGCACGCTCCGCACGATCCCCGACATCCCGGTCGGCACCTTCGAACTGACCCTCAGCGATCGAGGAGCGCGGTAGCGACGCGTCGCTACCAGTCGGTGGACTAGCGCGAAGCGGCCGTGTCTTTGCGCCGGAAGCGCTTGCGCACCCACTCGGGGAGAATGGGACCAGTTCCGCCGAGGCTGGGCAGGATCATCTGCTCGAAGTTGCGGTTGCCGTGAGCCTTTTTGGTCCCGCCGGTCTCGGTGGGGCTCTTGGTCTCGGGCACGGATTGTCGGTTGGCGGTCGAGTGCTCCATGTGACTCATCATAGCCTTCCGGCGAGCTCGACAACGATCGCGAGCATCAGGAATGTCAGCGCCCGGTCGAACAGTGGGCCCTTGCGAATCAGGGCCTGGTCGTTGGTCTGCAGGTCTTTCGCAAGGTCTTCCAGGAGCGACTCCTCCAGCTCGTTTTCGCCCTGGGTCTCGCGAGCGTCGCGCAAGGCCGCGACGGAGGGGCGGTTTCCTCGGCTCCCGGAAGGCGCAGAGTCCGCACGGCCAGGCCGAGCGACAGCCCGAGCAGGACCAGCGCGACGATCCAAAGCTCGTGCGTCCCTCTGGTGCCTATCACGATCGCGGTGACGGCCGCGTCGACGGCCATCACGCCGAGCGCGCCGCCATCGAGTGCCGCCGAGCGCGCTGTCTGCATCTGCAACTGGCACTCGGCAAGCGAGCGCAAGCTGTCGGCGAGCGCGGGTTTGATCGCCTTCGTGGGCATGTCGAGAACGCTACCCATCGCCCGCGACCAAACGCGCGAACGGACACCCTCCCGTCCCCTGAAACCCCCGTCCTACCGCCCCTCGCGTCGCAAAGCTGGCCCACTATCGCTCTTGGACCTCCCGCGGCCCGCCGGTTCCCGCTCCCACGAATGCCTGTGTTAACGGTATTGACCTCGCCGCGCCGAGGAGCGATGCTGCTCCTCGGGAAATGACGTATGTCGTCTGGCGAGGGGTGCTGCCTCTCGCTTGGCTCTTCGAGGAGGGGATGCGCCGATGAGAAGCGGGACCGGGTCGGAGTTGAGAGGGAGCTGTAGTTCGCGTGTTTTGCCCGATATGGGTCCCGTGGGCCGGGCGGTGACCCCCGGCCGTCTCCCGCACGCTCCGCGTGCATCCGACCAGGCCTCTCCGGCACGCAAAGCGTGCATCCCAACCAACTTCCCCGTCTATGCCCTCCAGCGTGCACCCAAAGGGTGCATCACCCCCAGCAAGGAGACAACGTGAGTCCCAAAGAGCACAACGCGAGTCCCGCCGCCGCCCCGAAGCCCGGATTCCTCGCGTCGCTCTGTGCCGCCCTCCGCGTCGCCGGGAGTAGTGCGCCCTCATCTGGCCGCATCCGTCTCGCCCTGCTGACCGTTTTTGCCCTCTCCGCCCTAACCCTCACCGCCGCCCCCGCCCTCGCCGCGGCCCCCGAACCACCCGAAGCCCTCAAACCCGAACCGATCAAACCGACGGAAGCGACGCTGCAGGGCATCGTCAACCCCAAGATCAGTGCTGCGGCCGAACCCGGGACCTACCAGTTCGAGTACAAGGCGACGAAAACGGCGACGAAAGCGGAATGCGAAAGCGCCGGCGCGAGCAAGCGACCCGCGTCTCCGGGCATGTATTTTGGCTTGGCACCGGAACCCGAGTCTGAACCGGTCACGGGTCTCACCGAAGGCACCGAATATATCGTCTGCCTGGCCGCGACGACCGCGGGCGGAACGACCGTCGGACCGCCTTTTCCTTTCAAAACCGGTCTCAAACTGGAAATCCCGGTCAATGCGAAAGTCAAAGTGGGCTCGATCACTGGGACGACCGCCGAAGTGGAAGGTGAGCTGAACCCGGGCAAAGAACGTAAAGTCGACCAGGGCTCCTTCGAAATCATCTACAAGGTTTCCTCGTTGTCCGCTGCTCCCACGGGGGAATGCGAAGAAAGCAGGGCGCCTGAACCGGCGGCAACGGCGTCTGGGGCCTTGAAAGAGGCCGTGGGTCCACTCAAGCTTGAACACCTCCAGCCGAACGCGAAATACACGTTCTGTCTGCGCGTCCACAACGAAGACGGAGAAGAAGCGACGGGTGCGCCCGTGTCCTTCACGACGAAAGCCGCGCCGCCCGCGATCGTCAGCGAGAGCACTTCGAACGTGAAAGCGACCGAAGCGACGCTCGAAGGCGTCGTCAACCCGAACAACCAGGTCACCGAATGCCATTTCCAGTACGGCTTGGCGAGCGGAGCCGTCTCCGAACACGAAGTGCCGTGCTCCCCTGAACTCGTGAAAGGGTTCGGCGAACAGAGTGTCACGCCAATGAAGCTCAATGAAAAAGGCGAATCGGTGCCCGCTCCAATCACGGGCTTGGAACCAGGGCACCCATACCGCTACCGGATCGTCGCAACGAATGGTAAAGGCGAAGTAGCGATGGGCGTCGAAAAGGAATTCAAGCGGGTCGCGACACCCCCGGAAGCACCGAAAACGGAAGCAGCAAACGGCATCACAAACACGACAGTGGTACTGCACGGGCTTGTCAATCCGACCCTGCCCTCCATCGTCAGCTGGTACTTCGAATACAACGAAGGCGCCTCGTGCGGGGGCGGGGACACCACGCCCGCGACCGCGTTTGAAGAAGTGCAAGCGCGAGAAGAAGCAGTGCCCGTCACGGCCTTGGAGCCCGGCAAGCAATACACCTACTGCCTGGTCGCTGAAAACGAAGCCAAAGAAAGGACGCCGGGAAACGGAGTGTCTTTTACCACGACGGCTGTCGCGCCCGTCGTCGGCGAAGTCGCGTTCTCAAACGTCGGGTCGGGCAGCGCGAAGTTGACTGCTCAGATCGACCCGGAAGGCTCGGACACGACGTACAGGTTTGAATACGGTACGAGCGTCGCATACGGACAGAACTTGCCTTCACCCGATGGGCATGTGGGCGCCAGTTCGAGTCCATCGTCCGTGCAGGTGAGCCCGCAGGGCTTGACGCCGGGCACGGTCTATCACTTCCGCACTGTCGCTTTGTCCGCAAACGGCGAGACGACCAGCGCTGACGCGAGCTTCTCGACGTTGCCGGAGGGGATCCTCGGTCTTCCGGACGGACGCGTCTTTGAAATGGTCTCGCCGGTCAACAATTATGACGCCAATATCTATGTACCTAGCGCGGGTAATGCTGATGGTGGCGGCCATGCAGACCAAAATGGGATATTTACCATGATTCCCTTTCAAGCGGCAAGCGATGGCAATGCCGTGGCCTACGTTGCCGACCCAACCGTAGGCGGTGATGGCATAGCGGGTCAGGGCGGCGGCAACCAGTATCTGGCGACACGCTCCCCGGGGGGTGGTTGGACACAGTTCAATATAACCCCGCCCCAAAAGACTAAATTTTACTCGCCGCTCGTCGAGGCTTTCTCGGGCGATCTCTCTACCTGGGTCACAGACTCGGAACAACCGCTCTCCGAAGGCGCCCCAAGGGCCGCATATCATGATCTCTACACGCAGACGATGGCTGGCGGTACCTATCATCCGCTCTTCACTGGGAACCCGCCAACGCGGGGACCGGAAGAATTTGGGACCGCGGGAGTCCCAACGTCCCAAATTACCGGTGAACGAGACGTCCTCTACGCGGGAGGGTCGTCGGATCTCAGCCATCTCCTGTTCGAGGCCAACGATGTGCTGAGCGAAGACGCGCCCGCGGTCGGCGCGGAAGAAAACAATCTATACGACTCAGTCGATGGGCAGCCGCACCTGGTGAACGTGCTGCCCAATGGCACGGCTGCCCCGAACGCTACCTTCGGCGCACGAGCGCTCGCCGAACCCAATCATGATTTTCCTGACTTCAGTCATGTCATCTCCAAGGATGGGTCGCGTGTCTTCTGGACGGATCTGAATACCGGCCAGCTCTTTGTGCGCGAGGATGACGGTGGGCCAGGCGCGAGGACTGTTCAGATCGACGCGTCGAAGGGCCCGGGCAGTAGTGGAGGGGGACGCTTCTGGACCGCGAGCAGTGACGGGTCGACCGTGTTCTTTACAGATGAAAACCAGTTGACAAACGATTCGACTGCTGCGCCGGGAGCACCTGATCTCTACAGGTACGAAGTCGCGAGCGGTGGGCTCACGGACATAACGGTCGATCCTCACGGTGGGGAACATACGAATGTTCAGGGCGTGCTGGGGGCCAGTGAAGACGGTGCGTACGTCTACTTCGTCGCCGGGGGAGTCCTCGCGCAAGGCGCCACGCCCCAGGAATGCAGCAACTCGGAACAAGCCAATAGCAGCGGGTGCAACCTGTACGTTCTCCACGAGGGCGAACCGCCGACTTTCATCGCTACCTTGTCCGCATGGCTTGACGGTGCGAATATCCCACCATTTAGCGAAGGTACCAATAATGGCAATTTTGGTGACTGGCAGGCTGGTATGGGAAAGCGCACGGCGGAGGTGGCAGCCGACGGGCGCAGTATTGCGTTCATGTCGACTCGTAGTCTCACGGGTTATCCCAATAGAGCTCTCGGAGGTCCACCGTTGTCTGAGGTGTACGTCTATGAAGTGGGGGAAGCGGGCGATCCGCACCTCTTCTGCGTATCGTGCAGTCGTAGCGGAGAACCGCCGACCGGCACGTTTGGAGGGACAACGGCGTTTTTCCCGGTCAGCTTCAACGCAACGTACCAGCCGCGCGTGATTTCGGCCGATGGGAGCCGTGTCTTCTTCGACAGTCTCGTACCGTTGGTTGCGCAGGATACAAACGGTCAGCGCGACGTGTACGAGTGGGAGCGGCAGGGTTCGGGCAGCTGCGGGGAAAGCAGTGGTTGCGTCTACTTGCTGTCGGGTGGCACGAGTACCGCCGCATCGGCTCTTGTTGACGCGAGTGAAAGCGGCGGTGACGTATTCATCATCACCCGTGCGCAACTGGTGGGAGCAGACCAGAATGGCGTGGACGATCTGTATGACGCGCGGGTTGACGGTGCGCAGCCGCTCGCTCCGCCCGCGTGCTCGGGCACTGGCTGTCAGGGTGTACCGGGGGCTCCGCCGATCTTTGCGACGCCATCTAGCGTGACCTTCAGCGGCGTCGGGAACTTCCCGCCGTCCACGGGGATCACGGTCAAGCGGAAGGCGCGTCCGTTGACGCGGGCGCAGAAGCTGGGTAAGGCCTTGAAAGTGTGCAAGTCCAGACAGAGCAAGCGCAAGCGGGCAGCGTGTGAAGCGCAAGTCAGGAAACGCTACAGAGTGAAGGCTGGGAAGTCCGTCAAGGGGAGGAAATAACATGCTCAAGCGATACGGTCTGCCTGTCCTGGCTGTGGGCGCGGCGCTCATATTGAGCGCTCCGGCGTCGGCGATGGAAACCAAACCGGGGTGGGAGCTCACCTCGACCGTGTATCCCACGAACCTGACGCCTGGTGGCACGGGCGTGATCGTTGATCGTGTGTACAACGTTGGGGGGGCGTCAAGCAGTGGCACGGTGACGGTGACCGACACGCTGCCGCCGGGCGTGAAGGCCACCAGTGCGGGTGAGTCGGAATCGGAAGGGGAATTTGTTGGTGGCGTGTGGGATTGCGCCGGTACACATGTCGTAACGTGTACGAATGACCCGATCGGCCTGCCGAGCATTGACGTGAGTCAGGGGCAGCAAGGACTGGAATACATCCATATCGCGGTTGAAGTAGAACCGGGCGTGTCTGGTGTTGCCACTAACGAGGTGACCGTTGCCGGTGGTGGCGCTCCTAACCCGGCGAGCGCGACAGGCCGGTTCATGCTCAGCTCGACACCGAGTAGTTTTGGCTTTGCCGATTTCAACGCGTGGTATAGCAATGCGGATGGTACGGTCGATACGCAAGCCGGCTCCCACCCGTATGAGGTGACGGTCGAGTACCATCTTAACACGCGAGGCGACGGCGTTTCGCCTGTCGTAATCGCAGGTGGCGAATCGCGCGACATAACGACGTTATTGCCGCCTGGTCTTGTGGGTAACCCCACCGCTGTGCCACAGTGCACGCGTGAACAACTCGATGCTGAAATATGTCCCGCCTCGGCTCAGATCGGGGTCGACAACTTCGGGTCTGCCTTCACCCGGGCCCCTGGCGTCTTTCTCAGCCTACCGGTGTATAACATGGTGCCGCCGCCGGGTGTACCGGCGCAGTTTGCTTTCGACATCGTAGGCATTCATCAGTTCCTGGATGCGACCGTGCGAAGTGGTGGTAACTATGGAATCACCGAGCACGCCAACAACGTGCCGCAACGACAAATCGTCTGGGACTCGATCACGATCTGGGGTGTGCCCGCCGAAGGAAGCCACGATGTTGACCGCTGCGGTGGGGGAGAAGGATGCGGCCTGAAAGGCTCTGCGAAGTTGACGCCGTTCTTGACGTTGCCGACGTCGTGTGAAGGTCCTCAACGGTTTACGATGATGGTGGATACGTGGGAAAGTCCTGTGCTGTCGGCGAGTGAGAGCCTCGTCTCGCATGATGCAACAGGGAGCCCGGCCGGGTTTACTGGTTGTGACCATTTGGGGTTCGGCCCGTCAATCAGCGTGGCGCCGGACACGTCGTTCGCGGATACGCCCGCGGGGCTGACGGTCGAGGTAAAGGTCCCCCAGGATGGATTGTCAAACACGGAAGGATTGTCCACGTCGAATATCAAGGGAACGACCGTGACGTTGCCGAAGGGTGTCGTCATCAATCCGGGTCAGGCGGCGGGGCTAGCTGCCTGTCCACTGTCGCAGGATGGTGTGGGCACTGAAGATCCGCCGTCGTGTCCGCTGGCGTCGAAGGTCGGGACCGTCGAAATCCAGACGCCGCTGTTGACGGACAAGCTCGAAGGCAACGTGTATGTGTTGCAATCGGACCCGCCGAACCTAAAGCTGCTGGTCGCGGCTTCCGGGGATGGCGTGAACCTGAAGCTCGTTGGGGACGTGCATCTCGACGGAGCGACGGGCCAGCTCACGACGACGTTCGAGGAAACGCCGGAGTTGCCGTTCACGGACTTCAAGCTCGCGTTCAGCGGCGGCGCGCAGGCGGCATTGGCGACACCGACGGCGTGCGGCGTGTACTCCACCACCTCAGATTTCGTGCCGTGGAGCACCCCGCTCGTGCAGGACGTGTTCCCATCCAGCAGTTTCGCGGTGACGAGCGGTCCCGGCGGGAGCGCGTGCTCAGCGCCAATGCCATTTACCCCGACCATGATCGCCGGATCCACGACCGATCAGGCTGGCGGGTACACGAACTTCTCATTGTTGTTGCAGCGAGCGGACGGTCAGCAGCGCATCGACAGCCTGCAGTTCAAAACTCCCGAGGGCCTGCTGGGGATGATCAGCAAGGTCCCGCTATGTCAGGAACCACAAGCAGCTGCGGGCACGTGCTCGTCGGCGTCGCAGATTGGGCATACGGTCGTGCAGGCTGGTCCTGGCCCCTATCCGCTCGTGGTGCCCCAGCCTGGGCAGCCGCCCGCGCCGATCTATCTGACCGGGCCTTATGAGGGCGCTCCCTACGGCCTGTCGATCGTCGTGCCACTGGTCGTCGGTCCGTTCACACTGCAAACACAGGTCGTGCGAGGCCGTATTGAAGTGGACCCGCACACCGCCAGGCTGACCGTCACGACAGACCCCCTACCGACGATCATCGACGGGATCCCAGCCGATCTCCGCACGATCAACGCTGTGATCGACAAGCCCGGGTTCATGTTCAACCCGACGAACTGCAGTCCGCAAGCGTTCTCGGGCACCGCGACCTCGACTGAAGGCGCCCAGGCAGCGATATCCAGCCCCTTCCAGATGGGCTCCTGTCGCAGCCTCACGTTCAAACCGAACTTCAAGGTCTCAACGTCCGGGAAGACCTCGAGGGCGAACGGCGCGAGCCTCGGCGTGAAGCTGACCTATCCCACAGGAGCGTTGGGCGCCAACCAGGCAAGTTCGCAGTCGAACATCAAGAGTGTGAAGGTCGATCTGCCAAAGCAGCTCCCCTCAAGGCTCACGACACTCCAGAAGGCGTGCGCGGCCGCGACGTTCAATGCGAACCCGGCATCGTGTCCCGCGGCCTCGAAGGTGGGGACGGCGAAGGCGACAACGCCGATCCTGTCCGTCCCGTTGACAGGCCCCGCCTACTTCGTAAGCCACGGCGGGGAAGAATTCCCGAGCCTGATCGTCGTCTTGCAGGGTTCCGGCGTGACCGTGGACCTGGTCGGCACAACGTTCATCAGCAAAGGGATCACGTCAAGCACGTTCAGGACGGTGCCCGACGTCCCCGTCGGCACGTTCGAACTGACCCTCCCGCAGGGCAAGTTCTCGGCGCTGGCCGCGAACGGCAACCTGTGCAAGAGCAAGCTGAAGATGCCGACCGCGTTCGTCGCGCAGAACGGCGCGGTGATCCACCAGTCCACGCCGATAAGCGTTACGGGCTGTCCGAAGAAGAAGGCCAAGGCGAAAGCCAAGAAGAAATGAGCAGCCAAGCCGGCCCGCGACTTCGGTCGCGTCCTGCTCGCCTGCCTGCGCCCCTTAGGGTGTCCCCCGTCATGGGGGGCCCCCGAACGGGGGGTCGCAACCGCCTTTCGGGGGTGGGAGCGGAATACCCTGACGGGCACAAGCATGTCGCGGAGATCCAGCGCGCACGGATACTCGCTGCGATGGTGGAGGTCGCTTCCGAGCGTGGGGCCGGCAACGTGACCGTGGCGCGGGTCGTCGCCCGTTCGGGGGTGTCGCGCCGTACGTTCTACGAGCTTTTCACCGGCGGCGAGGAGTGTCTGCTCGCGGTGATGGAGGATTCGCTTGTCCGTGCCCGTTCCTGCGTGCTGGAGGTCTACGATCCCCGGGAGGCGTGGAGGGTGCGGGTCAGGGCCGCGTTGCACGTGCTGCTTGGGTTCGTGGAGGATGAGCCCGCCAGGGGCCGGCTGCTCATCGTGGAGTCGCTTCGCGCGGGTCCCGAGGCGCTTGAGCGCCGTTCGCGCGTGCTCGCCGAGCTGATCGTCGCGGTGGATGCGGGCAGGCGTGAGAACGCGAGCGGCTCCGGTCTCACGCCGTTGACCGCCGAGGGTGTCGTCGGTTCTGTTCTGTCGATCATCCACGCACGACTGCTCGTGCCCGCTGGGGTGCTTGTGCCCGCCAGGGTAGTGGGGGGTGGGCGTCTTGCGTTGGTGGAGCTCACGAACCCGCTGATGAGCATGATCGCGCTTCCCTATCTCGGAGCGGCGGCGGCGCGCAGGGAGCTTGACCGCCCGCTCCCTGAGCATCGGCGGCGAGCGCCGCACGCTTCCAACGGAGCGGGCCACCTGAACGATCTCCCGATGCGCATCACCTACCGTACCCTGCGGGTATTGAGCGCGATCGCTTCGCAACCGGGAGCGTCCAACCGGCAGGCCGGGGAGTCCGCCGGCATCACCGACCAGGGGCAGATATCCAAGCTCTTGCATAGGCTTGAGAAGCTCGGGCTGCTCCTCAACGCCGGCGCCGACCAGGCGAAGGGGATGCCCAACGCGTGGATGCTCACCGAGAAGGGCGCCGAGATCGAGCGGGCCATCGGACGGCAGACGAGCGGCTCACGGAGTCGCTGAGGCGCGACGCCGCCCGTCAAGGCTTTGTCCGCCGGCCGCTTGGGCGCACCCCCCCATAGCGGGGGGCAGGCTGAAGGGCACAAGCACCCTGAAGGGCACAAGCAATCCGGCGTCCCGTCCCGGACCTCGCCGTGAGCGCCGCCATATCCCCTCTCCTTGGCGGCGCTCACGAGGGGGGCTGGGGGGACTCCCGTCCACCGCGCCCGCCGCAAGATCCCGTACCAAGCCGGACAGACGTCAGGCGGACGAAGACGGCGTCTGAGCTGGGTCAGGCTCCGTTGGGGCCCCCCGTCGGCCTTCGGCCTCCTCAACGATACCCCGAGCCCACGCAACGGCCGCAGCGGCCCACTTCAGCGCTTGGTCGCGGTCGAGGCTGAGCGGGGTTTCGGATCCGTAGCGCTCGTCGCGAGCGAATGGTGTCAGACGCTCGACGCCATTCAGGGTGGCGGGCAGCTCGATTCCGGATTCTTTGGCGAATTCTCTGAGCTTCTCGAGGTCGTGTATGAAGGGAAATTCGGTTTCTTTGGCTGCGAGGACGGCCTTGATCGCCTTCTCGACGGCCTATTGAGCGAGCATGCCGACTCCGACGTCGGTCACCCCCGGCACGGGCAACACGGACTTCGCCATCAGCTCGTCGTTTCCGGCGGCGGCGAGCAGCCGGCTGGCCAGGTCGGCGGAGGTGGCCATTACGCGGCGATCTCCCGGCCCTCACGCAGGGCGGAGTTGACCACGGTGCCGTACACATCTCGCCACTCGCGGACGCTCTCCTCGCTTCTGACGATGATGTCCGCCCACACCTTGAGCCCGTCGAGTGTGTGGCGCAACCGAACGGACTCATCGACCACGTCCTCGACCGTCGGCTCGATCACGAGGAAGTCCAAGTCGCTGTGCTTGCCTGCCTCGCCTCGGGCATGCGAGCCGAACAGGATCACCCGAGTTTCTGGCGGCGCGGCCTCCAACAGCCGCCGGCCAGCCTCCTGTATCACGGCGTCGTCGAACATGCCCCCAACTTTACTGCGATCCAGCAGACGATCTCAACCACCTCGCGCCCGCTGCGGGGCTCCTCCAAGCACCGCTGTTTCTCCGGTCACGCCCGCCGGGCGGCCGGGCGCACCCTGAAGGGCACAAGCAATCCGGCGGCCTCGTCCCGGACCTCGCCGTGAGCGCCGCCGCCATATCCCCTCTCCTTGGCGGCGCTCACGAGGGGGGCCGGGGTGCGGCGGGGGCTGCTTGACGCGCTCGAAGCGCTGCGCCCCCATCTCGACGCGCTCGTCCTGATTGGCGCACAGGCGAGACGCTGCTCGAAGCAATCCGGAAACCCGACTAACACGAGCCCGATCAGCGCACAGGTCGTGAACGCTACTGGCTGCGTTGCCGCGAGCCCTTCCCCTTCGAGTGGCTGAGGGTGGTTGTAGAGTTTGCGGGAGACGCTGACCGCTTCGTCACTGCCTTCGGGCAGGACAACGACCCGGAAGGCCTACCGAAATGACCATCACGGCTAGCTGACGAGGGTCTTTTATTCGTTCCTGGAGACATCGATCTCCGTTTCTGAGGCGATCTTGTCTTGAAGCAGAACCTGGGAGCGGCTGTCGTCGCGCTCCCACTTGCGTTGGATCGCCCAGGTGCAGTAGTCGGCGACAACGAGACACGGCTCGCTCATGTTCGGCCAGAACGCCACACGGTGGGTGCATTGCGGCGGGAATCGAGTGCTTGCCGATGATCGTCGCGTCGATCCTCATTTCACAGAGAGCGAGCGTTTGGAACACCGCGTCTCGGACGGATTGCGGGTCCTCCGTGGCGTGCAGGACGGCACCGAGGTGGACACCTTGCCAGGCCAAGCGTCGCCGCAGCGCCTGGAGTCGGTCACCGGCCTGACAGTTGCTCATGGTCACCGTGGCGAGGATGAAATACCGGCTGGCGCCCGGTCCGCCCGAAAAGTCGAAGTTGCCGGCCTCGTCGCCGAACAGATACACAGTGGACATCGCCAGAACCTATCGCGGGACAGCGGGCGATGGGCCTACTCGATCCCGAACCCGTGGTCGTTGTCGCGGTCCGGGTCGATGCCGCGCTCTCAGTCTCGTTGGCGTTCTCGCTGCGCGCGCAGGATCTCGTCGATTCCTTGGTCTGTCGCGTGAACCAGGCGCCCCGTCGCGACTGCGTTGATCTGTCTCTGGGGTCAGTCGAGCGTTTCTGGAATGAGCGCGAGGCCTTCAGCACCGGCAGCTGTGTGGAGGCGGCGGTCCCAGGTGGCGAGGAAAAGGTCGTCTTGGGGGAGCACGAGGGCGGCGGCGAGATGCAGGGCGTCCAGGCTGCGCAGCTCGCGCTCGATCGCGAGCTCGGCCGCGTGCTCGACCAGGCGCTGGTCCACCTCGATCACGCCGAATGCGGGCCACTCCTCGCGCACGGTCTTGGCGGCTGCTTTGCCTGCGCTCAGGCCGACGGCGCGGACGGTCTCTACGAAGCCGACACGACACATGAACCACCCGTCGGCGCGGTCCATCGCGTCGCGGACTATGTCGCTACCGGGCTCAGCGACATAGCGCTTGACCAGCGCGCTCGCGTCGAGGTAGAGGTTCAGCGCTCGGCTTCCCGCTCGGCCAGCACCAGCGAGGATGCGCTGCGGCTGCCCTTCACGAGCCGGGGCGCCCGCTCGGGCCGTGCGCGCGCGGGTACGACCAGCCGTCCATGGGCCACCAGCCCGCGCAGACGATCGTCCTCGGCCGAGACGCCGGCCGGGACGATGTCGGCCACCGGCCGGCCGCGGAGCGTCACGCGCACCTGCTGGCCGCGAGCGACCGCTCGCAGCGTCTGGCTCAGCGTTGTCTTCAGCTCGCGGACACCGATCTCACGCATGTGACCACGTTACCAGCCGTGAGGTCACTAGACGACGAATCGAGCATCCATTGGGAGAGTTCGCATACGGTGTGGATGTGGTGGCGCCTCGCTGCTCCCCCTGGGCAGCGGGCGTGAGGCTGCGCACAGAGAGACGCTCGGATCTCGTCCAGCCCAAGCGTCTCGCCAGGTACGCGGGGGACGCCTGCTTTCCGCGCGTAGCAGGGCCCTGCGCGCGCCGCGGCGGAGGGCCGTCTCCTCACGAAAGCGGAGACGGCCGAGGCCGCCGCTTTGGCCGGTCGCCGACCCCGAGCGGCAGTCGGGCGGGCCGTTGAGCGGCCAGCGAGCGTCTTTGCTGCTTGGAGAGCAGTCTGCTGTGCTCGAATCCGAGGCCAGGCACACCCTCCCGTCGCGTCCGCCGCACGGCTCGCGACCTTCGCGTCATGCTGGGTCCCGGCCTAGTATTCAGCGACGGATGCACCCGCCACGCGCCAAGCGATCCTCACCGTTTCGGGCCGCCCGACTGGTGCGGCGCTTGGGCTGGCTGGCACTGGTGGTTGCCGCTTGCGCGCTGGGAGGATGTGCCAGCGTGGCCCGTTCCGGCTCGCCAGGCTCGTCACGACAAGAGGTTGCTGGACCGGTCGTGCAGGCGCACACGCTGCCAGGCGACCGACTGCTGGCCGGCCCGGTGCTGCTGGACCACCGAGCGGTATGGGTGGAGGCAGGCCAGCGGCTGCTCGTGCGCTCGCTCGACGCGCACGGCCGCACGCGCACGCTCTTCTCCACCTCAGCGACGCCGGGAGCGCCGAAGGGCACGCGCTGGCCGTTCTTCGTGGACAGCATCGCGGCAGGCGACGGGCGGGTGGCATTCATCGAGTCGGTGATCCGGTGTGCCTCTGCTCCGCCTCACACCCGGAATTGCTCGTCCGGCGCCGAAAACCCGCCGACCGATTCGGTCACGCTGTTCGCAGGCCCACCGGGCGCGATCAGACCGGTCGAGTCGCTCGTCCCTCCACGCCCCAACTGCCAAGGGCCACCGGAACCATCGGCCGTCGCGGTCACGGACGCCGGCCTGGTTGACTACGAGGTATCGGCCTACCCGTGCCGCCGAGGAGTTTCACGATTGGTGCTACGCAGCTTCTCCGGCCGGCTCCTACGGGTGCTGGCCAACGGGCTACCGGTCGTCACGCCGTTCCTCGCCGCGGGCGACTGGGTGGCGCTCCTTAAGAGTGCTCAGGTCGTCGGCAAGCAAGACGAAGTCCAGATCATCCGCGTCAGCAACGGACAGGTCGTGCGCAGGCTACGCCCTAGGCCCCCCAGCGAGCAGATCGAGGACTTCGCCTTGGATAGCTCGGGAACATTCGCCCTCATGACCGAACCGCGTCGCGCCCCCTGCGGGCTACGCCTCGGCTCATACGCGCTGAGCGTCGGGCAGATCGGACAGCCGGGCCTGCAGGTCCTGACCAAAGAAGCCCTCGGGGAGGAACCCCCGACCACCGCATTCGCCCTAGCCGGCGGGCAGGCGGCATACGCGCAGCCAACAAGCAGTTGTGCTCCCGCCAGCCAGATCGTGGTCGCGAGCCCCGGCGCGCCTCCCACGCCCATCCCGGGACTGGAACCCGGCACCCTGCTCTTCTTCGACGGCAGCGTCCTCGCCACCGCCCACCACGACACGGTGCAACTAGCCACGCTTCGCAGACGCTGACCTCGAGAGCTGGCTCTAGCCGGGCTCAGGTCGCAAATCTGCGCTCAAGAATGCGCCGGCGCGACGCAGCGCCGATCTCGCGCGCTTCGCGCTCGGCTGCTGCTTCGTCGCCCACGCGGCAATCTCGGCGAAACCCCCGCTCTCCGCTCTCCGCGATCCAGCAGCTGCAGCCCGTCGGAGCAATGCCGCGCCGTGGGAAAAGGAAGGCTGCACGGAAAGACGAGATTCGACCTGCTCGTGCCCATAAGGAGGGTGGTGCATCGCGCCCGCTCTCGCGGCTGAGCGAGCGTCTGAACTGAGTCCTCACAGGCGCTCGCTGCGGACGATGGTCAGGCGTCTTGCACCCGCGAAGCGAGCTACCTCTTCGCCTGGCGGAAGCGAGCGTGTGGAGCCTGCCGAGCGACGCGCTTGGAAATCGTCCGGTTCGGAAAGCCTGATCGGAAGTGGCGCGCACCTTTGCTATGCCCGCGGGTGGGTCCGCGAGACTGCCAGCCCTTCGACTATCCGGCGTTGGTGAGGACGAGCCGCCCGTCTGCGGCGAGCGCAAAGCCCGGGAGCGAGAAGCGCGTGGCAAGCAGCTCCGGTATGGCCTCTCGCTGCAGCGGCGTCACGCTCGTGCCCGCGGGCGTCTGCTCGCTGAGGGATAGCTCGCTCCAGTCGCACAGCAACGTGCCCGTGCCGTCATTGCCACGAACGCCCACGATCAGGCCGGTGACGAACAGCGAGCGCGGATGCGTGGAGGTCCACCAGTTGCTGGTCTCGACGTCAATGAGCGGAACCGGCTGCGGCAGAAAGCCGTAAACATCGACCCATTCGTCCCCCGCCAGTTTCTGGAGCACGAGTTCGGAGCCGTCTTCGACGACGCGAAAGCTCCAGCCCGACTGCTCCTGCGTGGGGCCCGGCCCGAATGGGATCGGCTCGAGGATGCCGCGGGCGAACCCCACGTCGGCGTGCCAGCTTGCGCCGTTCTCGCTGACGCGCAGGACAAGATGACTGCGGGGCCGCACCACGCTCGGCTTCGCTGGCCGAAACGGGGATGCGCGAGTGTCTCCCGGCTTCGGTAGGCGCATGCGCGCCAGGAACATGTCCACCTCCGCGCCGAGCGCCTCGAGAGCTGCCTTCAGCAGCAGGTTCTGCTCGAAGCAGTAGCCGCCGCGGCGTTCGGTCACGAGCTTGCGCTCGAGGTCCTCCACCTCCAACGACACCGGCAGGCCCTGGTGCGGGTCGAGGTTCTCGAAGGGGATCGAGGTCAGGTGCGCCCTGTGCACCTGCGCGATGCTCGGACGTCCGTTCAGTCCGATCCGCTCCAGGTAGGCGTCCAGGTCGAACACGCCCGCACTCTAGCCGCCGCTGTCGCATCGCGCGGTGGGTGTCGTACCAAGGCCGCGGCGGCGCCATCGCTTCAGCCTCGGTGGGAGCGTGAGCGCTGGTCCGGCTCGTGCGCTCGGTGCTCGTCCAACGCGGTCGTCCCCTACGACACCGCGAGAGTGCTGTTCCTCGGGCAATGCGGGAGCGGAGCGACTAATCTAGGCTCAGTATTTCTCGTACCGGTTCACCCATGATCGCACTTGAGACTGCCCAAGTCGGGCCTATGACTCGGGAAGCTTGATGGCGACCTACTGCGGACGCTTCGACGACTTCGCCGCGAAACACACGCAGTCGGCTATCACCACCCTTGCTCAGCTGAACGAAAGCCTACTGCAGGAAGTACTGATCGGCGACGATCGGCTCTTGGTCAACGACGGCCACATGGTGATGAATCGAGCCATTCGTAAGGCGATACTGAGTCCGGCCAAGAGCCCCCTACTCACGCTTGTACGGGAAGGGTACGTCCAGATCCTCACGCGAAATCAACGGCAGCTGGCTTCACTTGTCCCACTTATGGCCGATCAAGGGATCACTTCGGCGAAGAAGCTATTGGCCGATCCCAGGTATGCCGAGGAGCTCCAACCCGCCCTTGTGGAGCTGACGGAGGAGCTGAACCGCGGTGGCCATCCGCATTCATACCTGGCGTGGCCGACGGACAACACCACCGAAATCTTTCGAAACCTCGCTCTCAACGCATATGACAACGCGATCGCGGCGTGCCGAGAGAAGCGGGTTGAGGAGCAGTTCGCGGCTTTTCGAAGTCAGCTCGATCAGTCAGAACATCGTCGGACCGATTGGGAGGATATAGCCGATTCCCTCCGCGTCGCAGGCAAGCTCAGTGCAGACGTGCATCGTTCGCTGATGTATATGGCAAACGAGGCGTATCAGTACTCGTGGGGCTGTGCGCTGCAGCAATCGGTTGCGATTCGGGTCAATACCGAAGCGCCGCGGTATCTTCGCGTCGCTTCGAGCTTCGAACCGCCTGCTGGTCAGATGCGCAAAGAGGTAAGTCTCTACGTACCGAACTTGGACCTGGCGGCATCCAAGGTCGGGGAGAAGTGGGAGCGGCTTGCACAGGTCGTTGTCGGGCCGAGCGCCGTGAAGGACGCAAAGGAAACGTTCCGCAGAACGCTGAGGAAGTACTACACGTCAAATGAGGTCGGGGAGAGCGACATGCGCAAGGAGGCACGCGCATACTCCGACGCACTTGCGGAGCATTTCTCGGATACCAAGAAGACCGAGCTGATCTTCGGGGGCGTGGTGGTAAATGGCGCCAGCACGGTCGCTGGCGCGGTAGTTGGCAGTGCAGCAGGACCGATCGGAACCGTGCTCGGCGCCGCGGCGGGCTTTGCGGTCGGCGTCGTGGGGGCAGCCGGATCGACCTACCTGCGCGTGCCACACCTGCTGATGAAGTTGCGCAAGCGACCGAAGACCGACTGGATCTATGGAGACGACGAGGTGCCTGCGAACGGAGTTTCCTCGTTTGAGATCGATCCAGGGCAGGCAAGGGAAAGCTTACGGGGCGTCACCAGATTCTCTCCACCATGAGGGCCAGCGGCGCTTCCGGGAGTTCACACGCGTCCTTCTGCGTAGCTGCGAGCGCATCAGCTGGCGCGACTTACGCTCTCGCCGTGGACGAAAAGCAGAGCGAGCAACGGAATTGCGACTACGGATGTTTGGGCCACTGCCAATCGAACGGATCGGGGGCGACTGGTGGTTGCGGCGGTATGAGATCTTGCAGTTCCTCGGGTGCAGCCTCAAGCGCCCGTCGTACCCCGCGTGTGACGTCCTGATCGCGTCGCTGCCAAAGTAGGACTCGCAGATAGGCCGCCAATACATTTGCGACCAAATCGTCCGTTTGGGAGCTCAGCTCACTGGCAGGCATGTCGACCGTCAGGCGGACCAAGCGCCATGCCTCGTCGTTAGAGCAGCCAAGAAGCTCCTGTAGCCGCGCCACGCGGAGACGAGTATCAGCATCGTCGACACTGGCCAGTAGTCTGAATAGGTCATCTGGGAGTGCGCCTCGTCGCTCCCACTCCTGACGTAGGCGTTCACGGGGTGTCGTGATCGGGTTGGGGATTCCTTTGTGTGAGTTTGCGTGCCGGCTGTGTGAGCGCCGGATGCGACCCGCAGGTCAGGGGCCCTGTGCGGCGGCGGGCAGCAACGTGGGGATCGGCCGGCCGTGGTGGGCGGCGGTGGCTGCTTGTGTGAGCCAGCCCAGGACGGGACGGCCCTGCAGGCGGCAGGTCTCGCGGACCGATTGGATGCGCTCGATCCAGCGGCTGCCCTCCTCGGACTGGGTGCCGCCTTGGAGCTTGCGCATCAGCACGGCGCGACGGACCGCTCTCTCCGCCGCGTTGTTCGTGTTATGCCGATATCGGAATAAGACCAGCAGTTCCTCCGAGCGCTGCGCCGTCTGGTTGTGCTCGGCGCCGAGTGCTCGCCACGCCGCGCTGACATCGGTCGATGGGGCGGCCGACTTGCCGCCCCTGGTGCCCAGGGTGAGGCTGTCCAGCTCCCCGGGCCTCGGCTCGCGCCCATATCTACCGCGGAACAGCTGCGCGGCTCGGTCCACATCCTGGCCGCGGCTGGACCAGTGCTCGGACAGCTCCTTTGAGACGCCCTCGATGGCGAAGTAGCGTTCGTTCTTGCCGGTCCGCCTGTCGATCGGCAGACCCAGCTCCTTCAGGTTGGCCGCCAGCTCACTTCGGTACCAGGCGCCGCTCTCACGAGCGGCGAGTAGGTGAGGTCGATCGCGGCGACCCTCGTCTTGTCCGACCCGGCAGGGCGGATCTGCTCTCCGGTGAGCGGAGAGAATCCGTGCATCAGGGACCGGAGATGCTCAAGCTCGACCGGCTTGCCCGGGTCGATCCCGTAGGAGCACAACAACCGCTCGGGGCCATGCCACTGGGTAGGCGCCGACTCGCGGTCCTGAGCATCGTGGGTGTAATAGTCGCCGCGCGAAGCTTGGGAGACGAGATAACGCGACCACGTCGTCGCCGAGCCGCCGGGAATCTTGTGGGTGCTCTGCATCGCGGCGAACGTAGCGCCAGATGTTCTAGGCCACAAGGGAAAGTGCACTACACTGATAATTCCCCATAATTACCTGTAATTCACGGTAATAATCTTTAGGTCCAGCTCCCTCGGGTGCGTGTAGTCTGCGCTGTTCTGGAGGTGACTGCAGGATGCAGTCACCGTTCACTGCCCGAAGGGCGGTACCTTGCTTTTCAGCCCCGTAGGGGCGTCTTCATTTTTCAGCCCGATAGGGCGGTACCTGTCATTCAAGCTCTGTAGGGGCGTTGTTGACCTGGGTCATCAGGACTCGTGGTCTTGGAGCGAAGCGGTGTAGAGACGGATGCGTGGTGCCTCTGTAGTGTCAGTGCGCGAGCGTGTGACCGTGGCTGATTCGGTGCCAGATTCCAATCGTGTTTCGCGCAGGTACGCGTGATCCGACGATACTCCCCCACGGCGAACCGAGCGCGCGCTTGCGCTCGGAGCACTCGGGAGAGACCCAGTGGGTGCGGTAGGCGCGCTCGATCGCCGGCGCAGCGTGACCGCGGACACTTCGTGTTGCTGTTCGTGTCGGTTTGCGGCCCGGGGGATGCGCTACCGTTTGAGCATGGCCTCCGCAGACAGGGTGACCGTATCGCTTGATGCCTCGATCGTCGCGCAGACGCGCGAGCAACTTGGTGAGCCCTTGGCGGAGCTGGGCGATGCCGCGATCGTTGAGCGTGCTCTGGATGCGTACCTGCTGCGGCGCATGTTCGACGCCACGCAGGCCGCCTCGGGCCTCAGCGACGAGGAGGCCGAGCGGGTGGCATATGAGGAGCTGGCGGCCTCGCGCCGGGAGCGCCGTCTCGGCGCGTGATCCGCGTCGTCGTCGATCCTGGGGTCTTCGTCTCAGCTCTCATCGGACGCTCGGGCTCGCCACCAGACCTGGTTGTAGAGGCATGGATCGATGAGCGGATCGACGTTATCGCCAGTCCGAAGTTGATCGCGGAGCTGCGTCGCGTGATCCTGCGCGCGAAGTTCCGCCGCTGGTTCGACGAGGCGACCGCTCGAGGGCTTGTGGCACGCATCGAGCGGCACGCCACGGTTCACGCTGATCCCGACATAGAGCACGCAGTCACGCGCGATCCAGCCGATGACTATCTCGTTGTACTCGCCGAAGCGACGAAAGTCGACGCGATCGTCAGCGGCGATCGAGACCTCCTGGAGGCAACAGTCGGCGTACCTGTCTGGACGCCTCGCCAGCTCGCCGGTCGTTTGGCTTGAGCAGAGCTCGTCAGCTGAGACCCCCAGCGCCTTCGTGAGCTTGGCGACGGCGGCCCTGAGGCCGCCGCCCACCGTTCCCGCCGTATCAGCGCTCCACGGCCGCCACGGCCTCCTCGTCGAGGGGGATGTTCGCGTCGGCGCCTGTGCGCTGGAGGAGGTCTTGGAGGTGTTGCAGGTGGTCGTACAAACAGCGGCGTCTTGCGTGCGTTACGGGGATCGACTCGTGCTCGTGCTCGGCGGCGATCGTGTCCTTGAGGCCGGGGGGGGCGAGCAGGAGGTGGCTGGCGAGGGTGCTCGTGCGCTCGTGGCCGGTGTACGTGGAGTGCAGGTCGATGCCATGGTCGCCGAGCACCGTGTCGAGCACGAGCACGTACGGGCCGACGCTCCTCGCGCGCGTCTGTGAGCGCACGCTCTCGCCGTCGAGGAGGATCTTCACGGGGATGTCGGTTTGTTCGGGCACCTGCCGGACGGTAGCGCTCGGGGGAGGGGCGGGGTCGCGCTGGTCCCGGCGCCGAACGTGGTTCGCGGGGGCGCCGGGAATGGGTCACCTCATAAGGACTGCGACCCCGGCCGCGTCACCGGGGTCGCACCCTGAAGGGCATACTCAAAGGGCACATCCCCAGAGGGCACACGGCGGCAAGCAGTCGGCGGGGCTGCGTCTACAGCTCCACCAGTTCGTTCAGAAACCGAGCGGCGCGTGTGGGGGTCACGAGCTCGTCGTGGAGGTGGACGAGTCCGCTGGCTTGTAGCGCGGCGAGCGCGTCCTGAACATCGAGTGGGCCGGCGCCGGCTTCGAGCTCGATCTCCGAGCGCGTCCAGATCCCGTGGTGTCCGCCGCTGAGCAGCAGCACCAGGATGCCCGCCTCGGTGGCTCGCGGGTCTGGGGTCGCGTGTGTGGTCTGCGCGTCTGGCAACAGCATGTCGGTGTCGCTATCTTTCCCCTGCACGGGAGGCACGCTCCTTCCTTGCCGGCCCCCGGCAGCACGACTGTGCGGGGGCAATTTCTCTGGTTCCCCGACGCTCGCACAACTGTCTGCGCGCGTCAAGGAAAAGCGGGCCAAACGGGCAAAGTTGGCGCGCAAACGCTCACCGCGTGTCCTGTTCGCCGACCCCGTCGCGCCCTTGCGCAGTACATACATAGTCTGTACACTGCGAGGCATGGCTGTGACCAAGACCAAGCGCGTCAACTTGCGGGTCGCCGAACGCGATGACGATCTCTTCAGGAGGGCGGCTGGGTTCGCGGAGCAGTCGTTGTCCGAGTTCCTGGTGGCAAGCGGGCGAGAGCGCGCGGAGCGGCTGCTCGCCGACAGGACGCGCTTCGTGCTCTCAGACCAGCAGTGGGCTGCCTTCAACGCGGCCCTGGATCGTCCCGCGCGGGCACGGCCCGAGGTAGTTGAGCTGTTGCGCCGGCCACGGCCGGAGTAGCGTCGCGGTTCGGCGATCCTGAGCCGCTCGGTGACGGCGGAAGGCTCGAGCAGTTCGACTGCGGGGAGACCTCGCTGAACGTGTGGCTATCGCGATATGCCCGCGCGGCCGCCGGAGCCGGCTCGGCGCGGACGTTCGTGACGGTGGACTCTGAGCAGGATCGGATCGTGGGCTATCACGCTCTCACCGCGGCCTCGATCGAGCACGCGGACGCGACGGAGCGCGTGCGGCGCGGGATGCCACGGCATCCGATAGGAGTGATCCTGCTCGCTCGACTTGGGGTCGACCGCTCGGTTCAAGGGCGGGGCGTCGGCTCTTGGTTGCTCGCCGACGCCATGCGGCGGTCGGTTGCAGCCGCGGAACGAGTCGGCATCCGCGCGCTGGTGGTCCACGCCATCGACGAGCGGGCGCGCGCCTTCTACTCAAAGCACGGCCTGAGCTCCTCGTCGACCGATCCACAACACCTGATGATCTTGGTCAAGGACATTCGCGCGGCGCTCAAGGAGATCACGGAGCCCGCTTGAAGCGTGGGCCCCGCCCGCGACCGGCCCCGGCCTCGGTTCGCCCCGCCCCGCCGGGCCTTTCGGTCCCGTATCCGGCCGGCCGCCACCCCGTCGCGCGCCTCGCTCGAGCGCGCGTGGGCCATGCGCCACAGACCTTCGAGCACATGGGCTTGACAGATGGTCACGGGTGGTGTACATTGCTTAGCGTTCCTCCATCCGGCTTGGGTGTGGGGGCAAGACGCAAAACATAAGGTCGGGTAGT
>PLYX01000011.1 GCA_003151895.1 Solirubrobacterales bacterium
GGGGCCAGGCGAGGTTCGTGGTGGTGGCGGCGATCCTGAAGGGCTGTGGGCCGGTGGGAGTCGCCAGCACGAGCGTGCCTCCCACGCCGAGATGGCGTTCTGCCGCTATCTGCTCGGAGACCGCGATCCAGCCGCCCTGTGCCAGGCGCGCGATCGCGGTGGAGGCGCTGCCGCCACGGATCTCATTGGTGAGCACGTGGCGCTCGGCGTCGGGGGGGCGCGCGATGACCCATACGCGCCGGTTGCCGAGCTGGGAGAAGCCGCCCTGGAATGTGCGCACCGCGGCGACGGCGGGCAGGCGGGCGATGCGCGCGGCGTCGCGGCCGGCGGGGAAGCCCTCGACGGCCTGGTTGTCGCCGGGGTTTGAGACCCACACGTCGGCGTCGGCCACATAGCTGTGGGCGAAGGAGTTGATCCCCTCGAGCAGGTTCTGGCGCGATCCCCCCAGCGCCACGCTGCCGAACAGGGCGACGGCGCCGGTGGCGGCCAGGGCGAGCGAACGAACCGTCGTGGCCCGCAGCGACGCCAGCGCCAGCGGCAGGATCGAGAGCCGCTGAAAGCGCTCGCCGATCAGGCCGGCGGCTCGCAGCACCCCGGCGAACGTGAGCGGGACCGCGAGCACGGTCGCCAGCGCGAGCAGCGCGGTCGCCGGGATCGCGGCCGCGGGCAGGATCGCCCAGAGGGCGCTTGCCGCGGCCACCAGGCACAGCGCCGCCGCGGCCAGGCGTGCTCGCAAGGCGCCGCTGAGCGCGCTTCCCGGGACGCCGCGTTCCTCGTATATGGCATCCCGTGCCCGCCCCCGGCGCAGATCGAGCAGCGGAACCGCGGACGCCAGGCAGGTGGCCAGCACCCCGCCGATCAGCGAGAAGAGCACCGCCCGGGCTCCGACGACGGTGCCGCCCGAGAGCGTGAACGCCTCCGCCAGATAGCCGGTGGACTGGTGGAACACCCCCACCGACAGCAGGTAGCCCGTCAGCAGGCCGAGCAGCGAGGCGGGGATCCCGAGGCACAGCGCCTCGAACAGGACCATCTCGACGACCGTCACGCGCCTTGCGCCGGCGATGCGCAGGTCCGCGATCGCCCTGCGTCGGTCCGAGACCGTGAGCAGCATCGCGTTGAAGGCGAGCAGGAAGCCGAGCAGCGCCCCGATCGAGGCGAACAGCCCGCTTGCGAGGTCACTGGGGCCGAGCGCCTGGCGCAGCAGCGCGACGTCCTCGTCGGCGGGGGCCACCTCCAGCCGCCCGCCGGTCAGCCCTGCAAGCTCCGCGCGCACAGCGGCCTTCTTCCCGGGCTTGCTCTGCACGAATATCCGCGTGATCCTGCCCTGCAGCCCGGCGAGCTGTTGCAGGTGGCTCAACGGCATCACGGCCACGAGCGCATGGGCCAGCGCGCCGGCCGCTTCGGATCCCAGCACCGCCGAGACACGCAGCGTCACCGCCCGCCCGCGCAGCTTCAATGACACAGTGCCCCGCCTGGCGGCAGAGCCGCCGATCCCCAGCGCTTGCGCGCTCGCCTGGCTGAGAGCGATCCCGTTTGTGGAGAGAGAGCCGATCGGGAGCGTTTCCGCGAGCCCGTCGAGCACCGCCAGGCGCAGGTCGGTGCCCGCCACCTCGACCGAGATGTGGCGCCCGTTCGCGCCGGTCACCGTGGCTGTCTGCTCCAACAGCGGCGCCGCCTGCTTCACGTCGGGCAGGCGCTTGACACGCGCGAGAATCGCTTCGTCGAAGCCGTCCCCGCCGCGCGCGCGCAGTTGGAGGTCGGCGGGTCCGATGACCGTGCGAACCACGCGCCCGGCGGAGCTCGAGATGCTGCCCTCCGCGAGGATCGCGGCGAACACGAGCGCCACCGCGATCGCGATGCCGGCGGCGGCGAACAGCTCCTGGGCGCGATGCGCTTTCAGCCGGCGGCGGTACATGAACAAAAGCGCGGAGGGGCGCATCAGCTCACCGGGAGGGGTTGTGAGCGGGCGCTCTCGCGCTCTGTGTCGCGGCGGCGGCCCTCGACGAGTCTGCCGTCGCGCAGCGTGTAGTCGCGGTCGGCGAGCGCCGCCGCGTCGGTGTCGTGGGTGACGAGCACCACGCTCGCCCCCTGCTCGTGGGCGATGTGCAGCAGCAGCTCGACGGTCTCCAGGCTGCGCTTGCTGTCGAGGTTTCCGGTGGGCTCGTCGGCGAGTATCAGCTTGGGGTCGCCCACGAGCGCGCGCGCGATCGCCACGCGCTGGCGCTCCCCGCCGGAGAGCTGCTCGGGGGTGTGGTTCATGCGCTCGCCCAGGCCGAGGCGCTCCAACCAGGGCCTCGCGCGATCGCGGGCCTTACGCGGCCCCACGCCGTCCAGCAGCAGCTTCAGCGAGGCGTTCTCGAGCGCCGAGACGCGTGGCATGAGCTGAAAGCTCTGGTAGACGAAGCCGACGTCTCGGCGCAGGTACTCGGATGTGGCGGCCTCCGACAGCGAGGACAGAGCGCGCCCGCGGTAGCGGATCGAGCCCCGATCGGGTGTGAGCAGCGTGGCGATCAGCAGCAGCAGCGTGGTCTTGCCCGAGCCGCTGGGCCCATGGACGGCGATCATCTCGCCCTCCCGCACGCTGAGGCTCACCTCCTCGACGGCGCGCACCGTCTCCCCGGCGCCGGCGTAGTGCTTGACGACGCTGTCGAGCTCGAGCAGGCTCATGGCGCTTGCCTGCCGCGCGCCTGTCGTCCGCGCCCGCGACCGCTCACCCGCTCGCCTGCCGCTCGATGCCGCGGCGCAGCGGCACGACCGTCGCCGGCGCCGGCGGAGGCGCTCCGCGCAGCTCCCCGTCGCCGAGGATCAGCCCGCGGTCGGCCTGGGAGAGGCCGGTGGACTCACCGGTGCTCGCCAGCACCGTGAGCCCCTCGTCGGCGAGCGAGCGCAGCAGCGAGAGGATGGGGTCGCGGTCGATCAGCTCCACCCCCTTCACGGGCTCATCGATCGCCACCAGTCGCGGTTTCAGGGCGAGCGTGCGGGCGAGCGCCACGCGCATCGCCTCCGCGCTTGACAGCTCGCGCTGTGTCATTCGTGCGCAGTGACCCGCGCCGACGCGCTCGAGTGCTTCCAGCGCGAGCGAGCGGGCCTTCGTGGGCGACACCCAGCGGGAGAGAAGCCCCACCATCGCGTGGTCGAGCGCGCTCTGCCCGTCGGCGAAGCGCAGCGTCTTCTGGCAGTAGCCGATCCCGCCGCCGAGCAGGCGCTCGCCATGACTGATCAGATCATGGCCGTCGAAGCGCACCACACCCCCGTCCGGGGGCTCGATCCCGGCGGCGACGCGCAGCAGGGTGGAGCGCCCCGAGCAGCGCAGGCCCCACACGACCACGAGATCGCCCGCTTCGGCCCGCAGCGAGACGTCGCGCAGCACCACCCGCTCGCCGGACTTGTCCGTGTAGCGCTTGTGGACGCCCTCCAGCTCGAGCAGGCTCATGCTCGCCGCACCAAGCCTCTCAGCTTCTTGAGCTCCTGGCGCGCGTATTCGATCCATTCGAGCTTGGCTCCCACGGCGAGGCGGTTCTCCTCCTCGGTCAACCGGCTCAGCAGCGCCGAGGCGCTGTCGGCCGCGGCGTCATGCACGCGGGCGATCGGGGTGCGCATCCCCTCTGAAAGCCACGCCTGCTCGTAGCCCGCCATGACCTCGAGCACCTGCTCGGGCTCGTTGCTCAGCGCCGCGAGCGCCAGCACGAACAGCTGGTTGCGGCGGCGGTCCTCGCCGACCTGGCCGACCAACCACTGCCGGTATTCCTTCACCCCGAGGGCGGTCGCCCGGTAATGGGGCTTGGGCTGGCGGCCCGCGCGGGTCCCGGGGATCTCCGTGATCAGCGAGCGGCCGCCGAGCATCCCGAGCGCGGTGTAGATGTGGCCGATGTTGCTGAGCGGGAGCACCTCCCCGTACCTGCGCTCGAAGCGCTGCGCCAGGTTGTAAGCGTAGCTCGGCTGCTCGATGATCAGGCCCAACAGCGCCCAGTTGACCGGCGAGCGCATCGGCGCGGCCTCGTCGTGTCCGGCTGCATCCCCATGGGCCCTCCCTGCCTTCATTGACATACCTTAACGGATTCCGCGGGTAGATTGGCGGGAAAGCCACGAGCCACCAAAGCCAAGGACACTCCGGGTGTTCCGGCGTCTCCGACACTCACAAGGCTTATAACGTTTTAACTCTTGTAATAGTCGCTAACGGCTTTTCACTACGCATCACGAGCTGAGACGAGCCGCACCCTCCTCACCGGATACGAGACGTCCTTCTCCTGAAGCGTCTTTCCGGTAGGGGTCGAGCGTGCGAGATCCGTCCCCCAGGCGTCGGAGTCAAAGCGCGCCGGAAAGCGCTGGCCGATCTCCGATCAGTCGGATGTGGGCACGGACTACCCCTCGCCGTCAGGGGGCCCCATGAGCGGCCCGTACTCGCGCCAGAACGCCGTGGCTTGCTCGGGCGTCGGATCGAGGAGTCCCGCGCGCTCGCGGATCGCCGTGGCGCTCAGGTCCGTCCCGTTGATCCCTCGGCAGGCGAGGAACTTGACGATGTCGTCGAGCTCGTCGTCGGGAACTTAGTCCAGCAGCGTCTGTACGGCCTCACGCGTGGTCATGGTCTTGGTCTCCATGATGGCACCTCTCCCTCCGATCGTCAAAGCGCAAGCGGGATCGCTCGCGCGTCAAGCACTGTACGCCCCGCCCCCGAGACTTTTCACCGCCGACACTGCCCGCGATACCACCTCTGCGACGCGGTCCACGGGGCCGTATCCCGCGCCGTTGTGCGGGATACGGCACGTCACGGGACATCCGGCCGCCCGCGCGGGTCGAGCGCTCGGGAGGCTGAAGCCGTCGCTGCGGGTTTGAGGGGAGGGGCGAGGCGGCGAGAACTCAGGCGATTGGGCTGGGTGCGTGCCCGCCGTCTTTCCGGCGCAGCCGCTCATTTGAACCGATGCCACGCATGGAGACCCCGGTGGTCGGGGCGATCATGCGCAGGACGCCCAACCCGGTCAAGAACAGTCCGACGCCGTAATACCAGCCGGAACCGGCGTGGACGCGTACCAGGAACACGCCGGCGGCGAACGCCAGAAGGCCTACTCCAACGAGCGAGGCTGTCACTCGTGCTACGCGATCCATGGCCTGATTCTACCCGCCGGCGACCTTGGCGCCCACATAGGCAACTCGTCGACCCGAACCGTAAAGCGCGGCTCCGCTCGCTCGGGTGTGGTAACGGCTCAGCCCTCGCCGTCGGGGGGCAGCATGTGCGGCCCGTGCTCTGCCCAGAACGCTGCGGACTCTTCGGGAGTCATCTCTCGACCGCCACTGCGGGCGAGGATCGCCTTCCAGGAAGTGTCGGGTACGAGGACGAGGCGCCCTCAGGGCTGCCGATCCTCGACCACGTACTCGCCGGCGATGTCGCCGCCGAGCGTCACGTGCACGAGCCGTTGCGTTGCCATGGCCTCCATGATGGCAGTTCTCCTTGTCGTGTGGTTAAAGGGCGAGCGGCACGCGTCACCCGCCGAGCACCATACCCCGCGCCCCCGAGACTTTTCGCCGCCGGCCCTGCCCGCGACCCCCACCCGCCCCCAAAAACCCTCAAGCCTCTCCAACACTGACAAGCCTTAGAACGTTTTAAGCCTTGGCTTGTGGAGCCGGTGCGGATCGCGCATTATGGCGTGGACGGGTTGATGGCCTCGCGTTGCGTGGCGACCCAGCCGGGACAAGTTGAAGAGAGGGAGAGTTGAAGAGAGGGAGGGGAGTGGTGCATCGCGTGGTTTGCTTGGGGAATAACGTGCCTAATAGTCCGTGTGCCGCCGGCCGCAAGCGCCGGCCTGTGGGCGCGCTTTCGAAAGCTTTCTCTTCTGGGGTCGTGGGCTTGCGGCCCGTGGTCTCAGACGGCGCTGGTTCGCCTCTGGGCGCTAGTTCCCTCTCCCTCAACGCCCAGGGGCCAACCCGTCCAATGGGTCCTTGTGAGATGGCTCACGTCAAGCGAGCCCCGCGGGCAGGACGCATGAGGCGCCGGGAGGGAGCAACGGTGAGCACAGCCGCGACGCCCTTGCATCGCTCAGCAATCGGTCGCCGCGCTGAGCGCTCACCAGACCTCACCGCGTCTCATTGGGGAGTCTCGTTGTTGCGTCGCCAACGAGGCGCCCGTTGTTCTTCTGCCTTAAGCGTTCAGTCGCTGGTCGGCGACCTCATAGACGCTGAGCGCTCCGGGGCCGGTGGGGTGTCGCAGCCCGAAGGCGAGGCACGCCATGTAGGGCCGTTGGCTCTCGTCGATGCGCAGCTCGAAGACCATGCCCCACGGGCCAGAGGGCGCGGGCAGGTAGATCTTGGCGCAGCCGGCGAGTCGGGTCCCGTCTTTGCCTTCGGCTTCGCAGGCGTTGATGGTCGCGGGCGACAGCCCGTCCTTGCTGAGCTCCTCACGCGCGTTCTGGGCCGCCGTGTGTCCACCCGGCGCGTTGTGATCGAGGTCCTCGGCGAACGTGGCGTCGTCAAACGCGACGCGGAAGTGCGCGTCCCGACCGGATGGGCTGGGCATCTAGCCCTCGCCGTCGGGCGGGAGGAAGGGCCCGTACTCGGCCTCGAAGGCGGCGAACTCCTCTGGTGTCGCGCGACGCCCACCGAAGGCGGGCACGACGGCTGGGTAGACGCCGTTGCGCTCCGGCACGAGCACGAGGCGCCCGTCAGGTCGCCTGTCCTCGACGACGTAGTCGCCGTTGATGTCGCCGCTGAGCGTCACGTGCGGTTGCGCTGCCACAGCGCTCATGATGCCAGATCCCCCTTTGATCGTGAAGCGGGTCGGGTTCGGTTCATGCGATCCACCGTACCCCGCGCTTGCGACGGTACTCGGCGCGGCGCGGTCTCTATGAGCACCAGTCACCGCGGGCAGGACGCATGAGGCGCCGGGGGGGAGCAACGGTGAGCACGGCCGCGACGTCCTTGGATCGCTCGGCAGTCGGTGGCCGCGTTGAGCGTGCGTCAGCCCTCCTCTTGCGCCGGCGGCGCGGGTGTGTCGGGGTCCTGGGCCCGCAGATCCTTCGCGATGATCTCCAGCAGCCGTGCGCCGGCGTAGTCGTAGACGTTGAGCGCGTGCGAGTGCTTGGGGTGGTGGCGCACGCCAAACGCAAGGTAGGCGAGCACGAGTTTGCCTTCGATCGTCACGAGCTTGAAGACCATGCCGAACCTGCCGTTTGGCTGAGGCAGGTAGACCTTGGCGCAGTTGGGCAAGGTGGTTCCGTTGCGTCCGTGCTCATCGACCGAGCGAAGGTGCGAGAAGGGAACGCCGTCGGCCTCGTAGTCGCGGCGGGCGGTTTGCGCCGCTGCTCGCCCGGCGGGCGTGGTGCGTGCGAGATCCGCCTCCCATGCGGTGGGCTCGAAGCGCGCCGGGAAGCGCGGCTCAGATGTGGACATCGTCTACCCCTCGCCGTCGGGGGGCTGCATGAGCGGCCCGTACTTGCGCCAGAACTCGGCGGACTGCTCTGGGGTCGGTTCGCGGGCGCCCATACGCTCGCGGATCGCCTTCCAAGACGTGTCCGGCGCGAGCAGGATCCGCCCGTCGGGGCGCTCCTCCTCGATGACGTACTCACCGGCGCGTCCGCCGCTGAGCGTGACGTGTACGAGCTGCTGATGCGCTGCCATGGCCTCCATGATCGCACCTCTCCTTCCGATCGTCAAAAGGCGAGCGGGATCGATCGCCGGTGGAGCACCGTATCCCGCGCTTGCGACGGTACTCGGCGCGGGGCGGTCTCTATGAGCACCAGTCACCAGGGGCAGGCCACATGAGGCGCCAGGAGGGAGCAACGGTGAGCACGGCCGCGACGTCCTTGGATCGCTCAGCAGTCGGTGGCCGCGCTGAGCGCTCGGCAGACTTCGTGCATCCGCACGGAATCAAGTGTGGTGATGTGCTTTGTGAGGTATGCCTTCTCAGCCGAGAACGTGTTGGCGAGCACCAGCACACACTCGGCCGGCATACCGTCGGCGACGCCGATCTGGATCTCGGTCGGGGTACCGCGAATGGTGCCCGTGGTCGGCACGGCGATCACGTCGAGGTTTTCCTCGATCAGATCGTCACGGCTGAGGATCAGTGCTGGCCTGCGCTTTCGGTCGGGGTGCTCATACAGCCACACCTCGCCGCGTGCAACTGTCAAAGGTACTCGTCCCAGGAGAACCCTGCTGCGGCCTCTTGCTCATCGAGGCGACTCAGCATGCCTCCCGCCGCCGCCCGCGTCATCGCCGAGAGGTTCCCCCACTCATCGATGATGTCGCCCGGCTTGCCCGCTTCGTCGCCGGTGCCGTTCGGGCCGCGCGACGCGAGGATCTCTGCCACGGGATCGAGTGCCGTCTCCGGCAGTTCGTCGACCAGCTTGTGGATCTGCTCACGTGTTGCCATGTCTCGGATTGTAGGGCCCATAAGTCCTCCCGTCGAGGGGGCCGTGTCGGCCCCCGATCAGATTGAGCAGCCGAGGCTATCCCGCGCTTGCGACGGTACTCGGCCCGTGGTCTCAGACGGTGCGGGTTCGCCTCTGGGCGCTATTCCCCTCTCCCTCAGCGCCCAGGGGTCGGCCCGTCAGTCGCTTGTCGGCGATTTGATAGACGCTGAGCGCGTGCGAGTCCTTGGGGTGGTGGCGCACGCCGAAGGCCAGGACATCGAGGGACAGTGCTCCGGTCTGCGCGCGGGCGATCAGGTACACGATGCCCCGCGGTCCGTCGGGCCATGGGACGCGGGTCTTCACGCAACCCGGCAGGCTCGTCCCGTCGGGTGCCTCCTCGTCGCACGCGAGCAGCTCGTCGACGGGTTGGCCGTCTCGCTCGAGGTCGGCTCGCTTCCTTGTGGCTGCCGCTCGACCGGCATCGGTGCTGTCGCGCAGGTCTTCGCTCCACGCCGCCTCATCGAAGGCGACGGGTGCGTGGCCCGGCTTGGCGGGCATGGCCTACCCCTCGCCGTCGGGCGGGCGAACAGGTCCGTACTGCGCCTCGAACTCGGCCAGCGTCGCCCGTGTGTGGCCGAGCCGGTTGAGTATCGCTTGTGCGGAGTTGTCCGGAACGATCACCATACGGCCGTCCGGGTCCTCCTCGGCGACCAGATACTCGCCGGCTCGATCGCCGCTGAGCGTCACGTGCGGTTGCGCTGCCACAGCGCTCATGATGCCAGATCCCCCTTTGATCGTGAAGTGGGTCGGGTTCGGTTCATGCGATCCACCGTACCCCGTGCTTGGGACGGTACTCGGCGCGGGGCGGTCGTCGCGCTGGGTGGGCGGGGATCCAATCCCTCGAACCGCATGGTGGGCGCCCCCACCAAGGGCTTGCAGGTGACTCAAACGATCCGCGCTCACGCGCACAACAACGGACAGGTGGCGTGATGCGCCTGCGCCTCACCACACTGAACACACTGGATAGAGAAATGGGAGGAATCTGATGTTCTGGAGACTACGCAAGCGCTTCACCTACACGAACGTCGCAATGACGCTCGCGCTCGTGTTCGCCATGACCGGTGGCGCGTATGCCGCGTTCACGTCCCTGATCACCTCCACCAAGCAGATCAGCCCGAGCGTCTGAGCATGTCCGGCTTCACCCGACGTTGGACCCATGATTTTTTAAAGAGAGAAAGCCAAATTTCTGAATTGCCATCCCGTGTCTGTTTGAGAATGCAAATGCCCTCATTTATCACCCCAATCCCCGACACCTCCGCCGCCATAGCGCCGGCTGTCCCCGGCATGCCCGTGTATGACCAGGCGCCGCGAACCCCGATCCCGGTTGAAGGGGTGCGCGAGCAGACCTGGCGCGAGAACGCTCACCACGCCGCCGCCGGACTCTCAGCTCGGCGTAGCGACGTCGATGTTCTTGCGGCCAGTACAGGCGACGAGCATGTTGATGTGCTTCACGTCGCCGGTGACGATCGTGATGTAACAGCCGTGGCTGCGGTACTCAGCGATCGCGACCAGCTGGGCGTCAGTGGGGGAGATCTCCTCGCCGGGGTGGCGTTTGAGGGCCTGGTGGCGGAGGGCGCCGGCGCGCTTGGCAAGCTCCGTAGTCAGGGGCTCGAAGACGTCGTCGCCGGTGTCGATCTCGTTGATCAAGCGGTCGACTACGACATCGAGTCGCGGGTCGCCGGTGTAGACCTCCGTCAGGACGGGGTCGGGAACTCGCATCGAGCCGTTGTAGTCGGTGCGGAGCAGAACCCAGTAAGCGTCGAGAGCTTCTCGGTCACGGGCCAGCTCGCTGACGGCCCCGCTATCCAGCAGGAAGTCCCGGCGCTGCGGTCCGGTCACCGCGACCAGGTGGCCGCTTGGGCTCGGAGGGCGGCGAGCTGTTTGGAGCTATCGCCGCCTTCAGCCACGAACTGCTCGTGCAGCTCAGCGAAGCGGGCCTGCTGGGCTTGGACGAAGATCCGGTCCTCGTCGTCGATGAAGCCATCCGGCGTCGCGCCGTTGCTGGACGCGGTCTGGTTCTCGTCTTTGGGCATGCCCCGGATTGTAGCGAAGCACCCGGGCCCTGGATACGACTACAGGCGCGGGGCGTCCAGTCCTCCACTTTGGGCACCAGGCACTGACGTGCGTGAGATCGAGACGGGTCGCCTGCGGGCAGACCGCGGCGTGATGGGCCGCCTGCAGTTGCGACAGGGCCGCTGCGGAGCTCGTGCTCCACACGGTGAGGGCGGGGGGATGGGTTGGCCAATTGACCCTTTGTATTTTTTGAAGAGGGAAAGCCAAATTTCTGAATTGCCACCCCGTGTCTGTTTGAGAATGCAAATGCCTTCGTTTATCACTTCACAGCAGACTCCTCAACCGCGCTGCTCATCGTCCTTGCGTGTCGGCGTCCTCCTGCGCGGCCAGGCGGGCGGTGAGCTCGAGTCCTACTTTGGGCAGGGCGCGGCGGACGCGGTGGTCGAAGGTGGCGACGGTTGCGTGGTGGGCTTGGGCTGTGGCGAGGGCGAACGCGTCGGCGAGGCTGATGTTCAGCGACCTCAGCGACCGGTGGCGTGCGGCGTCGAGGGCTATCGCCGGGGTCGGGGCGATCAGTTTCAGTTTCAGGGCGCCGAGGGCGTTCGTGGCGGTTGCAAGGGAGTCCTCGGCCTCGGCCGGTCTGACGAGTGTCTCGGCGTAGTTGATGAGCGACAGCAGCAGGGGTGTGCCGTCCTTGATCATTGCCTTGATGGCGTTCGCGGCTTGCGTGTGGTGGGCGTCCTGGCGGTCGAGCGCGGCGATCAGGATGTCGGTGTCGAGTACGCAGCCGCTCATGGCCGCTCCCTGGAGCGCAGCTGCTCGAGATACCCGGGCTCGTACAGGCCGTCGAAGACGCCCAGGGCGCGGTCGATATCCCTCCAGACGCGGCGGACGATGATGCGGTCGGCTCCGTCGGCCTCGATCGCGACCTCGTCGCCGACCTGCAGTCCTGCCCTCTTCAGCGTGTCCACGGGGAGCGTGATCTGGTGCTTGCTGGAGATTCGCGGCATGCCTTTACCATACCGTAAAGGCAATCGCTGGCGTAGTGCCTTGAGAGCTGCTCCCAAGGCCCGCCCAACTGTCAGCCGCCCTCCCATGGCGGCGTTGGGGTCCATCCTGCCGCCACGGACCCCCGGTGGAAGGGTCTGCGGCTGCTCAGCGCCGGCTGGGATTCGACTCATGCCAACCACCCTACCCCGCGCTTGCGACGGTACTCGGCGCGGGGTGGTCTCTATGAGCACCAGTCACCAGGGGCAGGCCACATGATGCGCCGGGGAGCGACAGTGCTCTCAGCAGTCGGTGGCCTCGGTGCGGGTCAGGACCAGCACCGGTCGCCGCTTGCGGTCGGGCCGCTCGTACCACCAGACCTCCCCGCGTCTCATCGTGGGTGTTTCTGTTGGTATCCTCGGGCGTCGGCGAGCGTTTCGCCGTTGGCGGCGATCTCTTCCTCGGATAGGCGTTTCATCTTCCGACGCGCTGACCTCCGCTTCATCGCCGACAGTAAGTGTGTCGCGCGAGCAAACCACTGCGGCTTGTCGCGTCACTCAGTCGCGCGAGAAAGACCAGGGCACCTCACAACCTCGCTCAGTCGCGCAACCAACCCCCGAGGGCCCATCCCCTCCGTACTCCAGGAGGAAATGGTTTGATGACCCTTCGCACCCTTATTGCATCTGTCGTTTCTCAAGCATCCGCTGATTCGACCCCAAGGTACATTGCTGTTCAGTCAAATCCACAGGTTGCGCGAGCAGCTTCGCCAGCAGTTTCAACTTCATTTGATGAGACTGCTCAACACGGTGTAGGCGTGGAGGGCGTGGACGGAGTGGCAGGGCCACGATGGTTTTCATCACGCCTAACTCCCTCCGGTTCGCCTCATCACTCAGTCGCGCAAGCAGCTCTAAAAAAGACCCCAGGTTTGATAACTAAGAGCCTGGCCCTCTTTGTATCTAAAAACCGAAAACTTAAAGTATTGGGATTTACGCCAATAATGGCCTTGTTGCTAACTCCAGCGGTTGTCTTTGCTGGGGTTCAGGCATAGTGGAGTGGGAGACAGGATGCAGCCAGTGGAACCGGACGGTCAAGCGCGCTCGATTTCAACGTCTTGCCTGGAGACAGGTCGCGGCATCGCGGCGACCGATGGGCACTCGCAGTCACCATACGGGATATGCAGACCGCAACGGCCTGAAACGCTGCCGCTGGGCGCTCGGGCCGCCGTGCGCCGGGCGGCTCTCGTCCCGCTGGCCCTGCTCGCGGCCGCCGTTGTCTGCCTCTTGGCGGGCACCACGCCCGCCCTGGCCCTGAACGCCCACGTCTTCAAGAGCTCGTTCGGCAGCGCTGGCTCTGGTGCGGGTCAGTTCGCTGAACCGTCGGGGGTGGCGGTCAACGAAGTGACCCTCGGCAAGGTCGGCGACGTGTACGTCGCGGACAAGGGCAACAACCGCGTGGAGTGGTTCAGCCCCGAAGGCAAAGGACTCAAGGGCGAATTCGACGGCAGCGAAACGCCCGCCAAAAGCGTTGCCTCGCCGACCGCGATCGCGATCGACAACTCGACCAACCCGCTCGACCCCTCCGCCGGCGATGTGTACGTGGTCGACTCCGGCAACAAGGTGATCGACAAGTTTGAAGCGGGCGGGAAATACGTCGGGTCGATCACGACCGGCTCCGGCGGCGAACCACTCGGGGAACTCGACGGTGTCGCGGTCGACACGGAAGGTCTTGTATGGGTCTATCAGGGGAGCGGCGAGATCGACAGCTACAGCTCGACGGTAGCGAACGAATTCCTCTCCAGCCGCAGCTCGCCGTTCGGCGCCTCGCCCGGCTTCGCGGTCGACTCCGAAGACCACCTCTACGTCAACCGCGGCGCCGAAGTGATCGCCAAGATCAACAGCTCCGGCGAAACCATGATCGAAGAAATCGACGCGGAAGGATCGAGCGGCGCCGCGGTCGATACGGCGACCGGCGAAGCCTTCGTCGACAACGTCACGAGCGTCGCCGTGTTCGACTCTGCCGCTGCGTGCACCGCGGCGTCACCATGCACGTCTGCGCCCTCGGGCTCGCTGCTCGATCGCTTCGGCTCCGGACATCTGGAACACAGCAATGGGGTCGCAGTGGACGCCTCCAGCGATGTCGCGTACGTCGCCGACTCCACCGCCGACGCGGTCAGGGTCTTCACGCCGACGCTCGTCCCGGACGTCGCGACCGGTCCGCCGTCCAACCCGGGCGAAGGGGCCGTGACGCTGAACGGGACGGTGAACCCGGACGGCGTGCAGGTCACATCCTGCGAATTCGAATACGGGCTCACCACCACCTACGGCTCCACCGCGGAATGCTCCGCCAACCCAGGCGCCGGGTCTTCCCCCGTGGCCGTGAGCGCCGACCTGAGCGGCCTCCAGCTCGGCAACGTCTATCACTACCGCCTCGTCGCCGGCAACAAAAACGGCGCGAACGCCAGCGCGGACAGCACCATCCAGGTGGGTCCGCTCGTCGAAGCGGAGTCGATCTCCGGCGTCGGCACCGTTGAAGCCACCGTTGCCGCTCACGTCAACGCCGGTGGACGGCCCACAACCTACCGGGTCGAATACGGCACCACCAGCGCCTACGGCTCCAGCACACCCGCGGAGAGCGTCGGGGCGCCGGCCGAAGCGGTCGCCGTCTCGGTGCGATTGGAAAAACTCGAACCCGGCGTCGAATACCACTATCGCTTCGTCGCCACCAACGAGTTCGGCAGCACATTCGGCTCCGACGTGCCCTTCACGACGTTTCAGGCCGGCGGTGCGGCCGCTTTGACTCTGCCCGATGAACGGGTGTTCGAGCTGGTGTCTTCGCCCAACTCTAACCAGAACGTCTATGGGCCCTCAGAGACATTCGGAGAAACCAACCCCCAAGAAGACTTCAATACCGAACGGGCTGTGCGCGCGGCGGCTGACGGAGGTGCGATCGCGTATCTCGGGGACCCGCCGGCGGGCGCAGAAGGCGAAGGCGGTGGCGGCCTCTTGGGCAACGGCTTGGGTAATGCTTGGCTCGGTACGCGCACGCCCGACGGCTGGAGCACGAAAACTATCCAGCCTCCGCTCGCTACGGCGTCTGGGTTCGGGAACTTCACACAGTACGAAGCCTTCTCGAGCGATCTCACTGCGGGGATCGTCGCATCCGGGGAAGCGCTCACCCACGATGTGGCGCCCGCGTGCACGCTGTATCTGCGCACTGCGAGTGATGGCAGTCTGCACCCGCTCGTCACCGCGGCTCAGACCCTCGGGCGTTGCCGCAATGAACACGAAGCGCGTGTCTTTGCTGGTGGCTCCACGGATGCCTCTCATCTGCTCTTCGAGAACGAAGGTGCACTGACGCCAGGGTCGGTCAAAGCCGCCGAAGGACAGTTCAATCTCTACGACTCCACCGCGGGCCAGCCGCACTTGGTTAACGTGCTGCCGAACGGCAAAACCGACCCGAATGCCACGTTCGGCAGCCCAGCACCGTCGCAGAACTTCAATCAGCCCGACTTCAGCAACGTCGCCTCGGCCGATGGGTCGCGTATCTTCTGGACCGATCTGAATACCGGCAATCTCTACGTGCGCGAGAACGACACTCAGCCGCAGAGCCCGCTCGGTGCAAAAGGCGAATGCACCGTGCCCGCCGATGCTTGCGCCCTCCAGGTGGACGCCACGCAGGGACCCGGCCCCAGTGGCGGTGGGCGGTTCTTGTCCGCCAGCGCCGATGGCACGCGGGTCTTCTTCACCGACTGCAGCAAGCTCACACAAGACTCCACAGCCGTTGAAGGAAGCTGCCTCCACGAAACCGAAGGCTTCCCGATCTTCACAGGTAACGACC
Organism: Solirubrobacterales bacterium; assembly: GCA_003151895.1. Lineage (GTDB taxonomy): Bacteria > Actinomycetota > Thermoleophilia > Solirubrobacterales > Solirubrobacteraceae > Palsa-744. The sequence continues at coordinate 15,237 of PLYX01000011.1, forward strand.
TCTACGAATACAACGTCAACACCGGGAAGCTGGCCGACCTTACCGTCGATGCCAACGCCGGCGACCCTCTCCGTGCGGATGTGCAGGGCGTGATCGGCACGAGCGAAGACGGCGCCTATGTCTACTCTGTCGCGGGCGGAGCCCTCGCTCCCGGCGCCACGCCTCGCACCTGCAAAGCGGCCCGCCTCGAGGAACCCCGGACGGAAGAAGACGCACAAGAACAAGCGGAAGAAGAACAGGGCTTGCTTCCAGCGAAGCGGGGCTGCAATCTGTATCTCCTTCATGCGGGAGAACCCGCGCGATTCATCGCCGCTCTCTCGCCCACGGACAACGCCCTCGCAGGGCCCCTCTATGAGTCATTTTACGTCGGCGATTGGCATGCCGACCTCGGGTCGCGTGTCGCCGAGGTAACCCCCGACGGCCGCAGCCTCGTGTTTCGCTCGGCGCTTCGACTTACTGGTTACAACAGCTCGGTCGGACAAGCGAAAGTTGCTGTGCCCGAGGTGTTCGTGTACGACGCGACACGCCCAGGAGCTCCCGGCAATCCCGCCTGCGTCTCGTGCAATCCAACCGGCGCACCTCCAATCGAAAACGCAGGCAGCTCCACCGGAGCGTTTCTGCCACCTAGTCTGCACGGCACCTACATGCCACGCTGGATTTCCGAAGATGGGCGCCACGTGTTCTTTGACACCTTCCAGCCGCTCGTCCCTCAGGACACCAATGGTCGCCAGGATGTCTACGAGTGGGAGCGCGAAGGCGCGCCCGGCTGCCCTGAACGGACTTCCGCGAGCCTGAACGGCGGTTGCGTCTTTCTGCTGTCGGGGGGAAGCAGCAGCGACAACGCCTTTCTCCTTGACGCCAGCGCAGACGGCAGCGATGTGTTCTTCACGAGCCGCGCCTCGCTCGTCCCGGAAGCCGTCAATGAAAACGTGAAGCTGTATGACGCCCGGGTGAGAGGCGGCTTTTCGCGGTCTTCGCTGGCGTGCTCTGGCACGGGCTGTCAGGGCGTGCCGCCTGCGCCGCCGATCTTCGCGACTCCCTCGAGCGCGACCTTCAACGGCGTCGGTAACTTCCCTCCGCCACCGTCCACGAAAGCAAAGACCCCCGCTCAGATCAAGGCCGGACAGCTCGTGGCGGCGCTGAAGGCATGCCGCAGCAAAAAGAACAAGCACAAGCGAGCGCTCTGCGAAGCACAGGCCAAGAAGCGCTACGGTCCGCCCCACAAAGCGAAGAAGCCGAGCAAAGGCAGGAAAGGGGTCTACTGCATGAACCGTGGG
>PLYX01000201.1 GCA_003151895.1 Solirubrobacterales bacterium
CCCTTGAACACGAGGTGCTCGAGGAAGTGCGCCATCCCGTTCTCCTCCGCGCGCTCGGTGCGCGCGCCCGCGTCGAACGCCACGAGCACCGTCAGCGCGCGCGTGCCCGGCAACCCCACGGTGTACACGGGCAGGCCGTTCGCCGCCACTGTCGTCGTCGAGATGTCGGCCACCGCGCCAGCCTATTGCAAAGTGCGTTGCATGCAGGGAAAAATGCGGCTCTTCGCGGGGCATGGCGCTACTGTGCGCGGCCATGTCCGCACCCGACAGCGACATCCGTCGCCGCGAAGCCGTCCGCCGCAGGGCGCTCCCGCGGCGTATGCGCCGCGATGCCCCCGCGCACCCTGTAGCCGCGCCCGTGCGGCCCGCCAACACTCCCAACGCCAACACCGTCGTCGAGTTCCGCGGCGTCACCTTGCGCTACGACAGCGGCGACACGGGCCTCGAGCGCGCCACGTTCGCGATCGACCGCCAGGAGTTCGTGTTCCTCGTCGGCTCCACCGGCTCGGGCAAGTCCACGATCATGCGGCTGCTCATCAAGGAGCTCGACCCCTCCGAGGGCACGATCCGCGTGGCGGGGCGCTCGCTGGGGGAGATCGAGCGCAAGCGCGTTCCCTACTACCGGCGCAACGTCGGCGTGGTCTTCCAGGACTTCAAGCTGCTCCCCACCCGCACCGTCTACGACAACATCGCCTACGCCCTGCAGGTCACGGGCGCCTCGCGCAAGCAGATTCGCGCCTCCCTGCCGGACGTCCTCCATCTCACCGGGCTCTCCACCAAGCTGCACAACTACCCCAACCAGCTGTCCGGGGGGGAGCAACAGCGCGTCGCCGTCGCGCGCGCCTTCGCCTCCCACCCGCCATTGCTGCTCGCCGACGAGCCCACCGGCAACCTCGACCCCGACACCTCAATCGGCATCATGCAGCTGCTCTACCGCATCAACCGCGCCGGCACCACCGTGATCGTCGCCACCCACGACTCCGACCTGGTCAACAAGATGCGCCGCCGCGTTATCGAGCTGCGGCGCGGACGCATCATCCGCGACGAGGCCACCGGGCTGTACGCCCAGGATGAGACCACCGGGGACTTGGCAGAGCGGTTGAAGCGCGAAATGCGATGAAGCCGGCTCAATCGAGGTTCACGTCATGAAATTGGGCTTTTTTCTCAAGGAGGCCATCCGCTCGATGCGGCGCAACCCGGCCCCGAGCTTCGCCGCGCTGTCGTGTGTCTTGGTGACGACTCTCGTGCTCGGCGTGTTCATCCCCGTCGTGCAGGCCACCAACGGAGCCGCCAATTCGATCCGTGGGCGCGTGGTCGTGGATGTCGATCTCAACACGACTGCGACCCCCACCGAAGTCGCGCGAGTCCGAGGCGAGGTGCAGCACGCACGCTACGCGGGCCACGTCGAACTCGTCTCGAAGCAAGCCGGCTACGAACAGGAGCGCAAGATCGATCCGCAAGCCTTCCAGCTGATCGGCTACAACCCGCTCCCCGACATCCTGCGCGTCACGCCCTCCAACCCCTCCAACGCCGACGCGTTGCGCGCGGAGCTCGACCAGGCAAGCCCCGCCGGCACGCGGCTGGTCACCGATTCAGCGATCGCCGACGTGCAGAACCGCCAGGCCCAGACTGACAAGATCCTGTCCGCCACGCGCATCGTGAAGATCACGATGGCGCTGCTCGCCGCGCTGCTCATCTTCTCCTCGATGCTGCTCGTCTCCAACACCATCCGCCTGTCGCTCTTCTCGCGCCGGCGCGAGGTCGAGGTGATGAAGCTCGTAGGCGCCACCGACTGGTTCATTCGCTGGCCGTTCGTCATCGAGGGCCTGTTCCTCGGCGCGCTCGGCGGCGCCTGCGCGATCGGCCTGCTCGCGCTCGCCAAGGTCACGTTGATCGACCCCCTCGCCAGCACGGTGAAGCTGATCTCCCAGCCCGCCATGATCGACTTCCGGCTGCTCATCGTCGTCTTGATGGGCTGTGCGATCGCGGTCTCGGCCGCGGGCTCGGGTATATCGCTGCGCCGTTTCCTGCGCGTCTGAGACGATCATGGACGCCTCGCCGGCACCCCGAGCGCGGCGGGTGGTGGGCGTAGAGGGCGGTCTCACCGCATAGGCTGGGTATATGCCGCCCTCCAAGCGACAACCCCTGCTCGTGATTCTCGCGCTGCTGCTGCCCGTGCTCTTGATCCTGGGCATCTGGCTCGGGGGGCATCCCAACAAGCTGCCCGGGTTCGCGCGCAATCTCCTCACCGCCAACCATGAGACGCAGGTGGTCAACGAAGCGATTGAACGGGTCTCCCACGACTACTACCGCCCCGTATCCGAGGGCAGCCTCGCGAGCTCCTCGATCGCGGGGATGGTCGGGAGCCTGCACGACCCCTACTCCACCTACCTCTCCCCGAAGGAATTCAAGGGCTTCGACCAGCCCGCGAGCTTCGCCGGCATCGGCGTCTCCGTGGACCCCAAGCCGGCGGGTCTCGAGGTCGTGCGCGTGTTCGACTCAACCCCCGCCCAGCGCGCCGGGCTGAAGGTGGGCGATCTGATCGTCGCCGTCAACGGGCGAACGCTTCACAAGCTCCCCCCCAACACCGCCGTCACGCTCATCAAGGGGCCACCCGGAACCGACGTGCGGCTCACCGTCAAGCAGCCCGGGGCGTCAAAGGGCACCCGCACCAGCACCAGCACGCGCACGGTCACCGTCACGCGCGCCACGATCTCCGAGCCCGTGGTCGCCTCCGCCATGCGCACCGTGCACGGCGTCAAGCTCGGTTGGGTGTACCTCGCCACGTTCAGCGAAGGCTCCCACGGCGAGCTCTACGACGCGGTGCAGGGACTGCTCAAACAAGGCGCCCGCGGGCTCGTGTTCGACCTGCGCGCCGACGGCGGCGGCCTGGTCAGCGAGGCGCGGCTCGTCGCGTCCATCTTCATTCCCTCCGGCACGATCGTCACCACGCGCGGGCGCACCCAGCCGACGATCGTGCTCACCGCAGCCGGCGGCGCCATCCCGACGCAGGTCCCGGTTGTCGTGCTCGTCGACCACGACACCGCCTCCGCCTCCGAGATCGTCACGGCGGCGCTGCAGGACCACCACCGCGCCATCGTCGTGGGCACGCACACGTACGGCAAGGGCGTCTTCCAAGAGCTCGAGCCGCTCTCCGGCGGCGGCGCCATCAAGATCACCGTCGGCGAGTACTACACACCCAACGGGCGCAACCTCGGCGGCAGCGGCGTCAAAGAGGGGGCAGGGGTCACGCCCGAAGTGCCCGTCCCCAAGGGCGTCGACACCGAACACGGCCTGCAAGTCGCGCTTCACACGCTGCTCGCCAAGGTCAAATGAGCCCGCCGCGCGGCGGGCGCTCGCGCAAGGGGCCGACCAAAGGAGCGAAGGTCGCCGGCGCTCGCGCCCCGAAAGCGAACGCGTCGCGGGCGAAAGGCGGCGGCTTGCGCGGCAAGGGTTCCACTCCCCGCGCCGGCAAGTCGTCGAACGCGCGCGTCGTATGGCCGCCGCAGGAGCGCACCGAAACCGCTCGCGACGCGATCGAGCAGATGATGCGCGAGGCGGGGCTCGCGCGCCGTTTCGAGCCGGCCGTGGAACGCGAGGCGCGCGCCACCGCCACGCGCGCTTGGCACAAGGCAGAGGCAGAAGTGGAGGAAGGGCAGCGGCGCGACCTACGCGAGCTCCCCACGTTTACGGTCGACCCGACCACGGCGCGTGACTTCGACGACGCCATCTCCGCGATGATGGAATCGGATCCCACCCACCCCTCGGATCCCACCCACCCCGCTGTGCGCGTGTGGGTGCACATCGCCGACGTCGCCGCCCACGTGCCCCCCGGCTCGCTCGTCGACCAGGAGGCGCGCCAGCGCGCCACGAGCGTGTACGTGCCGGGCATCGTCGAGCCGATGCTCCCGCACGCGCTCTCCAGCGACGCCTGCTCGCTCGTGCCCGGGGCCGAGCGCCTCGCCGTCACCGTCGAGCTCGTCCTGCGCGGCGCCGAGGTCGCCTCGGCGAGCTTCTGCCGCTCGATCATCCGCTCGAACATGCGCCTCGACTACGAGCAGGTCGACCGCATCTTCGCGGGAGCCGCGCCGGCACCGGAACCGTGGGGAGCGCCGCTCGCCGCCGCCCGTTCCGCCGCCGCGGCGCTGCAGGAGGCGCGCGAGTCAAGCGGAGCGCTGGTGATCGACTCCGAGGAGCCCGAGTTCTCCTTCGACGAGCACGGCAACGTCATCGAGATCAGGCCGCGCCCGCAAACTGAGTCCCATCGCCTGATCGAGCATCTGATGATCGCCGCCAACGAAGCCGTCGCCCGCCGGCTCACGCAAGCGTCGGTCCCGTGCCTCTACCGCGTCCACGAACGCCCCGACCCTGAGCGCATCCGTAAGCTCGTGGAACAGCTCGCCTCGCTCGGAGTCCCCACGCCGCCGCTGCCCGACCCGTTGTTTCCCACACAGGCGGCGGAGCTCGTCGGTGAGATCTCCCGACGCGTCGACGCTCATGTGCGCCGTACAGGCCTTGGCCGGATCGCGCTCTCCTCGCTCGTGCTGCGCTCGCTCAAGCAGGCCTGCTACTCGCCGAAGAACCTCGGCCACGCCGGCCTGCACTCGCCGTGCTACTGCCATTTCACCTCGCCCATCCGCCGCTACCCCGACCTCGTCTGCCACCGTGCGCTGCTCGCGTCGATCGGCGCGGGCGAGCGCGCCACCGCCCGGCGCAAGCTCGTGGAGCTCGGCGAATGGACCTCTGAGCGCGAGCGCGACGCCGCCAGGTTGGAGCACAGGGGGGATGACATCGCCGCCTGCTTCCTACTCGAAGAGGCGCTGCTCGAGGGCGGCTACGAGCAGGTGTTCAGCGGCGAGGTCACCGGGCTGATCGCGGCCGGCGTGTTCGTCGCGTTCGCTCCCGGCGCCGCGAGCGGGGCAGGGGAGAGCGAGAACGCGAGCAGGCCGATCTACGAGGGGATGCTCCCCGTGCGTCTGCTCACCCTTACGGGTACACCCTCTGGGGCGCAGGCAGGCAGCGCCGGAGAGGAACGCGACTGGTGGGCGCTCAACGAGCAGAGCACCATCCTGCGCGGCGAGCGCTCCGGCGCCACGTTGCGCCTCGGCGACCCCATCGACGTGCGGGTCGTGCGGGTGGACGCGTCAGGCGGGCGCGTCGATCTCGCCCCGGCCGGCTGATCCGTCTCGCACCGCGCTCCACCGCGAGCGCGTGCCGGCTGTTCCACCAACCCTCCCTCTACCCACGCGGCGCTCCGCGCCGTGTGGCCGGTCAGGCTAGGCTCGCTGCATGGCCAAAACGAAGGGCAAGAAGCGCAAGATCGGCGCCGGAGACGTGGCGAGCAACCGCTACGCCTCCTACCGCTACGAGCTCACCGAGCGGATCGAGTGCGGGGTTGTGCTGCAGGGCACCGAGGTCAAGGCGCTGCGCGCCTCCGGCGCCCAGCTCAAGGACGGCTACGCCGCGATCCGTGACGGCGAGCTGTGGTTGCAATCCGTCCACATCCCGCCCTACCTGCCCGCCTCGCGTGAGAACCACGACGCCGAGCGCCCACGCAAGCTGCTGCTCCACCGCTCAGAGATCGAGCGCATAGCGGGGCGCGTCTCAGAGCGCGGCCTCACGCTCGTCCCGACGCGCATCTACTTCAAGGGCCCCCACGCCAAGGTCGAGATCGCGCTCGCCCGCGGCAAGGACCTCCACGACAAGCGTCAAACCCTGCGCGAGCGGGAGTCCAAGCGCGACATGGAACGAGGCATCAGGGAAGCCAGGCGCTGACGGGGCGCCGGTTGGCGCCCCGTGGCGGCGGTTGGTTAGGCGACCTGCTCGCAGGCCGTGAGGCCGTCGCGCTTGGCGGTCGCCACCATCTGCTGCTGGACGGCTTGGCTCGAGGTGATCAAGCCCTTCGCCGCCTTGAGGTTGTTCGCCTTCGCGTATTCACCGAGCTTCGACGTGTTTTCGGCGAGCGTCTGGGCGCCCGCGACAAACTGCTTCCAGTCGTTTGCCAGTTCGGCCGGTGGCACGAGCTTGCCCAGTTCAGCAAGCGCGGTCTGCTCGAAGCCCGCGAGTTCCGGGGCGATTCGCGCGATGTCCTGCTGAGTTTTGATCGTCTTCGACGCAAGCTTTGCGGTCACGGTCTTGCAGATCGCGTTGGCCTTCGTCGTCAATTCGGCGCGCGTCAGCGGCTTCGGAGACGAGCCCCCGCAGCCCGAGATCGCGAGCGTGGTTGCCGCGAGCGCGACGGCTGCCAAACGTGTACGTCCCATTCTCATCCCCAATCCCATCCTGTTTGCCAGAAACGCCCCCTGCGGAGCAGCGTACACACTCAGGTGGAACGGAAGCTGTGCCCCGCGCTCAGATCGAGCGGAAGCTGTGCCACGCGCTCAGATCGAGCGGAAGCTGTGCCCCGCGCTCACCAGGATGTGGGTCTGCGACATCCCGAACGCGAGCACCACGATCAGCCCGATGTACACGAGACCGATCGCGATCCGGTGGCGGCGTGGCACGCGGTAGTAGGCCGCCTGCTCGATCGTGCGCGACCTGAGCTGGCGCCAGCGGCGCGGCATCTCGCGCAGGGCGAGCAGGATGAAGATGAGCAGGAATGGGTTGCCCAGCAGCAAGATCATCGCCACCAAGCCGCCGATCCCCAGGAACCACATGGACGGGGCCACAGCCGCCATTGCGCGACCACCGTCAAACGGCACGACCGGGATCAGGTTGATCAGGTTGAGGAAGAAAGCTATGTAGGCGAGCGCAAGCAGGAGGTCGCTGCCGGTGAGCGCCCCCGCCACCGCCACCCCCACCGCGCCGAGCGTGCCAAGCACGGGTCCCGCCAAGCCCACGCGCGCCTCGGCGAGCGCGTTGTCGCCGAGCGAGCGCGAGAAGATCGCGGCGCCCAGGAACGGGATGAACATCGGCGTGCTCGCCTTGATCCCCTCCCGTCGCAGCTGGATCACGTGGCCCATCTCGTGGACGAACAGCAGCGCCACGAAGCCCGCCGCGAACGGCCAGCCCCAGAGCAGGCTGTAGGCGGCGATCGACACGAGCGCCGTGCCTCCGGTCGTCAGCAGCTTCAGCTTCGGGAGCAGCAGCAGGCCCCCCTTCAGGTACGCGCCGAACTTCGCCGCCAAAGCGGCCACGCCCGCAAGCGCCCCGCCCGCCCGTTTGCGCAGGGAACGCCTCGGGCGCCCGAATGGGCTCTCGCTCGCAACCGGCAGTTGGCCGTCCATGACTCCATTGTCGCAGCCGCCATAAGCGGCGCCTAAGAAGCCGGGCGCAATCCGTTTGAATGGCTTTTTTCGGAACGTGCGGGGAGAACTACTCGACCGCCCTTGACGAGGGCTCGCAAGAGGCGTACGTTGGATGTAGACGCGGACCCCGAGCCGCAAAGAGCGAGGCCACCGAGGTGTGAGGCCGCGCCACCCGCCACCGGAAGGCCCTCGGCCAACCGGCGGCAGGTTCCTCGAAGCGGCCCGGGACCGCGTCGACTTCGTTAACGACATTTCTGCGTAATGGCATCTGCGCGCGTCCCGTGTCGTGGCTCACCAATGTCATGACCCCAATGTCGCGGCGCGCTTCATGTCGGGGGCGTTGCTGCGCCGGGCCGCGGCGCAGCAACGGCGCTACACTGGACATGCAACATCCACGGGGACGACAGGCTTCGACGCGGTCGGTTCGTGTGGGTGGTCGCGAGTCGAGGTCCCGGGCGGCCTCGTAAAACACCCGGGAAAACCATAAGTGCGGACTCTCACGAGTACGCCCTCG
>PLYX01000242.1 GCA_003151895.1 Solirubrobacterales bacterium
AGGAGACGGTCGCGACCGCGATCTCGGCCGCCGAGACCGGCCACCTCGTGCTCTCCACCGTCCACACCGTGGATGCGTCTGAGTCGATCAACCGCCTGCTCGACTTTTTCCCGCCCCACCAGCACAACCAGGCGCGCTCGATGATCGCCGGCACGATCAGGGGTGTCATCTCCCAGCGACTCGTCCCCGGCGCGAACGGCGGCCGCGTGGCGGTGTGCGAGATCCTGCGCATGACCGGTCGCGTGCGCGACATGATCGTCGACCCCAACCAAACCGGCCTGCTCGGCGAGGCGATCTCCTCGGGCGCCTACTACGGCATGCAGACCTTCGACCAGGCTCTCTTCCACCACGTCAAGGCGGGGCGCGTAACCGTCGAGGACGCGCTGCGCGTGGCCTCCAGCCCACACGACTTCAAGCTGCTCTTGCAGTCCGACGGCCGCAAGGGCACAACGATGGAGGACGTCGCGCAAGCCCACGCCCGCCGCGAGGGCGCCGCTGTGCCGCCGCCTGCCGTGCCTCCCCAACCTGCTGCGCCGGCGCCCGCCGGCGAGACATCCAGCCCCAGCCCGCCGGTTACCGTCTGGTAGAAGCTGTTTGGCGCTCCAGCAGCGGTCGGCTGACACCACCGCGAGCGGACTTCCGCTACTTCAGTTGGTAAAGTAACGGTTGAAATGGCTGCTGACGACACCTGCCCCGTTTGTCGCACCGCCGAGGTGGTGTGTGGCAAGTGGACGCTTCTGCTCGTGCGCGATCTTGCCGAGGGACGCTCCCGCTTCTGTGAGCTCGAGCGCTCGCTTGCGGGGATCAGCCCGCGCACGCTCTCGCTGCGCCTGCGGGCGCTCGAGGAGGAGGGGATCGTGGAACGCCATACGTTCGGAGAGGTGCCCCCGCGCGTCGAGTATGCGCTGACCGAAAAGGGCTTGGCGCTGCTGCCGATTATCGAGGACATGCGCTCCTACGGGGAGCTCTGGCTCGGGCTCGGCTGCGAAGACGCGGTCAAGGGCGCGCTCGCCGTAGCCGTCGCGTAAGCAACAACTTGGCCACGCAACGCACGCTGCGTCAAGCAGGAGCGCCGTGGCGCGCACCGAAGTGAGCCAACTGTGCGTTCACTCCAGCTGCAAGCCGCACTCGCCGAGTTCGCCGCTCAGGCCGCCGCCAGCCTACACGCTGACGTCCTCGCGGGCCAGGAGGTCCCATTCGAGCTCGCCTCCCATTCAGGTCGCGGGCGTGGGGCCTCGCCGCTGTACTGCTACCGCCCGCTGACGGGCGCGTTCGTCGCCGAGCGCTTCCCCGCGCTGCGCCGCCTCGACGGTTACGCGCGGGCGGCCAAGTTGCTCGAGGACTTCGACGGGCTCGACCGCGACCTGATCTCCACCGGTGGAGACCCCACCGTCAGCCACGGGGCGCGAGGACGCTGCGACGCGGCCCTGCTCGCGCTGCTGCAGGACGTGTTCGACGAGCAAACCGACTTCGACCGATCGAAGATAGGCCAGCACCCCGAACGCCTCGACCGTGCGCTCGAGCGCCTCGATGGCTCGGCGTTTGCCGCCGCCGGCGAGGTGACGCTCGTGGCGACTCTCCACGGCCTCACGATCACATCGCAGGAGCTTGCACTCACGCGCGGCCTGCTGATCGCCCAGCCCGGAGCCATACGGGGAGCGCCCGAGCAGGCGCTGTGCGCAGGCGCTCGCGGCGAGGACGATCACCTGCTCGTGGTGTTCAGCGCCGAAGACTCCGACCCCCGCGCGGCGATCGCCCAAGGCAGGGACGTCGTGCGCGAGCTGTTGCGCGCGCTGCGCCTGTTCGGCGATGGACGCATCGCGCTCGGTGCGCTCGCCTGGACGCGGATCGGCTCTGCCCCCTGGGACACGATCGCGCTCGGCACGGGCGGCCGCCCGCACGGGATGCTCGTGGTGAGCGCCGAGCAGGAGGACGAGCTACGCGCGTTCTGCAACCTCGTCTCGCGCCGCGCACCGCACGCCAACGAGGTCGCGTGGGCGCTGCGGCGCTTCGAGCTGGGCTGTGAGCGCGCGTCCGAGTACGAGGGGATCAGCGACCACTTGATGGCGCTGCGCGTGCTGCTGGGCGCCCCATCTGAGCTCGAGCCCGACGGCTCGCCCGACGGGCGGCTTGCGGCTCGCCTGGCGGCGCTGTGCGCCACACCCGATCTGCGCGGCGCCCTTGCCGAGCGCACACTCAAGGCGATCGCGTTGGAGCGCCACGCCATCGCCGGGACCGCCGTCGAGCGCGCCAGCGGTCTCGCCATCGCGCGCGAGCTCTCCAACCACCTGCGCGCGTTGCTGCGCGACGTGGTGTGCGGCCACCTCTCCTCCGACCTTGCCTCACTCGCCGACGAGCTGCTGCTCTCAGGCGTTGAGCTGGGAGAAGAGTCGCTCGGCGATGACCGCGAGGCCTCCGAGGTCCTGAACGTCGCCGTCTAGGTGAGGCACGAGCAGCGGGTCGCGTTCGCCGAGCGCCTTCGACAGCGTCGCCACGCTCTCGCGGTCGCGCTTTGCGAGCACATCGAAGTCGGCCAGGTTGTCCGCCACGCGCGTGGCGAGCGCCGCGCCGAGCTTGCTCGACAGCAGCTGCGCCACGTCCTCGGGCGTGTGCCCGTCGAGCCCCTGATCGTGGAAGCGGTTGACGATCAAACCGGCGAACTCCATCTTCTCCTTGCCGAGCTGAGCGTGCAGGAACACCGCCTCGCGCGCCGGCTCGTGCTCGGGGGAAGTGACGATCAAGAAGCTCGTCACAGGGTCGCGCAGCAGTTGCTTGACGCCCCGTGCGCGCTCGCGAAAGCCGTCGGTGAGACCGGCGAGCGAGCCGAAGAAGCCGGAGAGCTCGCCGATCAGGTTGACGCCCGTGACGCGCGCGAACACCGAGAACATCAGGCCAGCGCCGCGTCCGAACAGGCCGCGGGTGACACCCCCGGGCGCGAGCAGCACCCTCAGCGCGCGGCCCTCCAGGAAGCGGGTGAGCCGGTCCGGCGCGTCGAGGAAGTCGAGCGCGTCGCGCGAGGGGGGCGTGTCGAGCACGATCGCGTCCCACTCGCCGCTGCGGTGCAGCTCATACAGCTTCGCCACGGCGGTGAACTCCTGCGAGCCCGCCACCGCGGAGGAGAGCTCGCGATAGATGCGGTTGGAGAGGATCTCCTCGCGCGTGCGCTCGTCGGGGGCGAGACGGGCGATGAGATCGTCGAAGGTGCCCTTGGAGTCGAGCATCATCGCCCACAGCTCTCCCTCGAGCTCGATGCCGTGCTCGGAGAGCGTGTGAGGCTCGATCCGGCGCGGCTCGCCGGAGAGCTCGCGTAGTCCGAGCGCCCCCGCGAGGCGCCGGGCCGGGTCGATGCTCACGACCGCCACCTTGCGCCCGCGCGCCGCCAACCCGAGCGCGAGCGCGGCTGAGACGGTGGTCTTGCCGACGCCGCCCGCGCCCACGCACACGCACACCTGCTTTCCCTTCAGGCGCTTCTCCAGCGGGACATGACGCGCAGGCACCCGGAGATCGTAGGCCGGGCGTGCAGGAATCGCCCGTCGCTCTGCGAATACCCAACCCGACGGCTTTCCAAAATCGACCATCGGAGCCTGCCGTGACTGCACGGGCCAAGGTCATCGCGTTCGCCAATCAGAAGGGCGGGGTGGCCAAGACAACGACGACACTCAACCTGGCCGCCGCCTTCGCGGAGGAGGGTCATCGCGTCCTGTGCGTCGACATGGACCCGCAGGGCAACCTCACGATGTCTCAGGGCATCGACCCCGACACGCTCGAGCTGTCGATGTACGACGTGCTCACCCAGCGTGCCACCATCCGCGAGGTGATCCGCAAGCGCGAGATCGACATCGCCTGCGCGTCGATCGACCTCGCCGGCGCGGAGATCGCGATGTCGACGATGATCGGCCGCGAGCGCTCGCTGCAGAAGGCGTTCGAACCGATCATGGAGGACTACGACTTCATCTGCATCGACACCCCGCCGAGCCTCGGCCTGCTCACCATCAACGCTCTTACCGCCGCCGACAAGGTTATTGTCCCCGTGCAGTGCGAGTATCTGTCGATGCGTGGCCTAATCCAGTTGCAGAACACCCTGGCGATGATTCGTGAGAACCTCAATCCAGACGTCGATATCGAGGGTATCCTCCCGACGTTGGTCGATTCGCGCACGATCCACGCCAAGGAGGCGATCGAGATCCTCGAGGAGAACTTCGGTGACCGCGTGTTCGCCTCGCGCATTCGTAAGACCGTGCGTTTCGCAGAGGCTCCTGTGAAGGGGATGTCGGTGCTCAAGTACGAGCCGGACGGCGTGGCTGCCCAGTCCTACCGTCAGCTGGCGCAAGAGGTCTTGGCTAATGGCAAACCCTAAGCCTAAGCGCGCGAGCATGCGCGAAGGGCCGCTTGCGGCGCTCTTCCGCAAGACCGAGGAGCTCGAGAAGGACCCGGGCGCAGAGCAGCGGCCCGCGCCCGACACCGCCACCCCGGCGGGCGCGTCGGAGCCCGTCGCCGAGGCGAGCGCGCCGCGGGCGCCGGTTGCACAGAGCGCGCCCGTGGAGCCGGCGCCCACCCGAGCCGGGCATCCCCGCGACAGCGGCGCCCCGCACCCCTCACTGCGTCCAAGCCTCGAGGAGAAGCAGGCTGCGCGCATCCCGAGCCCGCAGGAGCGCTTGCGCCACGCCTTCTCCTCGGAGATCCCCGAGAACTTGATGGACCGGCCCGGCACGAGCGAGCCGGCGCCCGCCGGCGAGACACGCGTGCGCGAAGAGCCGCGTCCGTTCGGCGAAGCGATGCCGGTTGCACAACCGGTGATCCGCGTGGTGGGCGTCGGTGGCGCTGGCGCCAACGCGGTCAACCGCATGGTGGAGGCCGAGGTGGAGGGCGTGGAGTTTCTGGCGATCAACACCGACCTGCAGTCGCTGCAGCAGTCCACCGCCGACATCACCCTGCACATCGGCGCCGAGTTGACCCGCGGCCTGGGGTCGGGTTCCGACGCGAATGTCGGCAGGCAGGCTGCGATGGACGACTACGACCGCGTCAAGGCTCTGCTGAAGGGTTCGGACATGGTCTTCATCACCGCGGGAGCGGGCGGCGGGACCGGCACCGGGGCCGCGCCGATCGTCGCGCGGATCGCACGCGAAGTGGGGGCGCTCACCGTGGCGATCGTGACCAAGCCGTTCGGCT
>PLYX01000040.1 GCA_003151895.1 Solirubrobacterales bacterium
CCTGGCGCGCTCGTCACGAGGACCTCATGAGCGCCCCGTGCGACATGGTGTTCCGCTCGATGGGCAGTGACATCCGCTTGATCGTCGAGGCGCCGCTGCTCGGACGTCTGCCCGTACCGCACGAGGCGGCCGAAGCGCAACGACGCTACATCGAGGACTTCGCCATGCGCCTGTCGCGCTTTCGGCAGGACAGCGAGCTGTGCGCGCTGAACCGCGACCCGCGCGAGGAGGTGCCGGCGTCGATCCTGCTGCGCACCGCTGTCTCCGCCGGCCTGTGGGCGGCACGGCGCAGCGGCGGGCTCGTCGACCCGACGCTTGTCGAGGAGATCGAGTCGGTCGGCTACGAGGACTCTCAGGAGGGTCGTTCGCCGGCGTCGCTGGCCCAGGCGCTCGACGCCGCGCCGGTGCTGCGACCTGCCCAGCCCAGCCCCCGCGCGCGCTGGCGGCGCGTCGAAGTGGACGACGAGCGCGGCACGGTTCGCAGGCCCCCCGGCGTGAGGATCGACACGGGCGGCACCGGCAAGGGCCTTGCCGCCGACGCGGTGGCTCACCGTCTGCGCGGATATACGCGCTTCGTCGTGGACTGCGGTGGAGACATCGCGATCGGTGGGGTGGGCTGTCAGACCCAGCCACTGGAAATCGAGGTCGAGCATCCGCTCACGTGCGAGTGCATCCACACGCTGCGGGTCGAGGGCGGCGGTGTGGCGACCTCGGGCTTGAACGTGCGCATCTGGCGGCGCCCCGACGGGAGCTTCGCCCACCACCTGCTCGACCCGGCGAGTGGCCAACCGGTGTGGAGCGGGCTGATCGGCGCCACCGCGATGGCTCCGAGCGCGCTGGAAGCCGAGACGCTCACAAAGATCGCTCTGTTGACGGGCCCGATGGGGGCGCGTCGAGCGCTTGCCGAGCACGGAGGTCTGATCGTCCACAACGACGGCGAGGTCGAGCTCCTCGGCCCGCTCGTCGGTCGCTCCAAGATCTCCCTGCATCTGAGCGGGAGCGCGGCATGAGCCACGCCACGCCCGCCAACTACGTGTTTTGGTTGATGAGCCGCTCCGCCGGGATGGTGGCGCTGCTTCTGATCACGTGCTCGGTGCTGCTCGGGCTCGCCATGGCCGCGCGCGTGATCCCCCCGCGGCGCAAACGCGACGCGGTGCGTGTGCACGAGCACCTGGCGCTCATGGGGCTGGTGGCGATCGCCGCACACGGCCTGCTGCTGCTTGGCGATGCGTGGTTGCACCCGGGCTTGCAGGGGATCGCGCTGCCGTTCTCGATGGGCTACCGGCCGTTGTGGACCGGGCTCGGGATCATCGGTGGCTATCTCGCCGCGGCGCTCGGCCTCAGCTTCTACCTGCGCAAGCAGATCGGCGCGCGCCTGTGGCGTCGTCTGCACCGGTTCACCGTCGTCGTGTATGTGCTCGGGCTGGGCCATGCGCTCGGCGCGGGCACCGACGCCTCGATCCCGGCCGTGAGGATCGCGCTGCTGTCGAGCGTTGCGCCCATTCTGTTCCTGTTGGTGCTGCGCCTGCTGAGGGAGAGGGCACGAACCCATACAAACCCGGACTCCAAACTGCAACCCGCGCGAGCGCTCGCGCCGCCGCGAGCGCGTTCGGGCGATCACGCCAGGTCACCTCGCGTCGCGTCCGCTCGACCGGCGGAGAGCGCAACGAGGGCATAGCCGAACCGAAACTCCGGAGAGCGAACAGGACAAAGGAGACGACCGATGAGCTATCTACCGAGAATCGACGAGGGCGCCTGCATTGCGCAGGGCGACTGTGTCGATGTCGCCCCGCAGGTGTTTCAGCTCGACGATCGCGCGAGCGTGATCGGCACCGGCCCGGACGAGCTGCTGCTGCAGGCGGCCGAAAACTGCCCGGTGGAGGCGATTACGATCCTCGACGCCGACACCGGCGAGCAGGTGTATCCGTAGCCTCCAGGGACTCGCGGGGGTGAGTGCTTGAGGGTCTGTGAACCCTAGCGTGCATACACCGCGAAGAAGTCGCGGTCCTCGGGCGTGAGATAGCGCGTCGCCGGGCGCACCATGTCGGGCAGCAGATTGCGAGGTCCGCTCGCTCCCGGCGCCCCGTAGGTGATGAAGCTTACCCAGTAGGAGTTGATGTCGAGCTCCATCGCACGCACCGCTCCGGCGTGCACCAGCGTGTTCGCGAGGCTGTGAACCGTCTGATTGTCGCCGGCGAGGTAGAGCAGATCGCCGTGGCGGTCGATGCCGATGGCGGAGCGCCACACGAGGATCGCGTTGCCGACCGTAGCTCCCCATTCAGGTCCGTCGTTGATGTTGGGATTGGCGTGGCCGTGATCGACGATCAGAGGCAGGTTCTGGCGGGCGAAGGATACAGAGCTCGGTGCGCTCGGACCGTAGTTCCAGGCGAGCACGTTCACGCGCCCGTCGCGGTAGCCGACCAGTGTCGCCTCTCCCTGGCGCATGGATGCATATGTACGACCGTGCAACACGAACCCGCCGCCCGAGTCGCTGAGCTTGAAGCCGCTGTTGAATGTGGCAAGCAGCCCTGCGCGTTCGCCGCGCGGCACGTCCATCGAGCCACGCGGGATTTCGACCGACGGCTCCGCCCGGCCCGCGTTGAGGGTCAACCGCGTGCGTTTCGTGTCGATCCAAGCCAGGCCGGCGAGAACTCGTGGGTATTCGCGCTGGTTGCGCAGGGTGGTGACCAGCAGCGGGGGGTCCGAGCCTGCGCCGGGCCGAGCTGTGCGCCAGACACCCTCGCCCGCCAGCGCGGGATGGATGAGAGGGGCTATCGGGGGCGGCGCGTAGGCGACGGGTGCGCTGCGACGCGTGGGGGAGGTGGGGTTGGAGGAGCCGTAGCCGACGCTCGGCAGCGAGTGGAGCGTCGGTCCTCCCCTGGCGGGGGCGGTGAGCGAGTAGTAGGTGGCCTCGATCCTGGACACGAGCCCGGCGGCGCCGTGATCGCGCAACCACTCGACCGAGCGCACGCCGAAGCTCGAGTTCGATGGCTGGGCCATCGTGTATACGTAGGACAGCGCCACCGGTATGAGCGCCACCGTTGCCGCCACCACCGCTACCCGCCGGATTCGGCGTGAGCGCTCATGGCGGCTTTTGGGCGGTTGACGGCTTGGCATCGGGGTGGTATTGAGCGCACAGGGACACACTCGCTCTTCACACTTTAGGGAGCTTGACTTCGCTCCGACGCACACTCTCGATCCATGGGAGACTTCTAAATAAGCGGATTCTCACCAATATTGACGTTCGACCGGGGTGCAGCGGCGGAGATTTTGGGAATGATTGGCTGGCGTCGCACGGCACGCCTATACGACACGCTTATCCCACCGGCAAGCTGACGGGAGGTTCCACGTTAATCAACTAGAGGCCACAGCGAGCAGTGAGCACGCCCGCGATCAGG
Organism: Solirubrobacterales bacterium; assembly: GCA_003151895.1. GTDB lineage: Bacteria > Actinomycetota > Thermoleophilia > Solirubrobacterales > Solirubrobacteraceae > Palsa-744. The sequence goes on from PLYX01000040.1 coordinate 3,399, forward strand.
TTCGGGCGGGGGTCGCCGGCGTGCCCCCCCGCGTGCGCCGGAGCGCCAGGCCCTCGGCAGGCGTGCTGTTGCGCGCGACTCGTCCGCGGCAGTGGAGCAAGAACGTGCTTGTCGTGGCCGCTCCCTGCGCCGCCGGGGTGATCCTGCGCCCCGAGGTTGCTTGGCGCGTGGCGGTAGCGTTCGTGGCGTTCTGCCTGCTCGCGAGCGTCACCTACCTGCTCGCATTGACCGCGATCTGGGCAGCGCTGTTCTTGAGCGGGGTCTATGCCGGTCGCTGAGCCCACCGTACGGCGGCTCGCGACGGAGGACGATCGGGAGCGCTCGCTCTGCGGTTGGGGGCGAATCGCGCCGAGCAGCGCTCGCGTGAGGCGCGTTTCCCAGGCCGAGGACGTCGTCGAAGCGCTCTCCGGCGCCGGCCCAGGGCGCGCCGGGCTGATCGCGCGCGGGGCGGGTCGCAGTTATGGCGACGCCGCCCAGAGCGCCGGCGGTCGAGTGCTCGATATGACGGGCTTCGACGGGATCGTCTCGCTCGATCGCGAGAGGCTCACGGTGAGCGTGCGGGCAGGCGTCACGATCGCGCGACTGCTGACCCATCTCGGGTCGATCGGCCTGACGCTCCCGGTGGTGCCGGGCACACGTTATGTAACCGTGGGAGGAGCGATCGCAAGCGACGTGCACGGCAAGAGCCACCACCGCGATGGCAGCTTCGGAGCGCACGTGCGGTCGATCGGGCTGTGCGTCCCCGGCGGCGAGGTCTTGGAGATCTCGCCGCATGTCGACCGTGAGTTGTTCGAAGCGACGCTCGGTGGGATGGGGCTCACCGGCGTGATCTTGGGGGCTACGCTCGACGTCGAGCCGCTCGCCTGCGCTTGGGTGGCCGCAGACGTCGACAGGACCGACGACCTCGAACAGACGCTGGCGCTGCTCTCAGAGCACGATCGCCATCGTTGGTCGGTGGCATGGCTCGACCTGCTCGCCGGCGGTTCGCATATGGGCAGGGCGCTGGTCAGCCGCGCCGACCCCTGGCCCGGCGAGCCGACCGGCGTGCACGGCCACGGCATCCGAGCACGCCGTCATGGCGGTGGGTTCGATCTGTCAGAGAAGCCGCGCGTGGAGGTCCCGCCGCGGATTCCCTCAGGCGCGCTGCGACCCTCGCTCGTGCGCGCGTTCAACGCTGCGCGCTGGCGCCGCTCCCCGCGCCGCGAGCGTGGACGGCGCGTGGCGCTCGGCGGCTACCTCTTCCCGCTCGACGCGCTCGGTTCTTGGAGCAGGTTGTATGGCCCTCAGGGTCTTGTGCAATACCAGCTGGTGGTCCCGGGCGGCCAGGAGGCTCAGCTCGTGCGCTGCGTCGAGCTGCTTCGCGCTCGCAGGCTGCCGGTCTACCTGGCGGTGCTCAAGCGCTTTGGGGCGTTCCCGGGAGGGCCGCTGTCGTTCCCGATCGAGGGCTTCACGCTCGCACTCGACCTTCCCGGCGGCGCCCACGGGCTCCGGCCGGCGCTTGACGAGCTCGACGAGATCGTGGCGGGAGCCGGCGGTCGGGTCTATCTGTCCAAGGACGTGCGTTTGCGCAAGGATGTGCTGCCCACCATGTACCCACAACTCGATCGCTTTCTCGCCGTGCGTGCCCGCGTCGACCCCGACGGCGTGCTGCGCTCCGATCTGGCCCGCCGCTTGGGACTGTGCGAGGGTGGGGGCTGAACGTGCGCTCGACGGTTCGCGGACGGGGACTGAACGTGTGCCCGCCCTATGACAGGGGGCGTCCGTGAGAGGCGCGTCGTCCGGTTCCTCGGGCAGGCGCGTGCTCGTGCTCGGCGGCGCCTCGGAGATCGCCCTTGCGATCGTCGCGGAGCTGCAGCGGCAGGCTCCGCGGGAGGTGGCGCTGCTCGGGCGAGATCCCGAGGCGCTCGCTCGCGTCGCGGCGCAGCTCCGTGAGCAGGGCTGCGAGCGTGTCGTGACGGCCGAGCTCGACGCGCTCGACACCGATGGCCACGAGCGGGCGATCGCCGCCGCATGGGAGGAGCTCGGCGGGGTGGACCTGGTGATCGTCGCCGTCGGTCTGCTCGGCGAGCGCGGAACCCTCCTGGAGGACATACCGGCGGCGCTCGATGTGTTGCGGGTGAATCTCCTCGGGACGGGGTCGCTCACGCTGCGAGCCGCCCAGCGCCTGCGCGAGCAGGGAAGTGGAACGCTCGTGGTGCTCTCCTCGGTGGCCGCGCAACGGCCACGACCCACGAACGTCGCCTACGGCGCCTCGAAGGCGGGCCTCGATGCGCTCGCCCAGGGTCTCGGTGTCGTGCTCGCCCCCGACGGGGTGCGGGTGGTGGTCGTGCGACCGGGATTCGTGCACACACGCATGACGCACGGTCTTCCCGTGCCGCCGCTGGCGAGCACGCCGCAAGCGGTGGCGCGCCGCGTCGTCGACGGGCTCGACGGTCGCGCGGCGATCGTGTGGGCGCCGCGCATCATGCGCTTGGCGATGGGGGTCATCCGGCTGCTGCCCCGCTCGCTCTTTCGGAGGATCGGAGGGTGAGCGTGCACGAGCCGGCCGAGTATTTCGCGGCGCGAAGAATACGCCGTCGCGAAGCGCGTCACGCACGCAGACGACGCATCAACGCGCAGGTGGACGTCTCGATCGGAGTGCTGATCGCGCTCGTCGCGCTGCTCGCCGCGCCAGGCCTTGCGATCGTGGCGCTGATGGCCGCGGTCGCGCTCGCGGCGTGCCTGGTTTCGCTGGGAATCGAGCGCCGACGCCGCATGCACGCCGCCCGCCGCGATCCTAAGGTGCGGCCGGTAAGGTGACTTCTCAGGGAACCGAGTGGGGAGGTGGGGGGTGTTTCATCGCATTCTTGTCGCGATCGACGGTTCCGAGCACGCGCACAGAGCGCTGCTCGAGGCTGCCGATCTCGCGAAGCTGAGTAGCGCGAAGCTCACCGTGATGACGGCGTGTCAGAAACCGTCGGCGCTGCTCGTCGGCGGTCCGGTTGTGCCGCCCATCGACATGCGAAGCCTCGACGAAGCGCTGGAGCGCGAACACCAGCAGCTTCTGGACAGCTCACTTGAGGAGATCTCACAGGACGTGTCGGTCGTGAAGGTGCTCGCGCATGGCTCTCCGGCGAGCGCCATCCTCGATCAGGCTCGCAAGGGCGAGCACGACCTGATCGTGCTCGGCTCGCGCGGCCGTGGTGGGATGACCGCGATGCTGCTTGGCAGCGTCAGCCATCAGGTGATGCAGCGCAGCCGTGTGCCTGTGCTCGTGATCCACGCCGACGAGGGGTCCACGGCTGTCCAGGCGGGTCAGTAGCTCGCCATTGCCCGCTCGAGCCGCTCGGAGGGCCGGCAACCCAAGCAGGCGGTGCGGTTCGCGCTCAGGCGCCAACACAAAGGTCGCTGCGGGTTTTTCCGCAGTGTCGGTGTGGAGGCACGCCGATGGCACTGTCCGTCGACCCTGGGAGGCTGACGCACGGACCGTCGCAATGCTCGATAGCACTCACTCTCGTGCCGCCGCCGCCGCGCCGCTGGCCGATGTGTTCGAGTATGAGCCCAACTGGCCGGTGCTCTCGCCTGCCAGACGCACGGAGGTCAAGCGTCTCGCGGCTCAGCCGGGGCGGACCGTGTAGCGGGCGCCGGCGTCGCAGCCCGTCGAGGAACTCGGCCAGGGAGGCATCGGCATGCAGGTTACGCGTCCGCGCCCCGCTGTTGTGCGGCGAGGAGATAGGCGACCGCATCGTCGAGTGTCGACAGCTTCGGGTAGTCGCGCTCGGGAATCTCGATCCCGGTCCGCTCGTGCACGGCGACGACGATGTTGAGGAAGTCCATAGAGTCGATGGCCAACTGCTCGCCCAGATCCGCCCCCGGATCGATCCTCGCCGGGTCGATGTCCGGGGCGACGTCTGTCAACGCCTCGATCACGACATCGTGCAACTCCTGCTCGTTCATAGCTCCTCCGGCTTGCGCAATCGATGGTCGATGAGCGTGAGAAAGCGGCTTCCGGCGAGGCCGTCGCTCGCGCGGTGATCGGCCGCGAGCGTCGCGATCACGACCGGCCGGGCGCCGATCATCCCGTCCGCGGCCCACGGCCGCTCGCCGATGCCGCCGAAGCCGACCAGCGCCACCTGCGGCGGGTAGATGACGCCATGCACGAGGTCGACCCCCCGCTCGCCCAGGTTCGTCACGGTGATCGTCGGATCCGACATCTCCGAGCCGCGCAGCCTGCCGGTCCGAGCTCTCATTACGAGGTCGCGCAGGCCGGCCATCAGCTCGTCGAGGCTCTTGTGGTCGGCGTCGTGCAGCGCCGGCGCGATCAGGCCGCCGCCCCGCAGCGAGATCGCCACTCCGAGGTGAACCCCATCGGCCGGGTGAAACGCCCCGTCGACCCAGAAGCCGTTCATCGCCGGCGTCGCTGCGACCGCGCCGGCCACGGCGCTCAACAACAGCGCCGCCGGCAGCAGGCGGTCGGACACCGAGCGCCTGAGGTTCTCCTCCTCAAGCCAGGCCAGCGCACTGCTCATGTCGATCTGCGTCTGCAGGTAGTAGTGAGGTATCTCGCGCTTCGAGCGCGCCATCAGCGCGCCGATCGCCAGGCGCATCGCCCCCGCACGCTCCTCGGGCGCCGCGGGCGGTGGCGTGGGAGGGGGGGCTTGAGCAGCGGTCGGAGCCGGTCCGGCGGCGGCCGCTGCCGGTGCGATCGTTCGCGCGATGGCCGCCGCCGCACGCTCGACGTCCCCCTTCGTGATCGCCCCGTCCGGTCCGCTGCCCGCGACCGCGGTCAGGTCGACCCCGAGCTGCTCGGCCGCACGCCGCGCGACAGGCGAAACCCGCAGACGGTGCTCCTCCGACGCGAACTGCGGCAGCGTCACCGGCGGCGGCGGGGGTGGGGGTGGGGGCATAGCGGCTGGCTTTGGAGACGGCGCCGTCGCGACCGTCCCAGTTGGTGCGTCCGGCGTCGTGGCGACTGTCATGGCCGGCGCTCCCGGCGGCGCCGGGCCGTCGTCTGCGCCGGTGCGCAGCGTCGCCAGCACCGTTCCGACCGGTACCCGCGTGCCCTCGGGGACGCGCAGCTCGTCGATCACGCCGTTCTCGAATATCTCGACTTCGATCTCCGCCTTGCTCGTGTCGACGACCGCGACGATGTCGCCGCGGTTAACGGCGTCGCCAGGCTCAACGCGCCATTCGAGCAGCGTGCCGAACTCCATGTCGGCGCCCAGTGACGGCATCAGGAAGTCAGCCATCGGCACCCGTCATTCGTCGAACCTCCGCGACCACCGTGCCGGCCTGGGGAAGCGCCGCCTGCTCGAGGTGATGCGGATAGGGCATCGGAACCTCGGCTGAGCAAACCCGGGCGACCGGGGCGTCGAGCTCGTAGAAGGCCTGCTCCATGATCCGTGCGCTGACCTCGGCCGCGAGGCTGCCGGAGCGCCAGCCCTCATCGACGATGACCGCTCGATGCGTCCTCGTGACCGACTCGATCACGGCCGAGTCGTCGAGCGGGCGCAGCACGCGCAGGTCGAGCACCTCAGCCTCGATCCCGTCCGCCGCGAGCTCCTCGGCGGCGACCAGCGCGGTCGCCAGCGTCCCGCCGTAGGCGACGAGAGTCACGTGGGTGCCCGGTCGGCGGATCGCCGCGCGCTCGATGTCGCAGCCGCCGGCGTCGGCGGGCAGCTCACCCTCCATGTTGTAGAGCGAGCCGTGCTCGAAGATCAGCACCGGGTTGGGATCGGCCAGGGCTGGGGCGAGCATCCCCCGCGCGTCCTTGAGCGTCGCCGGGGCGAGCAGCTTCAGACCCGGTATGTGCGCCAGCCAGCCCTCGAGGCTGTGGGAGTGCTGCGCGGCGACCTGGCGCCCGGCGCCGGTCGTCATCCGGATCACCAGCGGAATCGCGAACTGGCCGCCGGACATGTGTGTGATCGTGGCCGCGTTGTCAATGATCTGGTCGAGCGCGAGCAGGCAGAAGTTGACCGTCATCACCTCGACGATCGGACGCATACCGCCCATCGCAGCGCCGATCCCGGCGCCGACGAACGCTGACTCAGACAGCGGCGCGTCGCGAATCCGCTCGGGGCCGAACTCGTCGAGCAGACCCTTGCTGACGCCGAAGCAGCCACCGTAGGCGCCCACATCCTCGCCCATCAAGAACACGCGCTCATCGGCCACGAGCGCCTCACGAATCGCGGCGCGAATCGCCTCGCGGTAGGTGACGGTGACCATCGCCGAGGCGCTCATGCTGTGGCGCTCTCGTCCGTGGAGTCCCCGCCCGCGGCAACCTCCTCCGCGGGGGTGGGCAGGGGTGGCTCCCAATATACGAACCGTTCGAGGTCCTCGACCGGCTCGAGTGTGCCCGCCTCGGCGAAGGCGATCGCCGCCTCGACCTCCTCGGCGACCGAGCGCTCGAGCTCCTCTATGTCGCCGGCGCTCAGCAGTCCCGCTTCCTGGAGCTGCGCGGTGAGCGCCGCGATCGGGTCGTGCTGCTTCCAGCGCTCGATCTCCTCCTTGGAGCGGTACAGATCCGGGTCGTACATCGAGTGCGCGCGGAAACGGTAGGTCCGCAGCTCCAGAAAGCACGGCATCCCGCCCCGCACCTCGGCCGCCGCCTTGCGCGCGGCACCCTCGACCGCCATCACGTCCATCCCGTCGACCGTCCACGCCGGCATCTCGTAGCTCGCGGCCTTCAGCGCGAGATCGGTCTCAGACTCATAGCGCTCGATCGCGGTGCCCATCGCGTAGAGGTTGTTCTCACAGCAGAACAGCACCGGCAGCCGCCACAACGCCGCGAGGTTCATCGACTCGTGAAACTCGCCCTCGGCCACCGCTCCATCGCCGAAGAAGCACGCCGTCACACATTCCCGACCCTGCAGCTTGTCGGCTAGCGCCAGGCCCACCGCGAGCGGCAGACCGCCACCGACGATCGCGTTGCCGCCGTAGAAGCGCGTCGCCGCGTCGAACAGATGCATCGACCCTCCACGCCCACGCGAGCAGCCCTCGACCTTGCCGTACATCTCCGCCATTACCGCGTCGGCCGAGACGCCTCGCACCAGGGCATGGCCGTGCTCGCGGTAGGTCGCCACGATCGCATCCTTCGGCTCCAGCGCCTCCATGATGCCGACAGCGACGGCCTCCTCGCCGATGTAGAGATGCATGAAACCGCGGATCTTCGCCGCGCTGTAGAGCTCGACGCACTTCTCCTCGAACCGGCGCACCCGCAGCATCTGGTGAAGCAGATGCTGCCCGTGATCGCGGTCGAGCCGGGGGGCGACGGTCACGCCCCCGCCTCCAGTGTCGAGACGTCGCCCTCAGGCAACCCGAGCTCGCGGGCCTTCAGCAGCCGGCGCACGATCTTGCCGCTGCGATTGCGAGGCACGCTCGCGATGAAGTCGATCTCGCGTGGCGCGACTGCCGCTCCGAGTCGCCGGCGGGTGAAGCCGAGCAGCTCCTTGTGCAGCTGCTCGCCGGGCTCGTAGCCCGGCTTCAGTGAGACGAACGCCTTGACGATTTCCCCGGCCACCGGATCCGGCTTGCCGATCACGCCCGCCTCGGCGACGGCNNGCTCTCGACCTCGAACGGGCCGATCAGATGCCCGGCCGACTTGATCACGTCGTCGCCCCGGCCGACGAACCAGAAGTAGCCGTCGCTGTCACACCGGACGAGGTCGCCCGTCAGGTACCAGCCGCCGGCGAAGCACCGCCGGTAGCGTGCCTCCTCACCGAGGTATCCGCGGAACATCGATGGCCAGCCCGGGCGCAGCACGAGCTCGCCCTGCTCGCCGGGCGACTCCGCCAACTCGAGGCTGCCGTCGCTGGCAAGCACTGGCCGATCTTCGGCGTCGCGTCGCGCCACCGCCGCCTCGATCCCCGGGAGCGGACGGCCCATCGACCCCGGCCGCACGTCCATCGAGCGGTAGTTGGCGATCATGATCCCGCCGGTCTCGGTCTGCCACCAGTTGTCGTGCACAGCCATGCCGAACGCCTTCTCACCCCAGAGCACCACCTCGGGATTGAGCGGCTCACCGACACTGGCGATGAACCGCAACGCGCTCAGGTCGTACTCGTGCGCGACCTCCACGCCGACTCGCATCAGCATTCGCAGCGCTGTCGGGGATGTGTACCAAACGGTGACGCGCTCGTCCTGGAGGATTCGATACCAGCGATCGGCGTCGAAGTCGGCCTCGTCAACGACGCTCGTTGCCCCCAGCGTCAGCGGGGCGATGATCCCGTAGGAGGTTCCTGTGACCCAGCCCGGATCGGCGGTGCACCAGAAAACATCCCCGGCGTGCAGATCGAGCACGATGCGTCCGGTCTCGTGATGCGCGACGACCGCCTCGTGCACGTGGATCGCGCCCTTTGGTGTTCCGGTCGTGCCGCTGGTGAAGTGCAGCAGCGCCATGTCCTCCGCAGCGGTGGCCGCGATCTCGCACGAGTCCTCAGCCGAGCGCATCAGCCGGCGCAAGTCGTCGACGTCAGGGATCTCGGCGATGTCCGCCTCCTCGCCGACCAGCAGGACGTGCGCGAGGCCCGGCAGACGCTCGCGCAGCTGGCCCACCTTGCGGCGGTAGAGCGCCGGCGTCGTGATGAGCACCCGCGCGTCGCCGAGCCGCAGACGCTGCTCGATCGGCTCGGGCCCGAACGCGGAGAACAGGGGTGAGAAGACGCTGCCGTGCTTGAGCGTCCCCAGCGCCGCGACGTACAGCTCGGGAATCCGTCCTGCCAGTACGAAGACACGTTCGCCGCGCTCGACGCCGAGCGCTCGCAAGACGTTGGCGAAACGGTCGGTCTCGCGCGCGAGCTCCGCATAGGTGAGCTCCCGCACGCCGCCCCGCTTGCCGAGGAAGCGCAGCGCGGCAGTCTGCGCCAGCGGTCCGTCCGTGTGCCGGTCGACCGTCTCGTGGGCGATGTTCAACCCGCCGCCGGGCAGACCAGCCAGGTCCGCTCTCGCCGTCGTCCATGAGAACCGCGTGCGGGCCTCCTCGTAGTCGGCCATGTTCGGCGGAATGCTCCCCCACGGGCGCTCGTCGGTCGTATGTCCCAGCGCCTGGTCTGCCATCATTTGCACCTTCTCACAGCGCGCATGCGTGGCGCCGTCTGCCGCCCGCCTTGCCGCTGCGCATGGCTCCAGGGTGACACTGTCAATCCTCCCGGCTCGCGTTTGTTGGACACGCATCCTCGCGCTCACCGTCAGGCCGATCATCCGAGGGTCCCACCATGACCCCTCAGTGGTCTCTACGGACGATCACGGAGTCAACCACCACGTCCGAGCCTCCTCGCGTTACATATGGTGTGGTTGAAACGCCGGGTCGCAGCTTTCGCATAGCACGCATCGCCATGCGTTCGATGACCTGGGGTACCGTCGCGTTGAGTGGAAGTGCAACGCGCTCAACGCCGCCTCGCGGCATGCCGCAGAGCGCTTCGGGTTCACCTTCGAAGGTGTCTTCCGCAAGCACCATGCGGTCAAGGGCCGCAACCGCGACACCGCCTGGTGCGCGATTACCGACGAGGAGTGGCCGGCTATCCGGCGCGGGTTCGAGACGTGGCTCGCGCCCGAGAACATGGACGACAAGGGTCGCCAGAGGCGGTCACTCGGGAACCTGATCGGCAAAGAGCGTCGATCGACAGCCGCAGGGTCTCGCCACCAGCGCCGATAGCCTACCCGCGGTGAGGGTTGCGAATAAGCAGACGCCTTCGTGGCTACGGGGGCATCGACGGGGGACGATCCTCGTGGCCGTCGCGGCCGCCGTGATCCTCGTTGCGGTGGGGGCGGCGGTGAGCTGGCACTTCTCCTCGGAGGTGTTGGTGCCCGACCACTCGGCCTGGCCCACCGAAACCGCGATCGACGGGGTCTCACCCGGGCGCGTCTTGCTGTCGCGCTCGGAAGCCACCCAGCGGCCCGGCCTGTACGGGCTCGACTGGCCGACGGGACACGCGGTGGTCGGGGAAGTGCTCGGCAGCGCACCCGCTGGCGTGACGCGACGGCTGTGCGCGGTGAACGGCTATCTGGTGGCGGGGATGAAGGTCGTCTTCGACCACGACGTCTACGTGGGCAACCCCGGCCAGTCGCTGGGGTTGGCGTACTCCACTGTGCTCGTTCCCGACGAACTCGGGCCGATGCCGGCCTGGTTCATACCCGGGCGCACCCACACCTGGGCGATCGTCGTGCACGGGATCAACGGCAACCTCGAAGGCGATCTGCACCTGGCGCCCGTCCTGCACCGCGATGGGCTGCCGGCGCTGCTGATCTCCTACCGCGATGACCTCGGCGCTCCCAAAAGCCCCGATGGGCTGCACCACATGGGCCTGACGGAGTGGCGCGACCTCGCCGCCGCCGCGCGCTACGCGCTCGCCCACGGCGCGCGGCGCCTGATCCTCATCGGCACCTCGATGGGCGGGGCGATCGTGGCGCAGTTCATGGAGCGCTCTCCCCTGGCGGCGCATGTCGCCGGGCTGATCCTCGACGCCCCCGCACTCTCCTGGAAGGCCATCCTGTCGTTCAACGCCACCGAGATGGGGCTGCCCTCGTTCCTCGCGCTCCCCGTCGAGTGGGCGATCGGAGCCCGGATCGACGCCGACTGGAGCAGCCTCGACGCGCTGGCGCACCCCGACGACTTCCACCTCCCCATCCTGCTCTTCCACGGCACCGAGGACAGGACCGTGCCGATCGCGACCAGCGACCAGTTAGCCAAGGAGCTGCCAGGCTGGGTCACCTACTACCGCGTGCCTCAGGCGGGGCACGCCGAGGCCTGGAACGTCGATCCCGCGCTGTATGAACAGCGGCTCACGGCCTTCCTCTCCCGAGTCACGGGCGTGCCCGAAACCACGTCGCCGAGCCGCGAACCGTGTGGGAGCCCCGAGACGCCTTAGCTTGCTAGCGGTAGAAGCATTGCGACGCTGCTGTACGCGACCCGTTCATCGCCGCGTTGGCGTCAGCCGGCGTCGAACTTCGACATTGGGGGCCGCGGACATGGCAAGGCACGGCTCGCACGACGGGCGAGGAGCCGGTAGGCCAGTAGGCCCGCGCCAGCGAAGGGAGCGGCGCAATAGAAGCCGCCGAGCAGGCTGGCGGTGACTACCCCGGTGCCGGTCGCCACCCGCACGGCGGCGGGACCACCGAAGCTCGACACCGACGCGAGGAACGAGGCAACCAACAGTGCCGCGCCCAGGAGCGAGATCGTGGCGCGCGTGATGCTGAGCGTGGCGAGCTCTGGTTGCCTTCCTGTCTCCAGTTGGGCAACGCGAACGTCCAGCAGCTCGGGGCCTCCGATTGCCGCGGCGACCTCAAGCTCGCTCCACTCGGGGCCACGCACGACCTTCAGCAGCGCTCCCGCGAGGGGACTGCGCCCGCAGACTCTGACCGCACGCCGGTCGGCTGCGAGCTCACGACCAGCTACATAGCGGACACGCAGGGAGTCAAGCGCCGGCAAGAAGAACAACGCTGCCGAGAGTGTCTGCACCAACACCACCTTCAGGGGATCGAGGTTGCAGACGTGGTAGCGCTCGTGCTCAAGCACCGCCCGCAGTTCCTCACCCGAGACGTCCTCAAGCAGCCCGCGACTGACGGCGACGCGGGGAGTCAGCACGCCGTAGACGAACGAGAACGAATCGGGCGCATCCACGAAAACGACACGCCCACCCAACCCGGTCTGCATGGCCGCTCGTGTCAACTGGTCGGGGAGCGCCCGGGCCAGCCCGCGCACACGACGCGCAAGCCGGTGAGAGGCGAGCACCTGCCGTACAAGCGAGCGACCTGCGAGCGCGAGGCCGACTGCGACCAAGACGACGAAAGGGAGCATCGCCAGCAAAGATGCGCCGTCGCCCAGCAGCCCGGCGAGTCCGCCGTGAGACACCCGCGCCACGAGGAGCGGCACGAGCACGCTCCCCACAGCTCCGCAGAGCACATACGCACCCAACAGCAGCGTGAGGCCCATGAAGGCGACGAAGCTGCGATTGGCGCTGTCCGGTCTCATCCATCCTCCACGAGTAGCGCCCGCAGGCGGCGCAGCACTCCGGGGTCGGCGCACGCCTCATCCACGAAATGCGCGACCGCGGCATCCCCGTAGATGCGGATCACGTCGCGTACCGCAATCCCGGCGGCGTCGGTGGATGTGGCCTCGTACACGTAGCTGCGTCGCTCCCCGTGGCGGTTCAACACGCCCTTCGTGGCCAGCCGGTTCATCACGGTCATCACGGTCGTATAAGCCAACGGCTCGGGCCGGCGCTCGTTCAGCGCATCGAGTACCTCCCGTACAGAGACCGGATCGCTGGCCGTCCACACCGCATCCATCACCTCGGACTCAAGCGGAGCGAACCCGCTGGCTGTCTTCTTTGGCCTCCCCGCCATAGCCGACACGCTACTACATTTCTGTCGTGTATGGTGGGTGTATGACTACTACCCAACATGACTTCGCCGCGCAAGCCCGTCAGGCCATCGAGATCGTCTGCTCCGGCGAGCTCTCGCGGATGGAGGAGTTCTTCAGCCCCAACTTCGTAGATCACGTCAACGACATGACCTTCCACGGCTACGAGGGAGGACGCGAATCGATCGCCTTCTACCTCGCCATCTTCAAGAACCTGAGGATGGGCGTGGAGGAGCAGATCACCGAGGGCAACCGCGTCGCGTCCAGATGGGTCCTCAACGGCACCTACCACAGCCGCGCGGTCATACTGCGAGGTATCACCATCAGTCGCTTCGGCGAGGACGGAAGAACCCTCGAAGACCACGGGCACACCGACTCCATCAGCCTCCTGCGCCAGCTCGGCGTGATCCGCACGGTCGTCCTCGGCCTCGAAATCCTCACCCGCCGCGTCAAGCTTCCCAGGGGCGCCCTCAGAGCAGGCTGAAACCGTTTGGTTACAGAGCTCGGCGATGCCGGAGGAGGGACTCGAACCCCCGACGCGCGGATTATGATTGGCGTGCCTCCACCTCAGATTGGCTCCAGTAGGCCGGTCTTGGCCCGAGAAATATAGGTCATTTGCGGGCCGGCCAGGCCCGCTGGGGAAATCGTAGGGAAATCGCTCGCCCTCTCGCCGAACTCGTTGGCCGTTTCGAGTTCGTGGAGGTCATAGACATCATGAGCGGTACTGCGCGCCCCACGGCGCATCTGCAGGTCAAGGTCGACTGGAATGGCCGCACGCGGTCGTTCTGGGCGTTCTGGCGCAATCAGAACGGGGAGAAGGGTGGATGTCGGCTGGGTCCGGCGCATGTCCGGGATTCGGGTCGAAGGACGCCACGCGGAGCGATCGTATGGCGCGCGGGGAGCGGGCCCCGCCCGACGCCTGAACACCTGACGCCGAAGGACGCGAAGGATCGTCTCGCGGAGATCCTGCGGCGCCTCGCGCCAGAAGCCCAGGCGCACGAGGACGCTCAGGAGCAGGGTGGTTCGCTCAGACAGGCCACGGAGGACTGGCTTGCCGAGCGCAAGAGTGAGAAGGGCCTGAAGCGCTCGACCGTCGCGGGATACGAGGACATGTTCGAGCGCCTCTACCGCGACCTGGGCGCGGACACGCCTGTCGGCGAGTTCGCAGATGGGCGGCTGCGCGCCTACTTTGCCGACTTCGAGTCCTTCCGGCTCCTCGGCGAGCAAGCCGCAGGGAAGGCCCTCGCCGAAGGCAAGGACGTCAGGGGGGTTCAGGTCGAGCGCTGGACGGCACAGCCGCCCGGCAGCCAGGCGGTCGAGGTGGCAACCAAGGCCGAGGCCGAGCAGTTGGCGCGCGAGATGCCCGGAACCTGGAAGCATCGGCGTCGCGGCGCCTACCGCGTCGTGCCGCTCGAGGCGCAGCGCCCGCGGCGCGTTTCGCGCGCGACCGCCACGCAGCTGGAAGCCGAGGGATGGGTCATCGGACGACGCACGACGAAGCGCTGGATGCTCGTCGCCCCGGCGGCGGCGCAGACGCGCAACGCATACCGCGACATCCTCGGAGCGGTGCTCGACTACGCCGTGCGCGAGCGCTGGCTGGACGCGAATCCCTTGGCCGGGGTCAAGCGCGCCAGGAAAAGGCGCGAGCGCGAGCGCATCCTGCGCTGCGACGACTTCTACGATCCCGATGAGATCGACCGGCTCGTGCGGCACGCTCCGAGCGTAATCGAGCAAGCGTTCTGGCTCTGCGGTGCCCACGCCGGGTTCCGCCTGCCCGGTGAGGCCCAGGGCCTTCGCTGGGGCGCGGTGGACTTCCAGGCGGGCGTCATCAGGCCGTACGACAACTGGGTGCGCAACGCCGCCGACACCACCAAGACCTCCGACTCGCCGGCGATCCCGATGACCCCGAGGCTGACTCGCGCGCTTGCGGCGCTCAAGCATCGCCGGTTTGCCACCGGCGATGACGACTTCGTGTTCGCAAGCGAGCAGCGGGACGGTCCCGTAAGCGCGCGGCCGATCCGCGACGCCTTCAAGCTCACGCGGCAGAAGGCCGGCCTGAAGCCGATCCACATGTACAACCTGCGCCACTCGTTCGGCACGACCCTGGCCCGCAATCGCGTGGACGTGAGGACGATCCAGGCGCTCATGCGCCACGACCGGCTCAGCACGACCGAACAGTACATGGCCTACGCGCCCCGCCCCGAGCTTGCCGATCAGATCACGCGAGCGCTGGACCCGCACAGTTTGGCCGGGAACGTCACGCCGATCTGCTCAGGCTCGGCGATGTCGCTCCTCGAGCGGCTGGAGGAGGAGATACCCGCCAAGTGGCTGCGGGAGGTTCAGCGGGTGTACACGGAGACGGGTGGGCAGCTCGCGCCCAGCGGCGCAACGGTACAAGCACCGCGATCTTGATTGAGGCATCGAGGGTGTGTGCCGGCCGGCGGTCTGGGGTCGGGAGAGATCGACGCGCTCCCGATCGTCCGTTGCGAGCGCCTCGGGTCTGACGACGGCGCGCTCGTCTCCACGCAAGCACAAGACAACGATCAACTTATGCCCCACCGCCATCGCCCGACTTCCTAACCGCATCTCGCGAGTCGCGGTTCCCGAGCACGCCAACCTGGTGGTGTGGAATCATTCCAAAGATGGAGGATGCGCAACCCGAGGCCCAGGAAGAGACAGCAAGCGGTGATCGCCTTGAAGGCGTGCACCCGTCGGCGCTCGGCGTCGATTCCGATGCCACCGAGCAGCCAGCTGACCCCGGGTTCGATTTCGATGCACATCGTCGCAAGGCGGTTGACCAATATGAAACGGAGCGAGAGAGCTTTGAGGAATGCGCGCAAGCTGTCCGTTCGGTCCTCAAGACCGTGCTTGAAGTCGAGAGGATCGAAACCTTGTCCATCGAGGCCAGGGCAAAGGAGATCGAAAGCTTTGGCAAGAAGGCGATAACGCCAGCCGAGGATGATCCTGGGCAACCCAAGTACGCTGACCCTCTGAGCGAGATCACCGATCTCGCAGGAGTACGCGTGATCACGTTTCTCCTCGCCGCAGTTGAGAAGGTTAACGGCTTGATTGAGCGTGAGTTCGAGGTTGTAGAGAAGTCAACCAAGTCCGGGCTCTTTGAAGAAGGCCAGAAGCTCGGATACCAAAGTGTTCACTACCTCGTGAAGTTTTCCCCAGCCCGCTGCGCACTGCCTGAGTATGCCCGCTTCGAGGGCCGAACTACCGAGATTCAGGTGAGAACGATCCTTCAGCACGGCTGGGCCGAGATCGAGCACGATATTCAGTACAAGGCGATATCCACAATCCCGGACTCCATTCGGCGACGCTTCATGTCTCTGGCGGGGCTCGTGGAGATCGCGGACCGCGAGTTCCAGGCCATCTCGGATGAGGACGAGCGTATGCGCAAGGATGCCAGACGACTAGTAGGTCTTGGCAAGCTGGACGAGGTTGAGATCACCGCAGATTCTCTAAAGGCGTACCTCGATTCTAAGTATGGATCAGATCGGCGCATGTCAGCATGGAGTTACAGCTGGGTAACGCGGATGCTGAAGCGCCTTGGATTTGAGAATTTTGGAGAAGTCGACACAGCCGTGTCGCAATACAACGACGATCAAGTGAGTCGCGTGCTATGGGGATCCCGCCAAGGGCAGCTTAGCCGGTTCGAAAATGTGTTGGTCGCAGCGCTCGGAGAGGAGTTCTTCATTAGGTTTCGCCCAGGACACCCGGACTTCTACCGAGGGATGCTTGAGAAACTAAGGGCTGCCAACGTCCATGTAGGCACGTATCAACCCCGGCCGTGACGGCCCTTTCCTCTTACTGTTCCCGCGCACATCGTGTCCTTATGCCCGCTCGTGCCGGTGTGAGCCGGATGCCGGTCTCGGGCGATGCGTCGAGCCGGCCGCATACCATCCGCGCGTGTCGTCCCGCGACAGGATCAGCTACGCAGCCTGCCGCTCGTCTGAGCGCAGCGCGTCGGGGAGCGCCATCTCGAAGCCGAGCTTCCGTAGCGCCACGAGCAGCGTGAGGAACTTCTCGCGCTTGTGCTCGGCGTACGCCGAGGGATCGTCGGCGAGCTCGGCGATGCGCACGGCGTGGTACTTCGCATACCACGCGCCCGCAGCTCGAAGCGCCTCGAACTCTCCGGGCGTGAGATCCGTGGTCGTGATGGGTGCAGTCATGCTCCGCACACTAGCCGTCGCTCCGGATGCTTTTCTCGCGGACAGGGCTGACGGTGCGCTCGTTGCGAGGTGCCATAAATTTCCAGGACGGCCATCAAGGAAAGTGCATCCCACGGAAGGAGCGCGGGCGTGCTCGACGAAAGCGAACATCCGATGCCGCATCACGATGCCCGACTCGACGCCATTGACGCTCCGTATCGAAAGCGCGCAAAGGCCGTGCTCGACACGCTCCAGTCGTTCTTCATCGAGATGCCGCGCGGCGAGTCGTTCTGCGAGCGAGCCGACTTCCAGCGGGGATATGACGTCTTGCGCAGAGCAACCCGCAAGGGCGCCGATCTGACTGGCGATGCCCTGTTGGCTGCGATCGCCGAAGAGCCTCGGGCTTGGCTGGTGCTGCGATGCATCATCGGGATGTCTCCGGGCGAGGTTGCCTACCTTGCTGTTGAGGAGGCCGCCGCGGACGGTCGAGCGCTCGTCATCGACCAGGCAGATGCACGGGAGATCGACTCTCGCGCAAAGCGCGGGCAGCAGCTCTTGTTCGAAGAACCCCCGCGTGGACGCAGGCAGCAGTACTACGACCAGCTGCTGCGCACGGTCGTTCCCCTCCTTGCCGATGTGATGGGTCGTCCGGTGCCGACCGTCCCGGCAGACAGGGTCCATAGACTGGACAAGCTCGACACGGTCGGCGGACATATCACCATCGCGAAGGCACTATCCGCTGGCAAGGTGCCGTACTCCGAGCTGCTGTATGAGCGGCTGCTCGGCAGGCCGTATGCGTCCCATCGTGACTCCGTTTCGGGCATCGTCGGCCGGCTCATCGAGAACGCCATCGAGGAGCTGCTCGACCTGCATGGCATCGATGGACGAGCGACGCGGGACCGTGAGAGCGTGCCGGGCTTCGTGCAGGCCCCGGACTTCCTCATTCCGTCGGAGAACGCGAAGGTGATCATCGAGGCGAAGCTCACCGAGGACGACGGCACGGCGCGCGACAAGGTCGCGCGCGTACAGACGCTCCGGCAGTATGAGGACGAGCGTCCGCCCGTGGAGCGCCGAACGATCGTGGCCGTCATCGACGGTCGCGGGTTTGGCCACCGTCCAGCCGACCTCAACCGGATGCTGAAGGCGTGCGAGGGCAACGTCTACACGCTTGACGAGCTTCCGAAGCTCGTCAAGAAGGGCGGTCCGCTTCGACCGTACGTGGGTACGCGGAAGTCTTAGGAGGCAGCGCGCCCGGCGAGGACCGCAGGCACGATCAACGGGGCATCGACATCCGCGTTCTCCGACAGCGCGACGAGGCGCTCGCGCGCCGCGGCCATGCGCTCTGTGATGGGCGCCGACGAGTNNGTGCCCGATCAGGCGCTCGTTGATCGGTGTGGCGCGATCGCCGACGACCTCGACCGGCGGCTTGCGCAAGACGAAGATGCTGTCCACGCGGCTGGAGTCGGTGCTGTTGATGTGGATGGAGCCACGCATCTCCGATGGGCACACGAGCGTGGTGGTGGGCACCAGGCCGGCATCGAGCACGGCGACGACGAGGGCCGCGTAGGAGGAGAGGTCGTTGTGGTGGTAGGTGAATACAAACGGCGACCCCGGACGAAGCGCCTTCGTGGCCACCCGGTAGACGCCCGACAGGCGCTCGGCGAAGATGTCGATGC
The DNA here is from genome assembly GCA_003151895.1 of Solirubrobacterales bacterium. Classification (GTDB taxonomy): domain Bacteria; phylum Actinomycetota; class Thermoleophilia; order Solirubrobacterales; family Solirubrobacteraceae; genus Palsa-744. Next base: position 21,569 of record PLYX01000040.1, read on the forward strand.
CACGGCCGTCGGTGATGTTCCCCATGACCTCGTCCTCGGACTTCGATGTCGCTTGCTCGAAGAACGACGTCTTGGGCATCAGCCGCTTCAGCCATGCGTAGCAGAAATCCATCAGCTCCGAGTACTGGACGTTCGCGAAGTAGGGCGGGTCGGTCAGAACAAGGTCGACGCTGTTCTCGGGCAGCGGCTGCGCGGTGATGCTCGCACAGCGCAACAGCGTCGCACGCTTCCGTCCAAGGTTGGCGGGGTCAACAACGAGGGCGGATAAAATTCGCTCGCTCGGCGCCGGCACGCGCTTCTTGCGACCGTCGACGCGCATCGTCTCGAACGGCTCTTGGCAGTAGCGCTTGGCGGCTGCGTACTTGGCCAGGAAGTGACGGTACCCCCCTGACCCGACCCTCGGGATGCCGATGAGCGCGGCCTCGCACTGCACTCGATGGACCGGAAAGCCGTGCACGGAGAAGACGTCGAGAACCTTGAGCGCGGCTGTGTCGTACCGGCAGACCATGTTCTGGTAGCGGATGAAGTCCGAGTAGACGGTGGCGAGCGCCGGCCGCAGCTCCGCGGGCGCCCGGCGGATGCGCTCGGCCAGGATCGCCAGCCCAAGCAGCTGCCGCTCGTTGTGCAGGTCGCGGAAGCGCCGGTAGCCCCATCGAAGGAGGCGGTTCGTCTCATCGCCCGGCGGAATACCGTTCTCAGGCCAGAAGGGCGAATCGGTCGCGGCGAAGCACTCTCGCGCACGGGCAAACCGCGCGTGGTCCTCGGCGTCAGCGCCCTTGAAGAAGCGGCCACGGCGCCCCTTGCGGCCCTTGCACGTGTCGCAGTGGTACTCCAGCGCGAACAGCGTGTGCTTGGGTGGCCCGTCGTTCTCCGGCCGGCCAACCACGAATGGGCGTCCGCAGGCGCATGCGCCCTTGGTGGGCGCCTTGGTGTTGGCGTAGGGGCTTGCACAACGGGGACAGTCATCGGGCATCTCACGGGGGAGGAACTGCTCGACGGTCCGGCAGGAGCCGCATACGACGACATCGTGCGTATGCCGGCCCATCTTGCGCCCGGCGACAAGCGAGCCGGGAAAGAGCAAGGTCTCCTCGCCGCACTCGCAGACATGCGTCTTGACCCACATAAAGAACTTGACGGGAACGTCCTCGCCACACTCCTCGCAACGAGTCGTGTACAGGTCACGCAGCTTCTCCTCCACCTCAACGGCGATGGTCTCGCCCTCGCGTTCGAAGGCGTCGACGTCGAGCTGCTCAAGCTCGCGCTCGACGAGCCAGCGCGACATCGGATTCGTGTCGTAGCCGATCACGGAGAGGCCCATGCGGTTGGCCTCGAACATCGAAGTTCCGCCTCCCATGAACGGGTCGAGGATCACGCCGTCGAGGTCGTGGCTCTCGAAGTAGTGCTCCGCAAGCGGCCGGTCCACGAACTCCGCGAGGGCAAGTCCGCGAAAGAGCGTCCCGGGCCGCCGGGCGAACCACTTGTGCACCCCGATGATCGGTCGGTAGCTTTGCTGGACCTGCTTCTCGGCGGCGGCCAGTCCAGCGACCAGCGTCTCGTCGAAGTTCGTCTCCATTCTCGCTGGCTGACAATACGGATCGGAACGGACCGAAGAAGATGCAACCTCTCGTTGCCTCGCCAGCGTTGGCTCCCGCTCAAACGTGGGCTCGCGTGATGTCGCACGGATAGGCTCCCAAAGAGCGGATTGCCTGCCCTGGCTCGATTGTGCAGACAGTTGTCTCATCGAGTGTACGTTCGCACAGGCTGCGGACGGCATGGTCGTCCCGAGGCAGTTGCGATGCCGGAGGAGGGACTCGAACCCCCGACACGCGGATTATGATTCGTACCGGTAGCGGCGTGGAGTGTCGCCGAGTCGGCTATCTGGCTCTACGGCAGGGAATCCGCTCTCCCTCACTCCGGCCAAGTCGGGCGCGGTGGCGTGGGGCCTGGTCGGGTCGCCCGGGGGCATCGCAGCCCCCGGGCTCCCACAGGATCCCGGCGTGACAGTCTCCCGTCACCGGGCTCTTCTCACCAGCATCTTTAGTACGCGCGGACCCACCGCCAGTGGGCGAACAGGCCGGGCTCTCGTGCTTGCAGCCCGGTCCACCACCGCTTGAACCGCTTGAAGGTCCGCAACCGCTTGTACTTCTTCCCAGCCCAGCGCCTCATGTAGAGGCTGACGCGCTGCAGGAGGGGCTCCATCGCGGACCGGTAGAACCGGCCGTAATAGTTCATCCACCCGGCGACGATGGGGTTCAGCCACCGCGCCAGGTCGTTCAGCGACAGGTTGGGACGCCGGTGTATCCGCATAGCACGGAGCCGGTCGCCCTTGGCCTTGAGCGCCTCGGGGCTGATCGCGGGCTGAAACGAGGTGAAGTGCGCCCCGCTCCTGCCGTTGATCGCCTCCCGTGGCCGGAAGGCGAACCCCAGGAAGGTGAAGGAGGTGTGCTCGTGCTCACCCCGACGGTTGCTGTCCTTGCAATAGACAGCTCTCGTCTTGGTGGGGTGAAGCCGCAAGCCCACCTCGCTCATCCGCGCGACAATCCCGGCAAGCACCTCTTCCGCCTGATACCGGCTCGTGCAGTGCACGACGGCATCATCGGAGTAGCGCTCGAACGGACAGTCCGGGTGCTCCCGGGCCATCCAAGCGTCGAACGCAAAGTGCATGAACAGGTTCGTCAGGATCGGCGAGACCGCCGACCCCTGCGGAGTTCCCTTCTCTCGCTCAACAAGGGTGCCGTCCGGCTGCTGTGACGGGGCAGCAAGCCACCGCTTCACATACA
>PLYX01000026.1 GCA_003151895.1 Solirubrobacterales bacterium
AGCTGCTTGGGCTGGTTGGCCACTATGCCGGCCGGGCGCCCGCCGAAGCGCGCGAAGCACGTGATGATCGTCTTGGCCCACTGGCCCTTCATGTCGAAGATCTCGCCGTCGTCCACGATCCGCCTGATGACCTCGTACATGTCGTACGGCTTGCGGTTTGACTCGGGCAGCACGTCCAGCAGCTGCTCGTCGCCGCGGTCGATCGGGTCGGAGGCAGGTCGTGTCGGCGGCGGCTGCTCGCAGTTCTGCGGCATGAACGAGAGGTATTGCTTGATGCGTTCGATGCACTCCTCATCCGAGGCGACCTCCATGTCGCCGACACCGGACTTGCGGCAGTGCACGCGCGAGCCGCCCAGTTCCTCCTGGGTGACGTCCTCGCCGACCGCGGCGCGCACGAGGTGCGGTCCGGCGAGCGCCATCGAGCCGCGCCCCTTGACCATCGGCACGAAGTCGGCCAGGCCAGGGATGTAGGCGGTCCCGGCCGCGCACGGTCCCAACAGAGCGGCGACCTGCGGGATCACGCCGCTCATGATCACCTCCTCGCGGAACAGGTGGCCGGAGCCGGCGAACATCGCGCCCGCCGCCTCCTGCACGCGCGCGCCGGCCGAGTCGAGCAGCCATACGAACGGGATGCGCTTGGTCAGCGCGAGCTCGCGCAGGCGCGTGACCTTGAACTCGCCGGTCATCCCCATCGAGCCGGCCATCACCGTGAAGTCGTATGCGCACACGGCGGTGAGGCGGCCGTCGACCTTGCCATAGCCGGTGATGACGCCATCGGCGGGCGCCTCGACGCCGTCCATCGCGCGTTGGGAGGTGTGCGGCTTGCCGTGGATGCCGAGCTCCACGAACGTGCCCTCATCCACGAGCAGGGCGATCCGCTCGCGCGCGGTGAGCGCACCCTTCTCGTGCTGCTTATCGATCTTCTCCTGGCCGCCGCCGAGCCTGATCTGGGCGCGGCGCGCGTGCAGGTCCTCGACCAGCGGGCGCAACAGCGAGGTCATCGGCCCTTCCACTCTGGCTCGCGCTTCTGGAAAAAGGCGGTGACGCCCTCCACGATGTCCTCGGTGGAGACGGCGAGCGTGAGCTGCGCGCGCAGGTAGTCGAGCGCGTCGTCGAGCCCCATGTCCATCTGGCGGCGCATCGCTTCCTTGCCGAGGCGCATGATGACGGGCGACTTCGAGGCCAGCTTGACCGCCCACTCGTTCACTGCGCCGTCGAACTCCTCGGCGGGGACGACCTTGTTGACGATCCCCGCCGCGAGCGCCTGCTCGGCGCTGAAGCGCTCGCCGAGCAGCAGCAGCTCGTTGGCCTTCTTGCGCGGGATGTTGCGATAGATGAGCGCCATGATCATGAACGGGAACGCCCCCACGTTGATCTCGGGCGTGCCGAACGTGGCGGTGTCCTTCGCCACGATCAGATCGCACGCGAGCGCGATCCCGAGCGCGCCCGCGAGCACGTGCCCGGACGCCGCGCACAGCGTGGGCTTGCCGAGCGCGCCGATCAGCTTGAACAGCGAGACGAAGCGCTCGGAGCCGAAATGCTTGTGCACGAGCGAGACCTCGCCGGCGAAGCCGCCGAGGTTGGCGCCCGATGAGAAGACCGTCTCGTGCGAGGAGGCGAGCACCACGACGCGTACGGCGTCGTCGTCGCGGGCTCGCTCGAAGCAGGCGATCAGCCCGTCGAGCACCTCGGGGGAGAGGGCGTTGCGCGTGGAGGGCTCGTTCAGCGTGATCGTGGCGATGCCTGTAGCGACCTCGTAGAGGACCTTGTCCTCTGGGATGACCCCGGAGGACCGCGACTCGGGCGGAGGCTGCTCGCTGCTCACGAGCGCATCCTAGCCCGATCTGGCCGCGGTGAGAAGTGAGAAGTCCTACTGTTTACTTTGTCGCGACCGTGCGTTAGCGTTCAGCACAGCGAAAGAGCACACGAAACGAGCGTCCGCCGGGCGCCGAGCCCACACGAGGAGACCGACCCGATGGCAACCGCCGAGAGCGTCCTGAAGCCCGATCACCAAGCCAAGCGCAAGCACTTCATCTTCACTGACGAGCACGAACAGCTGCGCGAGTCGATCCGTAGCTTCGTGACCAAGGAGCTGGCGCCGCACGCGATGGAGTGGGAGGAGACGACGTTCCCCGACTCCGTGTTCACGCGCATGGGCGAGCTCGACCTGCTCGGCCTGGACAAGCCTGAGGAGTACGGCGGCCAGGGCGGCGACTACTACACGAGCTTCGTGCTGGCGGAGGAGATCACCAGCGCCAACTCGGGTGGACTGGCGATGGGCGTGGCCGTGCACACGGACATGGCGATGCCCCCGATCCTCGCATTCGGCAGCGAGGAGCAGAAGCAGGAATGGGTGGTACCGGCCATCAAGGGCGAGAAGATCCTCTGCATCGGCATCACCGAGCCCGACGCGGGCTCGGACGTGAAAGGAATCAAGACGCGCGCGGTCAAGGACGGCGATGACTACGTCATCAACGGCTCCAAGACCTACATAACCAACGGCCTCCGCGCCGACGTGATCGTGCTCGTGACGAAGACCGACACGGACGCCGGCAACGACGGCTTCACGCTGTTCCTCGTGCCGATGGACGCCCCCGGCGTGATCCGCGAGAAGAAGCTCGAGAAGCTCGGCATGCACGCCTCGGACACCGCGCTGCTCGCCTTCCAGGACGTGCGCGTGCCCGAGAGCGCCGTGCTCGGCCAGGTCGGCAAGGGCTTCTACCACATCATGTGGGAGCTCCAGGGCGAGCGCCTGATCGGCGCCGCCGGCTGCGTTGCGGGCGCACAGAAGTGCTTCGACCGCACATTGGAATACGCCAACGAGCGCAAGGCATTCGGCCGCTCGATCGGCCACTTCCAGGTGATCCGTCACAAGTTCGCCGAGATGGCCACGAAGATCGAGAGCGCGCGCCAGATGACGTACGTGACCGCGTGGCGCTTCGCCAACGGCGAGTACCCCGTGCGCGAG
>PLYX01000025.1 GCA_003151895.1 Solirubrobacterales bacterium
GACCAAGCCGACCCAGCACTCGGTCGCCGCGCTACGACAGGTGGGTATCCAGCCCGACGCCATCGTGCTGCGTGCTGACCGTGAGCTGCCCGACAACGTCAAGCGCAAGATCTCGCTGATGTGCGATGTCGACACCGAAGCGTGCGTGGCCTGCGTGGACGCCCCGAGCATCTATGACATCCCGCGGGTGCTGCACTCCGAGGGCCTTGACGCCTATGTCATCCGGCGCCTGGGTCTGCCCTTCCGTGACGTTGACTGGACCGACTGGGACAGGCTGCTGCGGCGGGTGCACAACCCCGAGCACGCCGTCGAGATCGCCCTGGTCGGCAAGTACATCGACCTTCCGGACGCCTACCTGTCGGTCACCGAGGCGCTTCGCCATGCCGCGGCGCTTCAGGGCAGCACTGTGCGGATCGATTGGATCGACTCCGAGCACCTGGAGGAGGGCAATGCCGCGGAGGAGGAAGATCGTCACCGATCGACGATCGACACCCCATTCGGGGCACACGGCGGGATCGACGATCGGCCGGCGCGTGAACTGCTTGAGAACGCCGACGGGATACTGATCCCTGGAGGGTTCGGCGGTCGCGGGATCGAGGGCAAGATCGCGGCGGTCCGGGTGGCGCGCGAACGACGCATCCCCTACCTCGGCATTTGCCTCGGGATGCAGATCGCCGTGGCCGAGTTCGCAAGGCATGTCGCCGGCATGGAGGGCGCCAACTCGACCGAGTTCGACATCGAGACGCCCTATCCGGTGATCGATCTGCTGCCCGAGCAGAAGGAGGTGGCGGATCTCGGAGGGACGATGCGCCTCGGGGCCGACCCGATCAAGCTCCACGAGGGTTCCCGAGTGAGGGAGTCCTATGGCGAGGCGGTGGTGTACGAGCGCCACCGTCACCGCTACGAGGTCAACAACCTGCTGCGCAAGCGCCTCACCAACCCCTCCGGGGTCGGTGCCGGCGCCGGCCTGCGCATCTCGGGAACATCGCCGGACGAGCGTCTTGTGGAGGTGATCGAGCTCGATGACCATCCGTTTTTCGTGGCCTCGCAGTTCCATCCCGAGTTCAAGTCGCGCCCGGAGCGGCCGGCTCCGCTGTTCCGGAGCTTCGTCGCCGCCGCCCTGAACCGATCGGCCGAGCGCGCTGGAGGCGACCGCACGCTCGCGGGTCGGTCGTGAGCGCGGATCTCCCGGCCGGTGAGATGAAGGGCCCGCCCCGCGCGGTGCGCGTCCAGGCCGTCTTCCACGTCACCGACGACCAGCAGGGGCAGGCGGTGGCGGCCAAGATGGTCGACAGGGCACACGAGATCGCCAATCTGCCCGAGTGCGAATGCGATGTGGATGTCAGCATCGAGCGCGCGCAACCAGACGCCGCCGCGGGTCCGGTCGAGTCGGCAGGCGACGCGCCGCCTCGTGGGCGACCCCCAAAGCTCTAGCGACCCCCCGATGCTGAAGCTCCGCCGAGCCACCGTCCTTCAGGCGGGACCCACCGACGGGCCCGAGCAGGAGCTTGCGATCTCACTTGAGGGCGAGCGTCGTCAGGCGATCTCAGACGTCGGGCTGATCGGCGCAAGCCGGCAGGGCGACGAGGTGATCGTGAACGTGCAGGCGCGCGACCTCGGCCTCGGCTCGGGCGGTTTCGACGTCGTGCACGCCAACCTCACGCGCGGCCTCTCTGCCGATGGCGTGCAGGGCGCCCATGTCATGAAGCTCAACTACACGAGCCTGCAGCACGCGGTGGCGCCGGTTGAGGACGAGCGGTTGGAGTTGCCGCTCGAGCAGCCGGTTGCGGTGCTCGCGCTGCACGGCCAGCTCGCCGCGGTGGCATGGGCATTCGCCCAGGCAAACCCCAGTGGCCGGCTCGGGTTCGTGCAGACACCCGGTGGGGCGCTTCCGGGCGGTCACTCGCGCATCGTGCGGACGCTGCGAGAGCGCGGGCTGCTCGCCGGACACATCACGGCCGGCGCTGCCTACGGCGGCGAGGGGGAGGCCGTCACGACCGCCGGCGCGCTGCACCACGGTGTGCGCACGCTCGGCTGGGACGCGGCGGTGTGCGGGCCCGGTCCCGGGATCGTCGGATCGAGCTCGCCGCTCGGTCACGGTGGGATGCACGCGCTCGACTCGGCTCACACCGCGATCGCGCTTGGGGCTCCGACACTTGTTGTCGCACGCATGTCTTCCGCTGATGAGAGACCGCGCCATCGTGGCATCTCCCATCACACGTTGACGGTGCTCGACCTGCTGCTCGAGCCTGTGACGGTGGCGCTTCCCGCCGGGATACGCTCGCCCGCGGGGGCCGATCTGCGCGCTCGCCTGGGCTCGGTGTTCGGATCCTCCGCCGAGCGCATCAGGCCACAGATGGAGCTCGACGTGGACCGTCCCGCGCGCATGGCACGCCACGACTGGAGGCGCGCCCCGGTCGACATGCCGGCTTACCTGGCGAGCGGTCTGCCGGCAGAGACGATGGGTCGCCTGCTCGTCGAGGATCCGTTGTTCTTCGGCGCGGCGCTCGCCGGTGGGACTGTGCTCTCCGATCTGTGCGAGCACACGGAGGGCCAGGCCGAGGGCAAGGCGGGCTGAGAGTCGGCTTGCACGGTCAAGGTGCTGCCGCTTTAGAGGCGAAATCCGAGGCGTGGGCAATTCTCCGGCGGTTGTGGCTCCTCCAGCGGTTGTAGCTCCCAGCGCGATGCGCGTCGAGCGGTTGACGCTCGACTTCCTCGCCTATTTGGAGCTCGAGCGCGGACTGTCGCGCAACACGCTGCACGCGTACCAGTCCGATCTCGCCCAGCTCGGCGGGTTCCTCACGCGTCGCGGCGTGTCGCCGCTTGCGGCGCAGCATGGCGATCTCGCGGCGTTTCTCTCGGAGCTCGCCGCTGGTGGGAAGGATCGCGCACCTGTAGCGGCGGCCACGCTCCAGCGCAAGGCGGCGTGTCTGCGCTCGTTCTATCGCCACCTGCGCCGCGAAGGCTTGATCGAGCACGATCCGACGGCTGACCTGCGGGGACCGCCGAAGACCAAGCGGCTGCCGAAGGTGCTCTCGCGCGAGCAGGTGGCGAAGCTGCTCGAGCAGCCGAAGGGGACCGAGCCGCTCGCGCTGCGCGACAGGGCGCTTCTTGAGGTGATGTATGCGTGCGGTTTGCGCGTTTCCGAGGTGATCGGCCTTGAGGTCGGGGACGTGGACCTGGAGGAGGGGATGTTGCGGGCTCGTGGCAAGGGCTCAAAGGAACGGATCGTGCCGGTGGGACGCCGAGCGGTGGAGGCGCTCGATCTTTACCGCAGGCGCGGGCGTCCGCCACTTGTCGGCGTGAAAGTGGAGACGCGCCTGTTCGTCAATCACCGTGGCGCGGGTCTCACGCGCCAGGGTCTCTACAAGATCATCCAGAGTCACGCACGCACAGCGGGGCTCGCGGAGCGCATGACCCCGCACACGCTGCGTCACACCTTCGCGACGCATCTGCTCTCGGGAGGGTGCGATCTGCGCTCGCTGCAGGAGATGCTCGGTCACGCCGATCTCGCCACGACGCAGATCTACACGCACCTGTCGGCCGAACGCCTCAAGGACGCCTACTTCGGCGCCCATCCACGCGCGCATATGCTGAGAACTTCAGATGCCAGAGCTTCCGGAGGTGGAGACGATCAGGCGCCAGCTGGCGCCGCTGGTGGAGGGGCGCACGCTTGAGCGTGTGAGGATCCTCGACGCGCGCTGGTGCAGGCCGCTCGCGACGAGCGAAGTGATCGATGCGCTCGAGGGCAGGCGGGTGGAGCGGCTCGGGCGGCGCGGCAAGTACCTCGTTTGGAGCTTGAGCGAGGATGTCCATCTCGCTCAGCACCTGCGCATGACAGGGACGGTGCTGTGCGATCCCGATCCGCGACAAACACATGTGCGCGTGCGCATCGATTTTGATGGAGGCCCACCCCTGGCGATCGTGGACCCGCGCAGGTTCGGCACGGGCGAGCTGTTGCTCGGAGGCGAGGCGCTCGATGCGTTCTTCGACGCGCGTCTCGGGCTGGAGCCGCTGGACGAGCGCTTCACGGTGGAGCATCTGCGAGCGCTCGCGCGCGGGAGAAGCGCGCCGATCAAGGCATTCCTACTCGACCAACGCCGCATGGCGGGCGTGGGGAACATCTATGCCGACGAGGCTCTGCACCGCGCTGGGATCCACCCGCTGCGCCCAACCGGGCGTCTGAGCGCCGAGCAGCATGAGCGGCTGCGCGAGGCGGTGATATGGGCGCTGCAGGCAGGTATCGAGGCGCGCGGGGCCACGATCGACGACTTCCGTCACGTCGACGGGGTGTGGGGTTCGTTCCAGGATCGCTTCCAGGTGCACCGGCGCGAGGGCGAGCCGTGCGCTCGCTGCGGCACGACGATCGTGAAGCTGGTGGCGGCGGGGCGGGGGACGTACGTGTGCGAGACGTGTCAGCCGCCCCCGCAAAAGGGACGTGTCAAGCCGCGAGCAGCTCGTCGAGACGACCGCTCTCCACGGCGCTGAGCGTCTCTGAGAAGCCGCCGAGCAGCTCATCGCCGACGAGAACCTGAGGGAAGCTCATCATCCCGGTGCGGCTCGCGAGCTCCACTCGTCCGGCTGGGTCCTTGGAGAGGTTGACCTCCGAGAACTGCAACCCGCGCGCCTTCAAGAGGCCCTTCACGCGCGCGCAGAACGAGCACGGCTCGGTCGTGTAGACGGTTATCTGACTGGGATTATTCATTACTTCATAAAGTATAGCAAGGGGTGTATGGGACTGAGATGCTCGATTACGCTAGGACTACGGCTTCACGATCGGGGCTCTGCCGCGGGCGATCCTAAACTAAGCCGATGGCGGGACTGGTGAAGACGGAGGCTGTCGTGTTGCGTTCGATGCGCTACGGCGAGGCCGATCGCATCCTTCACATCTATACGCTGCATCGCGGCAGGGTGAGCGCGATCGCCAAGGGGGTGCGCCGCGCGCGCAGCCGCTTCGGGGGTCGCCTGGAGCCTTTCTTCCGCTTGCAGATCGAGTTGCACGAGGGCCGTGGCGAGCTGCTGACGGTGACCGGGGCGCAGACCGTCGACGGCCATGCGAGCTTGCGCGGCGATGCGCACGCGCTGGACGCCGCCGCGCGGGCGTGCGACGCGGTGGGGCGCCTGTTCGAGACCTCCGAGCCGCATCCGGGCGTGTTCAACCTGCTCTGCCGCAAGCTGTCGCTGCTGGACGAGAATCCGGCCGGCGCCACTCGCGCGAGTGCTCTCGCGTTCCGCTTGAAGCTGCTGGTGGCCGCGGGTCTCGCGCCGCAGCTGGGCGCGTGCGCGTGCTGCGGCGAGCGCGAGCACCTGGTCGGCTTCTCGGGCGCTGCCGGGGGTGTTGTGTGCAGTTCGTGTTGGCCGTCCGAGTCTCCCGTCGAGACACGGACGGTGGGGGCGTTCCCGCTGGAGGAGCCGGCTCACGAGTTCATGGTGCAAGCGCTCGGCGCCCCCCTGAGCGAGGCGCCCGAGGGCGAGGAGGAGCGCACGCTCGGCCAGGTGGAGCGTGCCGTGGCCGAGACGCTCGAGCACCACGCCCATGTGCGCCTGATGCCCGCGATGGCCCGCCGCCTGCGGGCGCGAACGCCCCTCGCCGCCGAGATAGGTTCCGAGCCGCTGCCACAAGCGGCCGTTTGAGCGCGAAGGCCACACACGAGAGCGAGCCGGCCGCGGTCGCTGCCACAATCGACTGTGTGAATCCCGCGGATGCCAGCGAGTCGGTCGCGGCGGCCTTTGCCCGCGGCCGCTTGGAGCTGGAGGAGAGCACGCTCTCGCCGCTGGCGGCACACTCCTACCCGGCGCGCAGGGCGCGAGCCGAGGAGGACTGCGGGCTGCGCACCCCGTTCCAGCGCGACCGCGACAGGATCGTGCACTGCAAGGCGTTCAGGCGCCTGACCCACAAGACGCAGGTGTTCGTGGCGCCGCTCGGCGACCACTATCGAACGCGACTCACGCACACGCTGGAGGTGACCACGATCTCGCGTACGGTGGCGCGCGCGCTCGCGCTCAACGAGGATCTGGTCGAGGCGATCGGACTCGGTCACGATCTCGGTCACCCGCCGTTCGGGCACATCGGCGAGGAGGCGCTCGACGTGTGCCTCAAAGAGCGCTTCGGACGGGAGTTCCGCCACTACGAGCATTCTCTGCGCGTGGTGGACCGGCTTGAGCGCGACGGCGAGGGACTGAACTTGACCGATCAAGTGCGCGAGGGGATCGCGTGCCATTCCAGCCGCGCGCCGCTGCCCGAGACGCTCGAGGGGCGGATCGTGCGTGTGATCGACCGGGTGGCGTACATCAACCATGACATCGACGACGCGATGAGGGCAGGGCTGTTGCGGGAGGGGGAGCTGCCGAGGCGGCCGATCGCGGTGCTCGGGTCCACCGGTTCGCAGCGGATCGACGCGCTCGTGCACGACATGGTGGAGCATTCGGCGCGGGCGGGCGACGTCGTGCAAGGGCCCGAGGCCGGGCCGGCGATGGCCGAGTTGCGCAAGTTCATGTTCGAGCACGTGTATCTCGGCGAGGCGGTGCGCGCCGAGCACGCCCGCATCGCGAACGTGGTGAGGAAGCTGTTCGAGCACTACGCCGAGCATCCCGAGTTGCTGCCGACCGCCGGCTTCGCCGGCGGTGCCCGCGGGGCGGCGCAGAGCGATCTGGCGGAGCGCGTGACCGACTACGTGGCGGGGATGACCGACCGCTACTGCATCCGCGAGTACACCGACCTGGAAGTCCCGCGCGTGTTCGCGCGCTGAGGGAGCTTCACCGCCGGCCGCCCGAGCGGCTAGCGTAGCCCTCGATGGCTCGTTACACCCCCGACTCGCGCGACCGCGTGCGCGACGCGATCGACTTCGTCGAGCTTGTGTCTACGCGTACCGAGCTGCGCAGAGCCGGCCCGCGCAGCTATGAGGGCCTGTGCCCGTTCCACGACGAGCGCACACCGTCGTTCAGCGTCGAGCCGGTCGAGAAGGTCTACTACTGCTTCGGATGCCAGGCCTCCGGCGACGTGTTCACGTTCGTGCAGGAGACCGAGGGCGTGGACTTCAAAGGCGCCCTGGAGCTGCTGGCCGACCGGGCCGGGATCGAGTTGCAGCCCGAACGGGAGGACCCAAAAGAAGCTGAGCGGCGCGCCCGGCGGGAGCGGCTCTTGGAGCTGCTGTCGCGGACCGCGTCCTACTACGAGCGTTATTTGTGGGAGTCCGACGAGGCGGCGAACGCGCGAAGCTACTTGGAGGGGCGCGGCCTCGGCGAGGAGATCCTAAAGGAGTTTCGTGTGGGGTATGCGCCGAGCGCGTGGGACCGTGTGCTGCTCGCCTCACGGCGTGGGGGATTCTCCGAGGCGGAGCTCTATGAGACGGGCCTGGCGCAGCGATCGCAGGAGAGGGGGGGCCTGTATGACCGCTTCCGCTCGCGGATCATGTTCCCGCTGGCCGACCTCCGCGGACGGGTGCTTGGCTTTGGTGCCCGCGCGACGGGAGAGGGGCAGAAGCCGAAGTACCTGAACACCTCAGACAACGACGTCTACCACAAGGGCCGCTACGTCTATGGGGGCAATCGAGCGCGCGCGGCAGCGAGCAAGGCGGGGGAGGTGATCCTCTGCGAGGGGTATACCGACGTGATCGCCATGCACCAGGCGGGCTTCCACAACGCCGTCGGATTGATGGGCACAGCGCTTACCGACGATCAAATCGGCGAATTGGGCCGCATGGCCAAAAGGGTGCTGCTTGCGCTGGATGCCGACAGCGCGGGTCAGGAGGCCATGCTCAAGGCGTCAAAGCTTGCCCTACGCCGCGAAATCGATCTGTGTGTGGTGGAGATGCCGCTTGGAGCGGATCCCGCAGAGGTTTTGGAGGGCAATGGGAGCGAGGCGATGAGCGCGGCCGTCGCGGCCTCTGTCCCATTCGTGAGGTTTCGCGTGGAGCGGGTGTTGGCGAGCGGCGACGACTCGAGCCAGGGTCGCGACCAGATGATCGCGGAGTTGCGGGAGGTGTTCGACCAAGTGCCGCCCAGCGCGATGCGCATGGAGCTGACGCGCCTGGTGTCAGGCAAGCTCGGGTTGAGCGAGAGCCTCGCCGAGACGCTCAACTCGGGCGGTGGGCAGGCCCAGGGCCGCCAGCGCACGGGGAGGGAGGCACATGGTCCGGGTGGGGAGCCCCTACGCACCGCGGACGGGGCGGGGCGGGCGGGCGGCGGGGGCTCGCGGGCAAGCAGGGTGCTCTCGGCGCGGGAGGACACCGAGCGCGCGTTTCTCGCGCTGTGCATCGCAACGCCCGCTCATGGGCAGCGGTCACTGAACGAGGTCGATCTCGACGGCGTGTTCACGAGCGAGCTGCTGCGTCGCGCGGCCGAGCATCTGAAGGGAGGGCACCTCGCGGAACCGCTGAAAGGGGTCGACGCCGAGGACCGCGAGCTGGTGGGGTTGCTCGCCGAGCTGACCGTCGAAGCTGGACGCTGGCCGGTGGCGGAGGGAACGAGCAGGCCGGCGATGCTGGAGGTCCAGCAGCTGCAGCTGCAGCTCGCGTCGATCGACCGCCGCATCCACGCCGCGCGCGCCCAGGGGATCGGCGAGGTGAGCGACCTGGCGCGTCGCCGCGGAGAGGTCAAGCGCGACTTCGACCATGCCCAGGAGCGCGCTTTGGCGGAGAGCGGGTCGGAGGTTTAGCTCTGCTCCACGCCGAGCACGGGCGAACAGTTGTTCGCTTTTCCGTCCGACCCATAGTAGACAATGCAGTGCATGGATCGCGCATCCCTTGAGCAGTCGCTGGGAGAAGGCTTGTCGCTTGCCGAGATCGGGCGGCGTTTCGACAAGGACCCGTCGACGGTCGGCTATTGGGTAAAGAGGCACGGCCTCAAGGCTCTCGGCAGTGACAAGTTTGCGCCAAGGGGAGGGCTGCGCCGAGAGGAGTTGGAGCCGCTCGTCGTGGAGGGCGCCTCACTCGCGCAGATCGCGGACGCGGTTGGGCGCAGCATGGGCACGGTGCGACATTGGTTGAAGCGGTATGGCTTGCGCACACGTGGTCGTCAGGGCGCTCCCTCTCGGGATGGCGTCGAGGAAGCCCGTTCCGAGGATCTAACGAAAGCGATGATCGTCTGCCCGAGACACGGACCGTCCGAGCACCTCCGCGAATCGCGCGGCTACTACCGGTGCCGGCAGTGCCGGATCGAGGCAGTTGTGCGGCGCCGTCGCAAGGTCAAGCAGATCTTGGTTGCGGAGGCCGGTGGGCGTTGCCAACTTTGCCACTACTCCCGATGTCTCGCCGCGCTCGAGTTCCATCACCTCGATCCGGCTGCAAAGGCGTTCGGAGTATCGCGACGGGGTGCCCGTAGCCTGACGCGACTACGAGCCGAGACACGCAAGTGCGTACTGCTGTGCTCAAACTGTCACGCCGAGGTCGAGGCGGGATTCGTTGATCTGCCCTAGAATGGACTTGTCGGAACTGCTGTTCCGAGGTAGCACGATCCGGGGTGGCGCAATTGGCAGCGCAAGATCCTGTTAAGATCGAGGTTGTGGGTTCGAGTCCCACCCCCGGAGCTTCAATAACCTCTCCGTCCGGCCCTTCGGGCCGGGCCGGGATCCCCGAAGGGGATGGGTATGGGGTGTGCATCCGGTCCGGTCGGGATCCCCGACCTGGACATGGATGAGGTGGCGAGTAGCTCGATCAGCGCCGAGGCTCGGGCGCCCGCGTC
Source organism: Solirubrobacterales bacterium (assembly GCA_003151895.1). Lineage (GTDB taxonomy): Bacteria > Actinomycetota > Thermoleophilia > Solirubrobacterales > Solirubrobacteraceae > Palsa-744. The sequence continues at coordinate 9,682 of PLYX01000025.1, forward strand.
GTGCGTGGACGCCCAGGCGCCGAAGTCCCGGGCGCGCGCCCGGATCGACGGCTCGCCGAGGGCACGCTCGACGGCATGGCGGATCGGGCGTGGTGAGATGAAGCGCCGCGGCAGCCGGACCCCGGCGCCGGCCCAAGCAACGCGGGCGGCGTTCTCGTTCATGTCGCCGGCGATCGGACACGCGACGACGGGGCAGCCGGAGGCGAGGGCGCGCACGAGCGTGCCGTGGCCGGCGTGGCAGACGACGACGTCGCAGTGGGGCATCGTGCGCGCGTAGGAGAGCCAGTCGACCACCTTCGCGTTGTCCGGCACGGACAGCGGACGCGAGGGCAGACGGCGGTTCCAGGTTGCGAGCACCCGCACCGGAGCATCCGCAAGGCCGCGCAAAGCGGCGTGCAGCAACCGGTGATCGGGGTCCTGGGAGGTCGAGGGGGCCACGAGCACGAGCGGCCAATCAGCAGGGTCGTCATCCTCGGAGCGATCGCCGTTCGCAGACCCATAGCCGGCAACGCCCGTGGAAACGCGCCCGCCCGGCAGCTCGACATCCTCCGCGGGGGGCTCCCACATGAGCGGTCCGACGACGTGGACGTGGGAGGGCCAGACACGTGGGTACTCCAGCTGCGGGAAGGTGGCGACGAGCGCGAGGTCGCGACTCGTGCCGCCGTGGGGGTGGGAGAGCGGGGGCAGGCCGACAGCGGCGCGCGTGCGGTTGAGCGCGAGACGCCCGCTCTCGAGGCCTCTACGGACCGGCAGGTGAGCGCGCTCCCAGAACGCACGACCGGCCGCGGTGCGGGGCAGACGGGCGCCGAACGAGTAGATCGGGAAGCCCGGGGCTGCCTCGGGAAAGACGTGGGGTATGAGCGTCGCGCGCGGGACGCCGGCGAGCTCGCCGGCGAGCGAAGGGCCGAGCGTGAGGATGTCGTGGACGACGACGTCGGGACGCAGATCGCGCACGAGCGGGAGGGTGTCGCGGGTCGTGTAGACGACGGCCTCGTAGAAGTCGAGCGGTTGCTCGCCAATGGGGAAGGCGCTGTACTCGGGGGCCGGCGTGAAAGTGAGTCCCTCCGCTTCGACGGGGGCGCGCCAGCGCTCCCATGTTTGCAGCGTGACGTCGTGGCCGCGCGCGGCGAGCGCGCGCCCGAGGGCGATCATCGGGAACGCGTGGCCGGGATCGCCGAACGCGCCGAGCAGGACCCGGATGGAGGGCACCGGTTAGGCGGCGGCGAGCTCGGCTATGAGGCGGAGCTGGTCCAGCCGCTCGTCCTTGGTGAAGGCGATGGGGGTGATCCCGAGCGTGCCGACGCCCGCGTCGCGGTAGACGGCGAGGCGCTCACGCACGACGTCCTTGGGGCCGCACAGCGAGACGGTGTCGATGAGGGCGTCGGGGATCGCGGCCATGGCCTCCTCGCGCTTTCCTTCGAGGTAGAGATCCTGAATCGTTTTGGCCTCCGCCTCGAAGCCATAGCGGCAGACGAGGTTGTTGTAGAAGTTCTGGGCACGAGAGCCCATGCCGCCGACGTAGAGCGCGATGAACGGGCGCATGGCATTTCGGGCCCCGCCCAGGTCGTCGGTGATGAACACGTTGACGGTGGGGGCGACGTCGAAACCGTCGAGCGAGCGCCCCACACGGTCGGCGCCTTCCCGCAGGAGGGGTCGCAGCTCGGAGACGTGCTCGGGGGAGAAGAGCGTGGGGATCCAGCCGTCGGCGATCTCACCGGCGAGCGCGGTGTTCTTCGGGCCGATGGCGGCAAGGTAGACGGGGATGTGCTCCTGGACGGGGCCGATGGTGAGCTTCAGAGCCTTGCCGGGGCCGTCGGGAAGCGGAAGCTCGAGCGTGTCGCCGTGGAACTCGAGGCGTTCCCGAGCGAGCGCCTTGCGAACGACCGCGACGTACTCGCGGGTGCGCTGGAGCTGTTGGGCGAACCGCTGTCCGTGCCAGCCCTCGGCTACCTGCGGGCCGGAGGAGCCGATGCCAAGGATCATGCGTCCGCCGGAGAGCTGGTCGATGGTGGCGGCGGTCATGGCGGTCATGGCGGCGGAGCGCCCCGGCATCTGGAAGATGCCCGAGCCGAGGCGGATGGTGGAGGTTTGCCCGGCGAGCCAGGCGAGCACGGTGGCGGCATCGGAGCCGTATGCCTCGGCGGCCCACACCGAGTCATAGCCCAGCTTCTCAGCTTCCTGAACGATTTCGAGCTGGTCTTGGGAGCTGAGGCCAAGGCCCCAGTAGCCGATGTGCACGCCTAGCTTCATGTGGTGTTCCTTTCTCAGGGGGCGTCGCTGGGGCGGACGAACATCATCTCAGGAACAACGCAGGCGGGGGAGGTGCGCAGCAGGTAGCGCACCGCCTCGGCGATGTCCTGCGGGCGGATCATGTCCTCCGCTTTGACTTGGCCCTTGGCGAAATCGGTCATGGGGGTGTCGACGAAGGCGGGGCAGAGGGCGGTGGACTTGATGCCCCGGGCGCCGAGTTCCTTGTTCATGGCTTCGGTCCAGCCGACGACGCCGTGCTTGGTGGCGGAGTAGACCGACAGCCATGCCTCGGCGCGCTTGCCGGAGATGGAGGAGGTGTTGACGACCAGGGCATTGGAGTGCTCGGCGCCCGCTTCTTGGAGCATGGAGAGGCACTCGCGGTAGAAGAGGACGATGGAGCGCAGGTTGACGTTGAGCTGCATGTCGAGATGCCTCGTTTGGATGTCTCCGACCGGCGCGCCGATGCCGACGCCGGCGTTGTTGACGAGCACGTCAAGCCGCGTGTAGCGCTCCCGGTGGGCGGCGACCACCTTCTGGATCTCGCTCTCCTCGGAGAGGGCGGCGGGGACGCCAAGCACGTGGTACCCCTCGGCGGCAAGTTCATCGACGGCTGCTTGGAGCTTCTCCGGGCGCCGCGCGGCCATCGTGACGCCATAGCCTTCTTCGGCGAGCATCCGCGCGATGGCCAGCCCAATCCCGCTCGATGCCCCCGTGACGATCGCTGCACGCTCCGCCATTGCCGCTCCTCTCGTTGGTTGACCGCTGAATCAAACCATCCCAGGACGCCCGGGCGCGTGCGGCCACGACGCTGGTAGCTTCTAGATGCCTCGCGCAGCGCGCGACGCGGGCCCGTAGCTCAGTTGGTTAGAGCCGCCGACTCATAATCGGTTGGTCCCAGGTTCGAGTCCTGGCGGGCCCATCGCAAGAATCCCGCATGGTTGTGCGGGATTCGTGCGTTAAGGGGACGATCAGACCCCCTCAAAATGGGCTTGGGGCTCGCCCGCCGACGCGGCAAGCGCGGCGATAAAACCGTCGCTGGTTGGGCGGCGCGATGGCTTGAGCTACGTTCCCGGCAGAAGGAGTCCACAAACATCGCTTATCGCGAGCAGGTGGCGCCGTTCGAGCGGGCTCATGGCGCCATGTCCCTGCGCGATGTGAATATGGAACTGGCGCTCGAATGGACGATCGAGCATCGCTGGACGATCGGCGGTATTCGCGCGATGTTCTCGGACTCTACGGCCACCCGTCCGAGCGCCTGGCGCGCGAGCGCATCAAGCGGGCGACCGCAGGCAAGCTCTCCGCCGTTGTCTCGCTTCCAGACGCAGAGCGGAGGCAGTCGTGATGACGGCGCACACACTCGTACGGCCGTCGCGGGCTGGTATCGCGCATGACGAGGATCTACGCGGCTTGGCTCTGGCCCGGCCATACGCCGGTGCGCACGCGCTCGTAGAGCGTGTCCGGTGCGAGGTCTGCGCCGCCCGGCCAGCACACGGTCCCCGTCTCGGGATCGACATTGACCTCGGCGAAGCCTTCGGAAGTCCTGGCGCGCTCGAACACCGGGCCGCGCATTCGGTCCAGCACGTAGACCTCGCCGGTCACGCCGTCGGCGAAGGTGAGCCGCAAGACGCCGTGTTGGGGAACGGTCGCGTGGGTTATGTCTGGTGTAAGCCCGATCATTACAGTGGCTCGATCTCGTTCAGTGTCGCACCTTCGCGCGCGCGACGCCAGTTCTCATCAAGCTCCGCCGCGTGCATCTCGGCCCAGGCGAGCACGAGCCGAAGCTCTCGGCGCGGCAGGTCGCTCACCAGCACCTCCAACGTGTCGGTCCGGACCTTGGCGCTGTGCCCGGCTGCTCGCGCATGGAAGTGGGGAGGCCCGTGGTCATCGAAGTACATCGTGATCGTGAGCCCGAAGAAGCGGCTTATTGTCGGCATCCACGTAAATACTGCCGTGTGGTCCGGTCGGCACGCTCGCTGCGGAGGCACCCATCTCCGATGGGGCCGGGCGCTCGGAGGCAACGCGGAGGCAGCCACGAGCGCTGCGTCCCGTCACGTATGGTTGGACCGGCCCCGCGTAACCAATCGGGCCCATCGCTCAAGCCCCCCCGCTACGGCGGGGATTTTGTCTTGAAGGGGCATATCGCGACCGGGTGAGCGGGGCGGGGTGCGAACAGAAGTGCGAACACGCCGCATGTTGGGCCGAGGTCGCGCGGGCGTGGCGGGCTACTCGTCGGGGGCGATCTTCGACAGGGCGTCGAGCAGGTCGCCGGTCGTGAAGACTTCGATGCCGGCGTGCGGGGAGGCGATCACGAGGCGGGCACGGCCGCCGATCAGCGCCGAGAGGACGACGTTCGCGTCAGCGACGATTGCGGGAGGCAGCGAAATCGTCCATGACCTCCGACTCGCTGACGCCCTTGGCGCCCAGCTGGGTGCCGATCTGCTCCGAGAGCCGCAGGAAGACCTCGCGACGAACCTCGACCGGCAGCTCCGGGGTATCCCAGGGCAGGAAGAAGCCCGCGGGGGAGCCTTCGCGCGTGACGAGGATCACGTCATCGGAGCGGAACATCTCGGACGCATGGTCGCGGAAGTCCCGGACGGTCACGACCTTCATGTGGGCACCTTGGTGGTCACAGGCGTATCGTAGCGGAGCGCGCGGACTGGGAGCACCAGGCTGCTCGCTTGTCGTCCAACTCAGGAGCGAGGACGCCCGCTCGGGAAGATTCCCGCAATCGTGAGAAGCGGGAGCGTGAGGTGCGGCGAACCGAGCGTGGCGGTCCTCCTCAAACTGGGCAGCTACTTCACGATTGTGAAGCTCAGTTTTTGCGGCGCGCCACGTTCGGTGAACGGAGCGCTAACGCCTTCGTTGCGACCATAATCTTCGTCCCCTGCAGCCCGTATCGTGGCGGCGATGGAGGGCCAAGAGCAAAGTGTCAGCGACCCGGATGGTTGGCGTGTGGTGTTCGACGCAGGCTCGCATCTGCGTCTCGCCGAGGGTCGCCGCTCGTGGCTGCTCGATCACGTCGAGACGATCCTCTCGACGGTTGCGCTACCCGACTACCGCGAGGACGATCCACGGCCGGGACGCGAGCGGTTCTACCGCCAGCACGCGCTTGAACCGGAGCGATGGATGCGGGTTGTCGTAGACTTCAACGATGTCCCCGGCTGGGTCGTGACGGTCCTGATCCAGGACGACGATCCTCGACCGCGAGTCCAACGAGTATTACGATCGCCGGCACAACCTTCGAGCACCACCACTACGACCAGCGTGGCGACGTGCTGTACCTCAGCGTGGAGCACTACGAAGGCCCGCCCGCCGCCGCGCTCTCAACGCCGGAGGGCCATAACATCGAGTACGACGAGGCGGGACGCGTCGTCGGCATGACCCTCACGAACGTGGCGTGGCTGCTGGATCGCGATGGGGAGGTCACCGTCACCCTGCCGGCCGGCCACGTCAGCCAAGACGATCTCGCCCAAGCGCTACAGCCGGCCGCATAGATGCCGTTTGCCCGGCGCTGCCGGTCGCGGGCACACCACGGACCCCGTCGTCTCCCTTGTCATCGCCGTCGATCCTCCAGGGTGCAAACAAAGTGCAACCAGGCCATCCGACCGGATTGACGCACTGCGGGTCGTGGTGGCCGCCAGGCGATCTCACCGGCCACCGCCTGCCACGCCACGCACGCGAGCGCTTTGGCGTCACGACGAGACGAGTACGGCGCCCGATGACGGGGGAGGACGTTTGCGACGGCGCCCGCGAAGGGTGGACTGCTCGCCACGCCTCGCCCCGTAGACGATGACGCGATGGTCTTCCGAGGCAAGAAGGGCGGCGTCCTGGCTGGTCGCACCCAGCACTACTACTGGCATCCGGTTCGCTGCCGCTATGGCAGGCCGTCGATGGACCTCTACGAGCTGCGCCACTTCTGCCGCTCGTGGCTGTTCAACGACCTCGAACTACCCGCCCAGGACGTAGCTCACCAACTCGGCCACACCGACGGCGGCGCGCTCGTGCAGCGTCTCTACGGCCACCCGTCCGAGCGCCTGGCGCGCGAACGCATCAAGCGAGCAACCGCAGGCAAGCCCTCAGCCGTTGCTTCGCCTCCGGACGCGAAACCGGGACGGCTATGACGCCGCTAACTCACCGACACGGCTGGACGTGCAAGCTCATCGGTTGTCTCCGCTCAGTGGTGGACGAGGCGCGAGGCTGGTTCGAAGTCCCCGTGCAGCACGAGGGGATCGAGGTCGGCTCCGTTGGGCCAGACGACGGTGCCCAACTCGTCGTCTACTCGCACTTTCGCGAAGTAGTCGGGATCGGTCAGCGGCTCAAACACGGGGCCATGCAGTTCCCCGGTGAGATCGACCTCGCGTGTACTGCCGTCGCTGAAGCCGAGCCGAAGCTTGTAGTGACCAAGCACTTCTACAGAGGTGACACGTACGAACTCCATGCGCTCATCTTACGGCAACGGGTCGATCGGTCCTGGAGGCCCCCCGTCTCGTGCACGCTGCCAGTCGGCTTCCAACTCCTCGCGGTGCAGACTGGCCCACTCGGTCACGGGCTTGAGCGCGCGACCCGGGAGGCTGCCCACGAGCACCGCATTGCTGCCGATCGCGATCGCCGCGTGATACTCGGCGTATTCGGCGTGGAAGTGGAGCGGGTCGTGATCGTAGAAGTACATCGTGATCACGATGCCGTAGAAGAAGCTGATGCGGGCACGGCGCCATCATGAGCGCCGCCGCGGACGGAGAACGCGCCGCGTCTCGACGTCCACCGGACGCCTCGGAGGCAGATCAGAGGCAACCGGAGTGACAATGGCTCGCCCACAAAGGACGGATCGACCCCGTGTAACCAATCGGGCCCGTGAACGAACCCCGCACAACCGTGAGGGATTCGCGTGGTCAAGCGGCATTTTTCTCTGCCGTCTTGAGAGGCAGATTGGCCGCTCGTTCGCCCGTATTCGCTCAAGCGGGTCTTCCACGAGCGTTTGGGAGAGCCTTCTTCTTGTCCTCGCTCGCTCACTCCGAAGTCCGTCCTGTGCTGCCCATATCCACCACGTCTCGGCGAACTCATAGAAGGTCGGAATCTCGTCCTCCGCTCGGCGGGAAACGCCATCTGCGATGTGACTGTTCATATTGCGCTTACGCCGCCGCTGGCGGCTGGTGTTTCACGGATCGGTATCTATGTCTATCCGCCTGAGGCGAGTTGGGCGGAGGCGAGCAGTGTGAGTGCGGCGAGGTCGTCTGAGGGCTCGGAGGTCGCGGGCGAGCGGACATCGTCCAGGTAGACGAGGCCGTGCCCCGATTGGGCTAGGAACGGATCCGCAGCCGAACGCGTGGGGCACGGGCGGAAGCCTTCGGGCGCGCCGAGTTCGCGCAGGTTGGCGGGGTCGGTTGGTCCGTTGACCGTGGCGCCCGAGAGGATCGCACCGCGCCCGCTCAGCGAGCCCGAGAGGTTGGGGATCTGCGAGGCCAGGCAGTGGGGGTAGACAGAGCCGGCGCCGACCACGAACGAGGAGCCCCAGGCATTGGCCCCCAGGACCCACCCTAGCTGGCTCGCGGCGATGGGTTCGAAGGCGCGGGTGCCGGAAAGGGCGTCATACATGCGCGCCTCCACGGCGTAGCCGAGCGCGTGGGAGACCGTGTCGAGGTTGGTCGAGGGGTTGGCCAGCCCGAAGGGTTCCTGGTGGGCGAGCCGCTGCGCGAGCCGCAGCTGGTCGGCGCGGTCCTTGAGCAGGCTGGGGACGTCGGTGGGCGCTTCCACGGATGGGTTGGCGCGCTCCAAGGCGTAGGAGCGCGGATCGCGCAGGATGCCGATCAGGTCGCGGGCGGCGAGTGTGGAGACGTCGTAGAGATTGAGCGAGTCCTGACCGGATGTGGGGCTTTCGATGTACGCGTTGGCCCAGAACGTCGCGAGACCCAGATAGTGGATGAGGTCGGTGTGGGGAAGTGCGGGCTGGCCGGCGGGAGATGGGCTGGACGCGAGCGCCTGCGTGGCGAGGTACAGCTCGGTCGCCCCCAGCGCCATGTCGTCGCGCCATTCGGGCTCGGTGTAGTAGGCGTGGGGGACGCTGGTGAGCAGCGTGGGACCCGGGTGGGTGTTGGCCTGGTCGTAGATCGTCTGGCCGGCGAGCAGGCAGCGCTGGGCGTAGGCGTGGTCGCTGTGGGCGAACACCTGGGCACACAGTCCGAAGGCGGCGGCGACGCGACCGGCGAGGTTGGGGCTGATCGGCCCCCCCGGAGCGTTGGCCGCGAAGACGGGACGATGGGC
>PLYX01000191.1 GCA_003151895.1 Solirubrobacterales bacterium
GGACGACTACAGGGGGAACTTCGGTATAGACGGAATACACCGCGCCGGCTACTCGATCCCGAAGCCGCGGTCCTGGTCGATGTCGCGTTCCTGGGGTTGCTGCTCGCGGGTGATCTCGATCGTTTCGCGTTCGTCGGGCGGGGGCGAGGGGTCGGGGCCTTGGGGGGCGGCCCTGACCCCGTCGCGTTCGGCGCTTCGCTCGGGGTCGGGTCGCAGGTCGTTTCCGGGTTGAACATCAGGGGTTTGGGTGATCGTGCGGTCGTGTGCGGGCTCGCGGGTGATGCTTGCTTGCTGGGCGTTGCTCCGCTCGATTTTCTCGGCGAGGCGTTCGATCGCTTCGGGGTTCATGCCCTGGGTTCCAAGGTTCTCCTTGCTGACATAGATGTTCGTCTGCTCGCGGGCTCTGGTCAGGGCCACGTAGGCGCGCTCTCGGTCGGTTTGCCAGCCGCCGATCAGGGTGAGCGCGCTGTTCGCGGTGAGCCCCTGGGCCTTGTACACGTGCTGTGCGTACCCCAAGCGGAGGTCTTTGAACTCGCTCGTGTTCACGTTCACCTCGCGCTCCTTCGCGCCCTTCGTGTCGATCGTCAGGTTGTGCTCGTCCTTGACGTCCTTGACGGTCCCCAGCGTCCCGTTCTCCACTCGGTCCTGTCCGGGTTGGAAGAGGGGCTTGGTGAAGATCACCTGGTCGCCCGCCGCCAGCGCGTACGGCGCGCCCGGGAGCTTCGCGCGATCGTTGCCGAGCTCGCCCGCCTGGTCGCGATACTCCTGGGCCTGCTTGTTGAGCCGGTCGAGCTCTTCGTTTGAGCTGTCGGTCAGCATTATCGTGCGGCCCTCCGGGTGCTCCATTCGCTGAACGTTCCAGTCGGCGACCATCTTCTCCGCCGCCTGCTCCCGCGTGTCGGCTACGTGCAGGCGCTCGTGTGCCTGGTAGGCGGCGAGCGCCTTCGTCGAGTTGCCCTCCCTGACCTGTTCCCATGCTTCGCGCTCCCATTGGTTCTCGGCGCGATGCACCTCTTTGAGCTCTGCTTTCGGGGCGCATTCCGTGATGGGGTTGAACAGTCCTCCCGCCCCGATCGGCGAGAGCTGCGCGCTGTCGCCGACGAGCACGAGCTTCGAGTCTCTCTCGGCGGTCCGCTCCACGAGCTGGGAGAGACGGTTCGTGTCTGCCATGCCCGCCTCGTCCATCACCACCACCGTGCCGTGGTCGAGCGTCATCGTGCCTTTCTCGACACGAGACAGCAGCGCGTCGGTCGTCAGCGACTGGTTAGTCTTCGCGTCGGCTCCCAGCCGCTCGGCGGTCGCGACCGCCACCGCCGTCCCAATCACCTTGTAGCCGTCCGTCTGCCACGCGTTTGACGCTGCGTTTAGCACGACTCCCTTGCCGGTCCCCGCCTGGCCGATCAGGGTGCTCACGCCGCCTCGGCCGGTGATGCTCTGCAGGGCCTCGCGCTGCTCCTTGCTGAGCGGAGCACCGATCTCGCGTTGCACGTCCTTCTGGGCCTGTTGCAGGGACTGCTCGCGCACTGGCGCCGCATTCTGGTTCGCGCGCTCCTTGACGGTCGCGATCGTCTGCTGCTCGCGCTCGCGCAACTCCCTCGTCGTCCACTTTCCGCCCTCCAATGCGATCAGCTCGCCCGAGCGCGCGAGGTCGTTCACGAGGTCCTTGGCTTCGCTTGGATGGCACTCGCCGGCGGAGCGCTCATACGCGGTCGCATACAGTTCGCGCTCGCTCACCATCGAGCTTTTCTCCGTCACGCGCTCCACCAGCTCGCCTGCCAGGTCCGGCGCCTGGGAGACGGACTGGGCCTGTCCGAGTGTCCTCTCGGACCCATTGAAGCGGCCGTGAGCTTGATCGCGGGTCAAGCCGTGCTCGCTTGCCACCGCCTGCCATGCCGTGTCGACGTTCATGGGCGCCATCGTCGTCTTCGTGCCGCGCGTCCCGGTCGTCAGCGAACCCAGCTCGCGCGCGTTCGGCTCGCGGCCGTAGTTGGCTTTGAACTCGCGTGCCGCCTTCTCGATCTGTCCGGTGCGCGCCGACCAGCGCTCCGCCAGCTCTTTCGGCACGCCCTTGATCCCGAAGTAACGACCGTCCTTGCCGGTCCCGCGTTCGATCTGAAGTCCGAGCGCCTGCAGGTTCTGCGCGAGCACCGAGCGGTACCACGCACCGTTCTCGCGGGCGCTGAGAAACGCCTGCCTGGAATCGACCGCCGCGAACTTGCCGTCCCTGCGCTCGGCCGCGAGGACCACCACATGCGTGTGCAGTTGCGGGTCCGGCACTCCGCCTTTGTGCTGATCGGCGGTCAACCGGCTCGTGTTGTGCGTGAACTTCGCCGCCACCAAGCTCTGCGCGGTCTGCCATTTCAACTCGCCCGCCTCGCGCACGCGCACCAGCTCCACGTCGCGCTCCACGTGTGCCATCGCGCTTGCCACCGTATCCTTGTGAGCCCGCTCGATCTGCTCGCGATGCTCACCCGAGGAGGCAGCCCACAGGGCAGAGACGTCCTTCGGCGGGCTGAACGTCATGTCGATCCCCGCCACCTTCGTCCCGTTGCCGCCGGTCGCACGGATCTCGCGACCGTCGTTCGGGGCCTGGCCGTTCATCAACGCCACGAGCTCCTCGCGCTGCACCGGACGATCGGCTGAGAGGCCGAGCGATGCCAGCAGGCTCGGGGAGCCGTGCCATTCGCCCGCGGCGCCCTCGCCCTCGCTGTCCTCCGGGTCGATGTAGTAGTCGCCGCGGCCGGAGTCGGAGGTCAGGTAGGTCGCGTAGCCCTCGGCGTCGCCACCGGCGATCTTGTGAGTCGTTTGCACGCCTTCGAACGTAGGGCGCGAGCGCGGGCGGCACAAGCAGGACTTGGTGAAAGTGAAACTCAGCGCAGCTCACGTCACCTGAGGCGAGTAGTCTTAACAATCGAGGAAACGTTCATCCGGGCAACTGCACGAGGGGTCTGCACACCGGTGCGTGTAGTCTGCAACGGTTGGGCGGGCCTTCTTTGGGGTGACTGCACGGTTGTCACCCCGGGCCGGCTGGTACCGTGCTGCCGGTGTCCGGAGAGCGGCGATCAGGGGTGGCGGGCGTTCAGTCCTCCAGTGCTGGGTGGCGTGAGCTGACAGTGCGCCTGGAGGGCCAGGTCGTTGTGCTGGAGCCGCTTGCGCCGCATCACGAGGAGGGCCTGTTCCTTGCCGCTGGACACTCGGAGATCTGGCAATGGCTGGCGCCGATCAACGAGAGCCGCGAGTATTTCTCCTCCTGGTTTCAGACGAGCCTCGCCGAGTCCGAGGCGGGCCGGGAGGGCGTGTTCGCGACGATCGACCGTCGCAGCGGCGAGCCGATCGGCAGCACGCGCTATCTGAACGTGCGGGAGGTCCACCGCGGCGTTGAGATCGGCTGGACGTGGCTTACACCGGCCGTGTGGCGCACGGGCGCAAACATCGAGGCGAAGCTGCTGATGCTCGAGCACGCCTTCGAGCGGTTGGGTTGCATGCGGGTGGAGTTCAAGACCGACGCGCGCCAACGTCACGAGCGAGCGCTCGGATGAGCGTGGACCCGCCCGTCCCGGTGGACGACGGAGCGGCCGACCACCTTCCCGGCCGTGAGGTCCCCGACCTGTCGCTGCCCTCCACACTCGGCGGGCAGCTCGATCTCGCAGTGATCGCGAGCGGTTTGGTTGTGGTCTATGTCTACCCGCGCACGGGACGACCCGGCGAGCCGCTGCCCGAAGGCTGGGACGAGATCCCCGGCGCGCGTGGCTGCACGCCACAGAGCTGCGCCTTCCGCGACCATGTCGCGGATCTCGCCGGCTACGGGGCCTCGGTGATCGGTATCAGTGCGCAGTCGCCGGCCGATCAGCGCGAGTTCGCCGAGCGCGAGCACATCCCCTACTCCCTGCTCAGCGACTGCGATCTTCGACTGGCGGAGACGCTGGGGCTGCCGACGTTTGACGTTGCGGGGATGCGGCTGTATCGACGGCTGACGTTCGTTGCGCGCGAGCGGCGCATCGTCAAGGTCTTCTATCCCGTCTTCCCACCCGAGCGCAACGCGTCAGAGGTGCTCGCGTGGCTTGCAGGCGCCGCGTAGAAGTTCGTCGCTGTAGCTGACCGCCATTACCTGCTCGGGAGCGATCGCGAGCGCTTTCTGCACTTCGTTCGCTTCGCGACGCTCGCTGGTCAGGTCGGATGCCGGATCGGCCACCGCCTCGATCTCGATGAAGCTGCCCAGGCCACGAACGTCGTCGAGGTGGATGCGCACGTTCTGCCAGAGCATGAGCCGTCGGGACTTCTCAACGACCACCAGCACGCCGAGCGCAGCGCTCAGAGCTTGCTTCAAGCCTCCCGGGTCGCTGACCGTCACGAGCCGATAGCGGCTCTCGCGCGCAACTGCCTGGTCGGCGCGCTCGTAGGCGATGAGCTGTGCGGCCGGGCCCTCCTCGCGCAGCGTCAGCCGGCCGTGCGGAACTCGGAAATACGTGTCGGTCTGACGCAGCCATCCTTCGTCGCGTGCTCCAAGCGCGAGGGATGCGCGCAGCGAGCGATCCGGGTCTGGGTCGCGTGCCTTCAGCTCGATGTTCCGCCGCGGCTTCTCCACGCTCTGGACTGTGGCGTCGCGAGCCGGAACTCACTCCGCAGTGAGCGTTTTAGAGTCAACTTTGCGGTTCGACCCCGTCTTCCTTGACACGTGCTGACTCCAGGAAAGCCGAGGCGGCTCAAAGAGCTTTGGTCCGAGCGAAGCGCAGGCCGCCAGATTCTGCCTCCGGTTCTCGTTCATGTGTTCGGGCCCTATGGGGAGCGTAAGGGCAGCCATGCGGAGAAGAGCTCAGTCCGCGTCGACGTCAATCCTACTCATGACCTCATCGAACGCCGGTAGAAGGCTTAGCGTGGCGCGGGCGATCGCGTGGGCAGCAGCCCTCCTTTGCGCGTCGTCGAGCGGGCTCTTCTTTGCCTGTTCATCGAGTGCGAGCAATCCCACGCCTACGCCCTGCGCGTACCGATCCTTGGTTCGATCGACTGCCTGGGCCTTTCGTCCGCCGACGAGTCGACCAACGTACTTCTTATAGTCGGCGAAGTCCTCGTTAAGCACGATCGTCTTGATCTCCGCGTCGCCGAGCCGTGCAAGGTCGTGATAGTCGTCGTTTGCCGCCAGGATGCTCGCGGGCACGTCCTCAAGCGTGCCGGGCACGTTGGGAGTAAAGCCCCAGCTCTGGTTCTGCCCGTCCGTCCACAGCAGCGCGATCTCGCCTCCGTCGCCGTCGCTTGCACCGCCGTTGGGTGGTGGTGGCGGCGGAGCCGGAGGAGCGTCCGTCACGGTCAACTTGGTCTCCCACCTCAATGGGCCCGCGAGCCCGCCGCTTCTTCGAATCCATTCCGGGAGTCGCGCCGTGATCACGAAGTCGCCAAGCGTCGCCGTATCCGGGATCACGAGGGTGACGCGCAGGCGACCGTGCCGGAGATCGCCGTTGGCGATCTCCTTGCCAGGACTCAATGCTGGATGATCTGTACTCACGACGATCACGCCCCGACCGGAATCCATGAACTCGTCGTGCGCGTTGAGGTAGAACGTCAAGGAGCGAGTATCACCGGGTCGAATGGTCGTGTGCTCCGGGCCCTCGATAAATGTCGGCTCGGGATAGAGCTCGATCTGCTTCCGTGTCTTCGGCCTGTTTGGGCGTCCAGTGCCGTTGGCGCTCCCGAGACTGAAACCCCCACGGAGGCGAAAGGCTCGGCTGATCCGCCGCGCGACCTCTCGCGTGTTGCGATTCCCAAGAGCACGTTCAACTTCGACGCGCAACAGCTTGGCGTTGAGGTCTGTCAGCTCGGGAGAGCCTTCTAGGTGCGCCGCGACAGCGGCCTCAAGGCGAATCGCGTCGTCAGTTGGGACGAGATCAGAACGATCTGGCGTGAACAGGTTCGTTCGTACGTTGATGGGAAGCTCGTCGGTGTCCACGGCGACGAAGATGCGCGTATCGAGCTTGGCCAGACGTGTGCGCTCACGAAACTCCGCCGTATCCCAGTGCTTGTGTACCTGTCCACCAGAGGTAAAGACGACGACATGTTGCGCCGCCACGAGACTGTTGCGTCCGCCGGGCTCGTTCGCGGCGGCTGGGAATACCCACCAGCACACCGGCAGCTGGTAAGTGACGCCATTGAGGTGGAACGGCAGTGGCTCGCACCCGTGCTCGCGCCCGGGTACCGCGGGCTCTAGGGCCGCCTCCAAGCCGCGGACGGCGCGCGGCTCGGGCTTCGTGACGAGATAGCTGGTGTGCCGGAACGGAATGACCGGCCGGTACAGACGGGTCTGCGCAATCGCGTGGAACGCCTTCTCATCTCCACTGAAGCGACGGTGAAGGCCTCGAACGCCGTACGACACCAGGGTTATTTGCGTCCCGGGACCAAACTCGGGGTATGCGCTCGCCGGCGTCGACCATGGCTCAGCGTCCGGGTTCGCGTTGTCGGCCCAGTCGCTCGTCGTCAGGTAGTACGCGGTGGTGCCCTTCCCGTGTGGCTCCCATTGGACGACGGCGACCGTGATCCGGTCTTCGGCCGGCTCCATCTCCGGCGCGCGTCGGCTCACGAGCACGATCGCGCGCGCGTTTCGGAATGTGCTCTTCGCGCCGAGGCCAAACGCCCCCTGCTGCCAGAGGATTTCGCTCTTGTGGCTCGATCCGAGCTGAAAGATCGTCGACGCGATGGCGCCGGGAGTGATCCCGCAACCGTCGTCGCGCACCGTCATCGTGACGCGCTTGTCCGCGAGGTCGGCCTCGCTCGGTTGGTGGAAGTCGACCTGGACGCGTCGCTCAAGCTCACGCTGATCAGTCAGCAACTCGGCCGCCGCTTGGTGCGGTGATGTGTACGGGACTCCGTCGAGCGACGCGAAGCGCTTCCGCGCCTCTCTCTCCAATATGGCGTCCTGGGCGTTCGTCACGTTCTCGATCGTCTTGTGATCGAAGTCCCCACCGTGGCTCATGAGCCCGAAGTTGTTCCAGGTGTCGCCAAGTGGGCGCGCGTAGCGAGCGCCGATGCTGGCTTCGAGCGCGGCCTGAAGGCCCTTTGCTTGAGCGTGCGTGCGAACCTCGATTGCCGCGCGGATGATGTCGTTGGCGTTCATGCTCGATCCCACTAGACCAGCTCGCCGATCATCTGCTCGCCTGGGGTCGTAAGCTGATAGCGACGTTCGATGAGTTTCGGCTCGATGAGCCCCCACTCGCGACCCCTGGCGATGTAACCAGCCGCGTTGGTTGACGACTGGACCTCGGTCCATGCGGGGTAACCATTCTGGTAGGCGGCGATCAGCTCGGCTCGCGTTATCCGCTCGCCGGCGCCGCGAAGCGCGAGCACAAGTCCGGCAAGATCCGCGGGCGCGTGCTGGCGCAGGTGGTTGCAGTATCTACTCGCAACCTCAGGCGAGTGCGGCAGACGTAGTGAAATGCCGTCTACGGCCTCGAGGAGATCCCAGCCGGGACCGGTCATGCCGATCTCAACGCTGTCCGCGCCGCGGCGCGCCTGCAAAGCCTTCCACACGAACAGAGGACCGTCGCCGTGCAGGCGACCCTCGGACTCGCGCACGGTACCGATGGCGAACGCCCGGAACTGCCCGGATGCGGATTGGGCCTTTGCACGGTTCGTTGGAAATAGCGCGGTGAGCTTTAGCGCGGCACCCGCATCAAGAGGGCGCACCCGCGCCGAGAACTCCCATGCGCGCTCCGTGACCTCCCTGAGAGTCGCCGCGACCGGTAGAGGCGACTCCGCGAGCAAACCAGCTAGCTGGGATAGCGCCCACAGCGATGTGTAGTCGCGGTTGTGGAGGCCCAGGAGCGCGGTGTCCTGAACCACGGCCTCGCCGTCGAGTACGAATCCAGCTTGGGGCGCGCGCAGCACCGTCTGATCGAGGTCGAACGGCGCCGTAACGTTCGAGAGGGCGTCGGCGACCTCCCCGAACCTGTCTGCGGCCAGCACGGCCGGTGGTGTGGCGGGCGGCTCGCCGGGGCCTGGCGGCGCGGGGTCGTACTCAAGCTCCAACAGTCGGTCGCGGACGGCATCGCCAATGAACTCCTCACGCGTCGTGTATCCACCGGCGCCGGCGGCAAGCGCGGTATCCATTTCGCGGATCAGACCGACGGGCATCGGTATACGGACTATACGTCGGGGATTGGCTTGCTTAACACTTGGTGTCTCGACCGAGGTGGATGAACCTTTGGTGGCCATGGGAGGGAGTTATAGCAGATATAAGACTCGATATAGCCAATATAATTGCTAGCTAGACTATAAAGCGCGTAAATACCGTCGAAGGGGTCGACGCTGATCACTTTGCGAGTCGGTAGGGGCCGCTGGGTATGCTGCGCGACGTGTCCGCCGCTCGCCACGCGTTCAATCCGCTGGATCGTGTCGAGCTTGGCCGTAGCGTGGGCCAAGCGCTGCTGTTGAGTCCGTGCGAGGAGCTCCCGCCGGAGCGGTTCCAGGGCGCTGGCATCTACGCGATCTACTACCAGGGGGACTTCGACGCGTACCGTCCCGTCGCGCTGGCGGGTTGTGAGTGGCCGATCTATGTGGGGAAGGCGATGCCTCCCGGCGCCCGCAAGGGATTGGTGGGGCTCGACGTGTCGCCTGGCCGCAAGCTGTATGAGCGGCTGCGCCAGCATCACAACTCCGTGAAGGCCGCCAAGAATCTCGATGAGGAGGATTTCCGCTGCCGCTACCTCGTCGTCGACGACATCTGGATTCCGCTCGCCGAGCGTCTGCTGATTGGCCATTACCGTCCGCTGTGGAACGGGGTCGTCGATGGCTTCGGTATCCACGCCCCGGGTGGGACGCCCGGCGGGACGACCGGGCGTGCCGGCCAGCAGAAGTCAGCCTGGGACACCTTGCATCCCGGTCGACCGTTCGCGAAGGGCCGCGCCGCACGAGTCAGCGCCGCGAAGATCCGGACGCGGATCGCCGAGCACCTGGATGCCTATCCTCCGCAACCGGGCGAACCACCAGTCCTGGCTGAGCCCCCTCTGCCGCCCGCGCCCGAGGACCTCGAAGACATAGAGCAATAACGGCTCAAAGCTGACGCAGTATTGGCACAAAGTAGTGTTCGGCGACACACAATTGTGTTTAGCCTCGGTTGGCTATGTCGCCAGGAGAAGTTTCCGCCGAGCTCCGCGGTAGTGTCACGACCATGTCGCTGGGTTTTGAGCTGGCACGGCGGACAGTCGATGCCGTGTCCGCGTCGGCTGTCGGCGCCTCGGTAGAGCTGTTCGCTGGCGGCGGAGGGCTGGCGCTCGGCGTTCACGAGGCGGGCTTCCAGCATCTGCTCGTGAACGAGCTCGATCGGCGGGCGTGCGAGACGCTACGCGCGAACGTCGCCGAGGACTTCGAGGCCCTGAGCGAAGAGGACCGCTGGCCATTGCTGGCCGGGGACGTCGCGGCGATCGACTGGGCTCCGTTCGAGGGCCGGGTGGACCTGTTGGCCGGCGGCGCTCCGTGTCAGCCGTTCTCGCTGGGTGGCCGCCACCGCGGTGATGAGGATAGGCGCAATCTGTTCCCCGAAGTGTTTCGCGCTTTGCGCGAGGTCAGGCCCAGGGCCTTCCTGCTCGAGAACGTGCGTGGCCTCACACGCGAGTCCTTCCGCCCGTACTTCGACTACATCCTCGATCAGCTGCGCGAACCGTACCGCTCGCCCAAGCCGGGAGAGTCCTGGAAGCGTCACAAGGCCAGGCTGGAGCGCCAAGGACCGCCTCAGGGAGACGATCATGATCGTTACGCCGTCTACACGCGCGTGGTCAACGCGGCCGACTATGGGTTGCCGCAGAACCGCCACCGGGTGCTGATCGTCGGCTTTAGAGAGGACCTTGGCGTGGAGTGGACTTGGCCGGAGGCGACGCATAGCCGGCAGGCGCTGGTTTGGGCGCAGGCGCACGGCGACTACTGGAAGGAGCACGGGATCCGCGCCATATCGACCGCGAACGCGGTCGGCGCTAGCCGTGACCACCAGCGGATCGAGCGTGAGCCGGCAGAGGACCGCTGGCGAACGCTGCGCGACGCGATCAAGGATCTCCCCGAGCCCGTGGACGGCAAGGAGCACCCGACGATCGCGAACCACGTCGGTGTCCCGGGGGCCCGTCTGTATCAAGGGCACACCGGTAACCCTTTGGACTGGCCGGCGAAGACGGTCAAGGCCGGGGTGCACGGCGTACCAGGTGGGGAGCATGTTCTCGTGCGGCCGGATGGCACTCACCGCTATCTCACCGTGCGTGAGTGCGCGCGCCTTCAAGGCTTCCCGGACTCCTACCGCTTCATCGGTCCCCGCAGCGAGGCGATGCGCCAGATCGGAAACGCCGTACCGGTACCGCTGGCTCGACTGATTGCCGCGCGGATAGCCGATAAGCTCGCTGGAACACTACGTCCAGCGCATGCAAACAACGGAGCGTCGCCGAGATCCCGCTGTCACCTCCCGGATGATGGCAGCGGTCAAGCACAAGGACTCGCGGGCTGAGCTCGCCCTTCGCCGTGAGCTGCACGCTCGTGGCGTACGCTACCGCATACACGCCAGAGACGTCCTCGGATGCCCGGACATCGTCGTGCGCAAGCGCCGTGTCGCCGTGTTCGTCGACGGAGACTTCTGGCACGGGAACGCGCACAACAGGCGTGGTCTGAAAAGTCTTGAGGATCTGTTTCCCAGTAACAAGGAGTTCTGGGTGCCGAAGATCCGAAGAACGATGGAACGCGACCGAGAAGTCACCGCCGAGCTACGGGCCAACGGCTGGCAGGTAGTGCGCCTTTGGGAGGAAGACGTCCTGGAAGCCCCCATGGTGGCCGCCGACACCGTTGAGTGTCTTCTGCGAGGTAGTTGATCCTGGCACGCTGGGACCCGCAGCCACCGCCAGTCGAAGTGTGGAGGGTGCCGCCGGGAACACGAGCCCAGCACGCCGCCGAACAGGATATGGCCGCGGGTGGTCGCTCGGCGAGAAAGATCAAGCTTCTGGACGGTCGTACGGCCACCGCCTCGATCCGCCTGCGGCACCTACCGAAGAGCCGCCGGGTGTATGCCTACCTGCGCTACAGCGTCGACGGGCACACCAGGACCAAGTACGCCGGTGACGCCACGGCGAACACACGCGAGAAGGCCCTGAAACAAGCCTGGGCCAAAGCACAAAACGACGGCCTCATGACCGAGCGAGTGGCCCATAGGGTCTTCCTCGAGTCGCCGTCGGAGGTCAAAGAACATTTGAGCTCGGCTCTGCCGACCGACCCGTAGGTACTCGACGCACGCCTGGCTGAGTGTGCCGAGGGCGACCATGACGCCGACTCCGGCGATGATCAACGTCAACAGATCTTTGGTGCTCACTCTCAGTCATCCCAGTCAGTGAAATTTGGCTGGACCAGCATACGGTGCCGGGACTCACAGGGTGGGGCTGCGGCGGGTGGACGCGCGTTCAGCTAGGCCATCTCTTCTTCTGGTACTCGTGAGCCTCGTGCCCCTCTAGCTCCTGAGTCGAGTTGTTGATCCGGACTAGGAATGCGGGCTTGCCGTTCGCGGCATGCGGCGTGGCGAAGACCGGGCCTGCCGCAGGGCCGGTGTCGATCCGCGCGACGAACTTCCCGTCCACTTGGGCGATTCGGACTTCGAGTTCCGCTGCTGCTGCCTTTCCGAGGCCATGGCTGATTGCGTCTGTGAGCCACAGCTCCCAGGCATCGCAATCAGGCTTCTTGAGGAACGGGAAGTCCTCGTCGATGCCGACGATCTCGCCAGCGTCGTCTACTCCCACCACAAGGGTCCCACCGTAGCTGTTCGTGAACCCGGCGATCGTCTTGATAACAGACCACTCGATCCGTGGGTCCTTCTCTCCGGTATGAAGGTTCTTGCGGCCAGTCGACTTGAACTCCACGACCTTGCTCTCGCCTTGGGCGATCAGGGCGGCGAGGCCGTCTCGAATGAGCTCGGCTTTGCGCTGGGGATCAACGAAAGGGCTCTCGCTTTGGTCCGCGCTGCGGTTCACCGGCTTGCCCATTGCGACCTCGATCAGCTTGAGCAAACGCTCAAAGCGCTGGTTAAAGAACGACGCGAAGTCGTCCTGGCGCAAGGCCACGGGATCGATCTCATGCGACCGCAGGGTGGCATCGAGAGTCGTGGCAGAGGCCTTGTCCTTCGATTCAATCGCGGTCAGGTACTCGCTTGGGGCGTTCCCGCCGATCTGTCTGTTTGCGTGAGCGTCGATGGCGGTCTTGTTGACAGCGCTGTTCGCGTAGTGCTCGTCAATTCCATTGGACGCGCACCACCGCTGGGGGAAGACGTGGTGAATATCGATTGCATCGTCTACGTACGCATGGATGTCGATCGTGTTCCCCGTCCGAAAGTCGCGCGCGCCGCGCTTCATCTGGAGCGCGTAAAGGCCCTTATAAGCCGCAGCGTTACGTGACCGCAGAGTGATAAGCCGCTCGGCCTGGAACTGCGCATCTCGAATCGTGCGGGGCTCCTCGCCCGCGTCGCGAATCCAGGCGACGACATCCGTCAGGTCGAGTGCGAATCTGGTCTCGGTCGACCCGCCGTACATCTCCCCAAACACACCACACCAGTACCACTGCGCGAGCTGGGCACGACCCCCGTGACCTTCCGCTTGCTTGTCCAACACCGCCGATATCGCTGCCAGAGGGACGATCTGCGTGGCATATGGGATGTCTCGCGCGCTGAAGACGTGCTCGCTATGCAAGAACGGAACTACACGCTCCAGCGCCTGAGCGGCTACGTCGGCCCACTGCCTGTAGTCGGATAGCTCGAGCCTCAGGACATCGCGTCGCTTGCACGACACCGCAGGCGCCTTTTCGTCCCCCGGGTGGGCTTCGAGGTGCGCCTGCCGACGGGCATATGTCGCAAGCAGCGTCACGACCTGAATGAAGTCGGTAGCCGCGAGGCGATCTAGCACCGAGTGCCCGTCGAAGCGAGCCCGTCGAGCCTTCCAATCGTCGCGGAGATTGAAGTCGTCTGCCGCGTAGGTCGCGGTGAGAAGCTCGAACACGGTCAGGGATACCCCGCCGGTGTTGACCTTCTCAAAGACCTGGCAGACGGCCTCCTTAGGCGTGGACCGGATGAGCTGGATGGTCGGCACCTGGTACTGAACGAACGCGTTGATTACGCGTTCGCTGAATGTCTTCCAGATCGCAAGACGATCCTCGGCGTTACCAGGTGCGCTCTGCAGATACTCGAGCTGCCACGACATCGTCTCGCTGTAGTCCAGGACGATGCTGAGCGGGAACATGCCAGTGTCGATCTCAGCCGACCTGGTGGACACGTCCAGCAAGACCTCTCCTCTGAATGTCTTCAACAAGCCGTCAGCTGGCACACCGAGGATCGCCTCCTCCCGCTCCGCCGATGGATCAAGGCAGCTGGCAATGTCGGCGTAGTAGCGTCGGGACAGCTCCTTGCCGCGCTCGTCGCGTGTCGGCACAGGGTGTCCCGACTTCAGCGCGAGGTACAGCGAGGTCGCCCTTTGCTGGCCGTCCAGCAACAGGAACTCTGGCTCGCTGGGTTTGTCGAGCACAACACCCTCGAGCAATCGCGGACGGAACCGGACGTCCGGATTGCCCGTCTGCAGAGTCATAACGGCCCCAATCGGATACGACAGGGAGATCGAAGCCAGCAGGCTCGTTATGTGGTTGTCATCCCATACCCAGCTGCGTTGGAAGTCAGGGAGCTGGAGCACGCCCGAGCACGCCTGGTCCAGCAGCTGCGAAAGCGGCATCTCATCGCTCGTGAACTTCTTCTCCACCTCGCCTCCGCTTCCTCGTCGCTCAGTAACGCCATACAAGCCTCTCATACCGGCAGCCACCGCCGCGTGTGGAGGGCGCGAGACGCGGAGGGGACGATCATGTCGGCAGCAGAGCTGCCAACTCAGATCATGGAGGGGTCGGCGCCGCTGGCGTCAAGGCCCTTCGGCCCCGATGGGGCGGCCGTGCGGGCTGGCCTTGACTCCAGCTCGGCGGAGACTGCCAGCGCCTTCGAGCCGGGCGGGACATAGGTACGCACGAGGTGTTTCCCCACCGGTGCCGCTCGTCAGGGGTTTGGGACCAAAGCCCGATTTCCGGTCCCAAACCCCCTGACAAATCCCGCAAATTGGCAACATGCTGGTCCAATTGACTCGCCGCCAACTACCAGTAAAAGTCCTCCAAATCGGCCATTGTCCAGAGGTCGTCAGGGTCGGATCGCACCCAGGAGGTCGCGAGTTCGAGTCTCGCTAGCTCCATCGGAAACCCGCTGCGTGTCGGCGGGTTTCTGCGTCCTCGCCGTGTGGTGCAGTCAAATCTTCGCCAACCGTTCTGAACCGCGGCTTGCCAGTGGCCATGAAGCAGACGGCGTACCGGCCGCCCCGCTGACGGTAGATGCCACGCTCGACGCGTACTCGTCCGGTGATGGTGTCTTCTCTGCCTGCTTGCATCGTGCCTCGCTTTCGGTGGCTGCTGTGAGCGACGGCGGCGCGTGCGCGCCGATGATGCGTGCAGAATGCGTCGGTGTCCGTGGACGGGAACCTCGACGCGATCGTGGCTGTGGAGACGAGGCTTCGCGAGCTCGACAGTGCGCGCGAGGCGGCGACTCGCGAGCTGGCCAAGCTGCACGCCCGGCGGGAGCGGGCGATCTCAGACGGCACGGACGAGGATGAGCCGGCTCGGACGGCATCCTGGACCCCGCAGCGCAAGGTCGCGCTGTTCGCCGGCCCCTCTTTCGCGGGCGCGAGGATGTCTTCCCACATCGCTGGGAGAAACCGGCGAAGGGCAAGAGCGGTTGGGCGCCGCGCTCAGAGCTTCCCGGCACGGCGAGCGCGACGCTTGCTCAGCGCCTGTACGTGCATCGCGAGGGGCTGCCGCCGGTGCTGCTGGATGCGTTGCGGCGGCTCGCGGCGTTCTCCAACCCGAAGTTCCTCGAACTTCAGGGGATGCGCAAGTCCACCGCGCGCACCCCCCGCGTGATCGCGTGCTTCGAGCAGACGGGCCGCTTCCTGGCGCTTCCGCGTGGCTGCCGCGCGGCGCTGGAGGAACTGCTGGCCGGTTTGAACATAGTGTTGGAGCTGACCGACGAGTCCGGGGCGGTGGATCGCTCCTGTGGTCCATTCTTTGTTCCAGTCGGCGCATGCTGGCCGATCTTCGATCGGTCTGGCGGGGCCGCACATGTGCGGCCCCGTTCCGGGCCGTGCATGCACGGCCCGGCCGACCGGTACATGTACCGGTCGGGACCCGCTCGTCACATCCGCTCGCTCTGCGCGTCGTGCGCCGTGACACCCCCTTTGACCCCGGGGTGCTTCCGACCGACGCGGGCATCCAAGAGATTTACGCCGCGCTCGTCGCCGAGGAGCAGCGCACCGAGCTGATCGCAAAAGACACGCTGGAGCTGACCGCGCAGGGCTATTGCCCGATAGTGCTGACAGAACGGCGCGAGCACCTGGAGCGGCTGACCGAGCTGCGCCGCATGTTCGCCAAGCGCCTGCGGGCCTACCGCTCGCTCGGATACGAACTCGCAGAGATCGCCTGACTGGGCTCCGGTGTCGGGTTCGTCGTTCAGCGCGGCGAACAGCCGATTCGTCATCCGTCGTGGGAGTCATCATCTGCACGTGCCTCAACTCGCAGACGGTGTGCTCGCGAAGCTCAAGGTTCCCGCCGGGCTGCGCCCGCGGGTCTCGGAGATCCTCGCGATCACCGACGAAGTCTGCGCCGCACATCTCGACGTTGAGTACGGTCAGCTCTGTCGTGTGCTCGTCGCGCGGCTGGCGCGCAAGCGCCCCTCGCCGCTTGTGCGTGGCGATACGCGCATCTGGGCGGCCGGTGCGATCTACTCGGTCGGACGGGTGAACTTCCTGTTCGACCGCTCCCAGCAGCCCCACCTCAGCGCCGATCGGCTCGCCCATCACGCGGGTGTCGTCAAGACGACGATGGCCAACAAGGCCGCGCTGATCGACAAGACGCTCGACCTTCGCATCTTCGAGCCCGACTTGACCCGTCGCGCAATGCTCGAACAGCACCCGCTGGCCTGGATGGTGCAGGTCAACGGGTTCATCGTGGACGCGCGCACCCTGCCGGCGGAGATCCAGGACGAGGCCCGCCGGCGCGGGCTGATCCCCGACCTCGACGCCCTACGCGCCGCGTGAGAGATAGATCGGCTCGTTGAACTCGACGCTCTCATCGAAGGGTTCGCTTGGGCTCGGGCCGTTCCTGAACGAGCTGGAGTCGTGGCTGCGGGGGCTGGGATGATGATCTTCACGACGAGCGGTCCTTCGGCGACGAGTCGTGGGCCCATGAGATGGACGACCTTCTCGGCGGCGCCGAGACCGCGTTCCTGGACGGAGACCTCGATCTCGCGCGGATCGCCTATGAGCCTCTGCTGAAGGCGTTCGAGCGTCACGCCGAGGGGTTCTGCGGCCCCGAGGAACCGGAGCGGATGCTCTCCACCGACGTGGGTGAGGCCAAGGCGCGCTACCTGCGCGCGGTCTACGAGACGACCCCGCTGTCTGAGCGCGCCGACACGCTGTTTGAGGAGATGGGAGCGCTTCGCTATATCGGCGGCCCGCCAAGCCTGCGGCCGGTCGCCCTACCTGCCGTCACCCGTTGCGAAGCGGCGGCGGTAGCCGCGCCTCCCCCCGGTGCGCCGAAAGGCCGGCGACCACGTGGCGGCGCGCTCACCCGAGATCGTGGTCGGCCTCGTGGCGCGGGGAACCGAAGCTCAGGCGGCTCGAAGGAAGCGCCGCAGCGCTTCGCGGATGACCTCGGAGGTCGTCGTGGCATCGGCTCGCGCACGGTCGATCAGCTCCCGTCGCAGCTCGGGATCGAGCCGCACCGACTCGACGCTCGCCGGCGAGGAGCCCAGCGCGGGACGACCTCGCTTCGGCCGCCGCGCGATCAGCTCATCGACGTCGTAACCCGCCTCGGCCTCGGCGGCGAGGGCCTCGACGTCCCTGTCGGTGATCGGCCGGCCGGCTCGGGTGTGGCCGTAGATGTGAGGCTCGCTCATGGTTCGAGCAGCCTCCGGAACCTGGCGCGCATGGGCATGGCGTGGATCGCGATCTGGTTGCCCTCAGCAGTCGTACAAGACGACCACCTCGAGGAAGTTGCCCGCGCGATCAGGACCGATGACAAGCCAACGGTCGGGATCTTCGATGACCAGAGCATGATCGACGGCGTGGAGGACGTCCTCGTCGGCGACGCCGTGCTTTCGCGCCGAGTCGTGGACCTCCGCGCGATTCAGTGTACTACGAAAAGAGCCGCGGGCTGCAACGCGGGTGTGCCAGCGAAGTAGGGGCTGCGCTGGATGGCCACGGTGGCGGATGAAAAGCTACGCACCTAGCAGCTAGATGTGTAGACTATTCATCCAATGGGTTCGAGCGAGATCCTGGACATGGCCCGCCGTGCGGGTGGGATCGCCTCGGCCTCCGAGCTGACCAAGGGCGGTGCTCGCTGGAAGGATTTGTATCGCCTGCGGGACGAAGGAGCGCTCATCGAGCTTTCGCGCGGCGTATATCGTCTCGCCGACGTCCCGGCGACGGCTCACCTGGATCTCATCGCGGTGTGTCGGCGGGTGCCTGACGGCATGATCTGCCTGAACTCGGCAGCCAGCTTCTGGGATCTGACCGACGAGATGCCCGGCTCGGTTCATGTTGCGGTTGCGCGCGGCAGGCATCGTCCGAGGATCGTCTATCCCCTGACGCGGGTGCACGTCTTTGCGGCGGACACCTTCGCGCTCGGACGCGTTCATCAACCCGTTGAGTCACCCGACTCAATCGCCATCAGCTCCAAGGAGCGAACGGTCGTCGATCTCCTGCGCCTCCGCGCGCGCGTCGGACGAGACGTGGCGTTGTCCGCGCTGCGAACCTACCTCCGACAGGGAGACGCCAAGCCGGGAGAGCTGCTTGCGCTCGCGCGCCAGCTGCGGATAGGCACGGTGATGGCTGAGATCCTGGAGCCTCTACTGACGTGAGCGAGCGCACACCCCAGCAGGCTTACCTCGGCCTGCAGAAGCTCGCGCGCTCCCAAGGACGCAACACGCAGCAGTTCTTCGAGCTCTACATTCACGAGCGCTTCCTGGCCCGGCTCGCCGCATCGCGGTTCGCCGAGCGGTTCGTACTCAAGGGCGGGATGCTACTCGCGGTGCTGGACGTTCGTCGCGCGACGCGGGACGCGGACATGCTCGCGCTGGGTCTGGCGAGCGACGCAGACAATCTCCGCACGGTGGTCAGTGAGATTCTGGCGATCCCTATGGAGGATGGCGTCAGCTTCGATCCTTCGGGGATCTCGATCACGTCGATTCGCGAAGACGCCCAGCACTGAGCGCAGTAACTGAGCACCGCCACCACGAGGTGCGACTATTGGGGCCCCAGCTCGAGACACTGCGCGAGGTTCGCCAGCAGCCGTGGGCGGCGTTCCGTGCCCGCGTTGGGCTTACCGGCTTGCCCGAGCACTTCTCCGATGTCGTCGACGGCGTCGTGGAGCTCATCGATGGCGTACAGAACGAGAACGTGTCGCACTGGCATCCGGCAGCGCATCGTTGGGAGTAACCACACGGTGCGAGCGAGGCTTTTTGCGGCCGGCTGCGTCCCCCTCGTTTGGGCCCACCAGCGCCCCCGGTGGGCCGAAACGCCCCGAAGCACCCCAAAACACGGGTAATCCGGGTCCGCGCAGACCGCCGGTATCCCGCATGGTTGAGCGGTATTCGCTGCCTTCCCGGGGCGCATCGCACCCAGGAGGTCGCGTTCGAGTCTCGCTAGCTCCATTTCGCCGGAGATAAGTGTTGAAGGGCAAGTCGGGTAGGACGATGGCGCACCCCAGGCCGCTGCCGGTTCGATCAGCAGTCGCTGAAGGGGTTCTCCACTCGTATCCCCGCGTACTCCTGGCCGTCGTTCATGTCCTCGGAGAGCACGACCTCGCAGCCGAGCGCGCTGGCCGCCTCCAGGATCGCCGCATCCCAGTAGGAGATGCCGAACCGCTGCATGCGGGACATTGCGGCGAGTGCCACTCCGACTGTCGTCTCCTGGACGCGGAAGCGCCGGAAGGAGTCGACCAGCGCAGCGGCTTGCTCGTGGGTCAGGCGGTCCGCTCGGCTGTCACGAGTCGCCTGGACGTAAAACTCCTGGAGCACTTGGACTGAGAGCCCCATGTCGCTACAGGAGAGAAGCTCGTTGGCTCGTGCCGCCTTCCTTTGCTCGTCGGGGTCGCGCGAGATCGCGTAGAGCAGGACGTTGGTGTCAACGAACCGCACGCCCGTGCAGCTCCTCGCGATCGAGGCGGTCGCGAGCGCTGAAGCGATCGATCTGCTTTTGGATGTGCCTCTGCTGAGCCTCAAGCCTCGCAAACTCGGCCTCCCGCTCCGAGAGCGAGCGCAAGTACTCGGCAACGAGGCCGCTAACGGAGCTGCCCCGCTCCGCCGCGCGGATCCGCGCGGCGCGATAGACGTCGTCGGGAACGGAAACAGTGATATTCGTCACTGTGCATCACAGTATCACAGACACACAGTCACTCAGACCACGGCGGGTGTTGGCCTGGAACGTGCCAAAACCGCCAAGCTTCTCCCCGGAATACGAGAGCGGCATCCGTGAGGGCAAGCGCTCGCTGCGAGACCTCAACACGGTCTCCCCAGCGCGGGACCTCGCCAACACCCCATCCCCCTTCAACAGATCGGGTGAGCCGGCGAGCAGAAGGTTTCCGGCACGGTAGCAATGTGTGGCCCAGGTCTCTGGTTGCGTTACACTGTCATACATGGCCCGCGCACGCCAGTTCTCGGCACGTCTGAACGCTTCGGTTGCGGACCGCTTGGAGCGGCGTGGGGCACGCGTGGGCCTGAACAAGTCGCGACTCGCCGAGCGATACATCGATGAGGGGCTGCGCATGGAGGATCACCCGGGGGTCGTCTTCCGCGATGGACCGACCGGGCGTCGCGCGGCTCTTGCAGGTGGCCCCGACATCTGGGAGGTGATCGCCGCCGTCCGCGCGAGCGGGCTCGACGGCGAGGATGCATTGGCCGCGGCGGCGGAGTGGGGCAGTCTCTCGCTCCCGCAAATGAGGGCTGCGGTGCGCTACTACGCCGAGTACCCGCATGAGATTGACGAGCGCGTCGCGCGCAACGTCGAGGAGGCCGACGCGGCCGAGCAGCGGTGGCGTCGTGAGCGGCACGCGCTCGCGTGAAGCTGCTGCTCGACGAGATGCTCTCGGCACGGATCGCCGAGCAGCTTCGAGGTCATGGGCACGACGCCGCCGCCGTCGATGAGAATCCCGACCTGCGAGGTCTCGCCGATCCGGACCTGTTCGCCCAAGCCCAGGAGCAGGAGCGCGCGATCGTCACCTACAACCGCGACGACTTCCTCGCCCTGGACCGCGAGTATCGAAGTCGGGAGCGCGAGCACCACGGCATCGTGATCCTGCACCCGCGACGCTTCCCTCAGGGCGCCGGTTCCGTCGGCGCCCTCGTAACCGCGCTCTCGAGCTTCGCCGAGGCGGGGCCGCCATACCCAAGCTTCATCCACTGGCTCCAGTAGCGCAGCGACCACGCTCTCCGAGATCCTCACGGCGCGGCGGCTTTATAGGTTGGGCAGGTACTCGATCTCCGGCGAGCGCAGAGCGATGCCGAGGCCCCTCAGCGACACGCTCCCCGACTGCGGGTAAAAGCACATGTCGGCCGGCTCGCGAGTGCCGTAGGCGAGGTATGTGATGCCCTGTCCGCCTGGACGGATCGCGTGCGCGACACCGGTTCCCGCCGGGCGGGACACAACGTCGCCGGCGCGCAGCGGGTGCTCCTCAGGGCTCTGCTCGCCGCGCCCCCACAGCTCCAACACGCCGTCACCGTCCAGCACGACGAACAGCTCCTCCTCCATGGAGTGGCAGTGCGCCGGAGCGCCCCGCTGCTCCGCCGAGAGCAGCGCGTGGTTCAGACCCGTCGCGACCGCTCCGGCCGCCTTGCCGACGCGACGGACTCGCCCGTCAAAGACCGCGGGCACGTCCGCGAAGGCCACCACGTTGCGAGGACGCTCGGCGCTCGGCTCGGGGCACTCCGGAGCACCGGCCGCGGCCTCACGGGCAAACGGCGAATCGCCCTCGCCGAGCTCGACCCAGCGTGGGAACGACCATGCTATGCCGGCACGAGGGAGCGCCGTCAACGACGCGTCTCGGCGCTGTCCAAACACGAGCACGTCGAGACCGCCCGCACTGCCGCGCAGCGTGTGCGCGCCGCGTTTGGGTCGGTGCGCGATGCAATCGCCGGCCCGCACCGCAAACGTCTCGCCGTCCTGCCACAGCAGTCCCTCGCCGGCGAGCACGAAGAAGATCTCCTCGTCCGCGCCGTGTTCGTGCGCGGGCGTGGAGAAGTGTCCCTCCGCCACCTCGATGCGACGCAAACCCACCGTACGTGAGCCGGCTTCGCGTCCGAGATCGCGCCACACGCCCTTGATGTGACCCACCGCGAGCTCGCGCGAGGGACTCTCATGAAAGTTTGCGATCTTCACCCGCGTGACGGTACCAGTCGAACCGTCCCGGCCAACAGCCGGGCGTGACCGGCGAACTCGCCGGCTCACTCAGTTAGATGGCGTCGGCGCCCCTCGTCGGCGGCAGCAGCGCGACGACGATCCAGAACAGCGGGCGCTAGCCCGGCCGCGGGTCGATCCCGTGCCTCACGCGATCCCGCACCTCCGCGAAGCGCAACACCTCGTAGACGATCAGCGCGGTCAGCGTCGCCGCGAGGATCCCCAGCGTGGCAAGCGATGAGATTCCGAGCGCCACCGTCACCGGCACCAGCGCGACGAGCACAATCGCGCACACCAGCCGCCGCCCACTGAGCGTGTGCATGTTGCGCAGGCGGAATGCCACATGCGCAAGCAGGTAGAGCGCCGCTCCGCCGAGCAGGGCGGCGGCGGGCACAAGCTGCAACGGATCCTGTACGTCCTCGAGCGTGCGCTTCAGTCCGACCGCGAGCAGCGCGATCCCGGCGACCATCAGGAAATGCAGGTAGGAGTAGGAGTCGCGCGCCATCTCGTTGCGCTCGCGTCCCTCCGGCGTCTGCGACAGCCGCCGCTCGGCCACGATCGCGGTGACGTCGAAGTACACCCACCAGAGCGCCGCCGCGACCACCACGCCAAGCACCGCCGCCGCGACGATCCCCGCATCGAGTTCCACCTTCGCGCCGACACCGAGCGCCACGATCGACTCGCCGAGCGCGATCAGCACGATCAGGCCGTGGCGCTCGGCGAAATGCCCGGGCACGAGCTTCCAGCCGTCAGCGCCGAACAGGTAGGGGCCGCCCGCGTCGAGCACCAGCGCGAGCCCCCACAGGCAGAGTTGCAGCGCCCCACCCGTGAACGCCGCGATCACGAGCAGTCCGACACCAATCGCGGTGCTGATCCCAAGCCCGGTGACCGAGCGTCGCAGCGCAGCGTCGTCGCGGCTGGCGATCGTGAACAGCACGATGTGGGCGGCCCGCACGATCCCGTAGGCGCAGGCGAACAGGAACGCCTCGGTGCCGAACGCGCCCGGTACGCACAGCGCGGCGACGAGCAACGCCGCCATCGCCGCGAACATCGCCAACCGAACGGTTCCCTCCTCCGGGTCGATGACGCTCGTGAGCCAGGCGTATCCGACCCACGACCACCACAACATCCCGAGCACGAGCAGCCCCTTTAGGATGCCTTCCCACGTGGGTGTGCGGGCCATCAGCGTCGTGCACTGCGTGAGCGCGAGCACGAACACGAGGTCGAAGAACAGCTCGAGCGGCGTGACCCGCTCGCCTTCGCGCATCACGGCCGTCAGCCGCGGAGCGCGCCTTTCAGAGATCGTGCTCACACACCCATCTTCGCAAGCCGAGTAGAGGGGTAGAGCGCAAGCCGAGTAGAGGGGTAGAGCGCAAGCCGAGTAGAGGGGTAGAGCGCAAGCCGAGTAGAGGGGTAGAGCGCAAGCCGAGTAGAGGGATAGGGCCTTACTACTGAGCCGGATGCGGAGCCCGTCCCGATGGCGAATGAGCGGCCGAGGCGTACGGTGCGCTCATGCTCCACCTCGCCCGCCTGTCGATCAGCAGGCCGAGGGCGGCACTCGCAGCGTGGGCCGCCCTCGCGGTCGCACTCGCCCTGATCGGCCTCGGCGTTAGCAACTCGCTGTCGCCTTCGATCGTGGTGGTGCCGGGCACGGAGTCTTCGCGGGCTGAACATCTGACAAACGCCCAGTTCGGGCCGACCCAGCTCGTGCCGATCCTGCTGCAGGGACCCGCGAACGAACTGAATCGCCAGGGGCCGGCGCTCGTGCGCGCCCTGGTCAAGCGCCCTCATACGCGCGCGCTGTCGGCATGGGATGCGGGGGCCGCCTCGCAAGGACTGCGACCCTCATCGACGGCGGCGATGATCGTGGTGTCGGTCGACAAGCCGGAAAAGCAGGTGGTCAACTACGACCAGCCGCAGATCGAAGCGCTCGTGGCACGCGACATCGCGCTGCCGGTGCGCCCGAGCATCACGGGCCAGCCGTCGATCGACCGGGCGCTGAAGGAAGAAGCGATCTCGACCACGCGCCGCTCCGAGCTGATCGCGATCGGCATCCTGTTCGTGCTGCTGCTGGCGGGGTTGCGCGCGCCGCTGGCGGCGGCCGCGGTGACCCTCGTTGCCGGAGCGACGGTGCTGGCGGCCTTTGGGCTGATGTCGCTGATCGGGAAGCTGATCGACGTGGATGCGATCGCGATCGCGCTGGCGTCGATGAGCGGCCTGGCGCTGGGGGTGGGCTATTCGCTGCTGATCCTCGACCGCTTCCACCAGGAGGAGCTCGCGCCCGGGCACGACCCGCGCGAGGCCGTGACGGCGGCGGCGGCCGCGGTGTCCACGACGGGCCGCGCCGTGCTGTTCGCGGGCACGGGGCTGATCCTCGCGCTGCTGCTGGCGACGGCGATCGCGCCGACGAGGATCCTGACGTCGCTCGGCGTGGGGGTGTTGCTGTGCTCGGCGCTGGCGGTGGGGGGCGCGGTCGTCGTGATGCCCGCCGCGCTCGTGCTGCTCGGGCCGCGGATCGCCTCGCCGGCGGTGGCCGCGCCCGGCGTCATGACGCGCGATTGGGACCGACTGGTGGGCGCCGGAGCCTGGGTCAGGCATAGGGCGGTGTTGGCGGGAGCGCTCGCGACGGCCGCGATGCTCGCGCTGGCGGCGCCCGCGACATCGCTGAAAACGGGGCCGCCGGACGTGAGCCAGTTGCCGAAAGGCAATCAGGCGCGGGTGTCCTTCGAAGAGGTCGCACGCGTGATGGGCCCGGGCTGGCCGACGCCCTACAACATGATCGTCGTGAACCCGAAGGGGCCGATCACGACCGCGAAGACGCTGGAAGCGCTCGACCAGTTCCAGGAAAAGGTCGCAAATGACCCGGCGGTGGCCTCGGTGGCTGGACCTGGGGCGCTCAGCGCTGAAACCAAGGCGCTCGGCAAGCTGCCGACGGCGCTCGCGGAATCGAGCAAGCTGTTGACGGGCGGCAAGAAGGACCTGGGACGCCTGTCGAGCGGTCTCGGCCAGGCGGGCAGCGGGGCGCGGCAGCTGCAGAGCGGGCTCGTGGAAGCGAGTTCCGGCGCCGGGAAGCTGCACGGCGGCGCGGGCGAAGCGCAGACGGGCTCGGCAAAGCTGCACGCGGGCCTGGCGGTGGCGCGCAGCGGCTCGGCGAAGCTGTCGGGTGGCCTGGCGGAAGCGCTCGCGGGAGCGAACGCGCTGAAGGCGGGCGCGACGCAGGCGCTGGCGGGCTCGGTGGACCTCTCCAACGGCCTGTCCTCCGCGCACGCGCCGGCGGCGGCGGCCGTGCCGTCGCTGAAACAGCTCGACTCGCTGACGCAGAGCACGAGCGGCACGATCGGCAGCCTGCAGGGCCAGGCGCAGGGCGCCTCGAGCGAGCTG
The DNA here is from genome assembly GCA_003151895.1 of Solirubrobacterales bacterium. Lineage (GTDB taxonomy): Bacteria > Actinomycetota > Thermoleophilia > Solirubrobacterales > Solirubrobacteraceae > Palsa-744. The sequence goes on from PLYX01000191.1 coordinate 24,846, forward strand.
TCGAGCGCGATCGCGGCGCTGCAGGGCATGACGAGCGGCAAGAACGACCCCCGCTACGGCGAAGCGCTCGCGGCGCTCGAACGCGCACGGGGCGCGGCGAGCGGCGTCTCGAGCGGCCTGGGCGGCGCGGCGGGCGGGGCCGGGGAAGCGGCCAAGCTCGCGTCGACGATCTCAGCCCAGGGAACGTTCCTGGCGAACGTGCTCGGCGAACTGGCGACGGGCGCGGGCAAGCTGCAGGCGGGCATCGCCAAGCTGAACGCCGGCAACGCCCAGCTCGCGGGCGGGATCGGCAAGCTGTCCAGCGGCGGGGGACAGCTGACGAGCGGGCTCACCCAGCTGCGCGACGGCGCCGGGGCGCTCGAAGCGGGACTTGGGCAGCTCACGAGCGGCGCGGGCCAGTTGCAAACGGGCCTCGCGGGCGGCGTGTCGCCCACCGGCCAGCTCGTCAACGGCCTCGGCCAGCTGCAGGCGGGGGTGGCGAAGTTCAGCACGCAGCTGCCGTCCCCGAAGGACATCGAAACGCTGAACGAACAGTCGCCGGGGCTGTTCAACTCGGGCTACTTCCTGCTCGCGGCGGTGGAAGGGGCGCAGCCCGCCGCGGCCAACGCGGCCACGTTCGCGGTGAACGTGTCGCGCGGCGGAAGCGCCGGTCAGGTGGTCGTGATATCGCGCTACCCCTCGAGCGACCCGCGCACGGCCGCGCTCGGCGACCGGTTGGACGTCTACGCGAAGCGCTTTGCCCTCCAGAACCACCTTGCCACCGCGGTGGGCGGTCCGGCGGGCAACCTGGCTGACTTCACGAGCGCCACGAACGACCGCCTGCCGCTCGTGATCGTGGCGTTGGCATTGGCGGTGGCGTTGACGCTCGGCGTGGCGCTGCGCGCCGTGGCGCTGCCGATCGCGGCGGTGCTGGCGCTGCTGCTGACGGCCGCCTCGACGTTCGGCGCGATGGAGCTGCTGTTCGGCGGCTCCCATCCTCCCCTCGGCGGTCCGGGCTACCTGGACCCGATGTCGATCGTCGGCATCTTCACGGTCGTGTTCGGCATCTCGCTCGTGTACCTGACCGTCCTACTCGCCCGCGCGCGGGAGGAGATCGTCGCGGGTGCGACCGTGGATCGGGCGCTCGACACCGCGCTGCGGCGCACGGCCGCGGCCAGCACGGGGTCGGGACTGCTGATGATCGCGGCGCTGATCCCGTTCGCCACGACCGAACTGCTGACGGTGAGGGAGTTCGGCGTGGGCGTGGCGGTGGCGGTGGCGCTCGACGCGTTCCTCGTGCGCCCCGTGCTGCTACCGGCGGCGGTGGAGGTGTTGGGCCGCTGGAGCTGGTGGCCGACGCGGTTGGCCGATCACGGTGCGATCGTGCGAGCAAGTACGGAGGGCAAAACCGCAGGGCGCCCCGATGGGCACGCCCATGCCGGCGCGTAGCCTCGCTGTAAGGCAGCATTACGCAGCGAAGGAGAGACAACATGAGACGGCTCAAGCTCACGGCCGCGGTCCTCGCCGCGGCGATGCTCGTAACGACGGCGATGGCGGCGCTCGCGCTGGCGAGCGCCCAGTTCAAACAGACGGCGAAGGTGACCCTGACGGCGAAAAAGGAAGGCGCCTCGACAGGCTTCAAAGCGAACCTGCAGTCCTCGGACCCGGGGGCGCCGCTTGAAAAGCCGCAGGGGCTGAAGACATTGACGATCACGTTCCCGTCGAAGACGAAGTTCAACTTCAAGACCAAAGCTTTGACCAAGTGCAAAGCCAATGACACGGAAATCAAGGCGATCGCCGGCAAAGCGTGCCCGTCGAAAAGCAAGATCGGCTTGGGCGGCGCCACGGCAAATGGCGCGCCGGTGTTCCCGAAGATCAGCGAGAGCGTGACCGCGTTTGCGGGCAACAATCAGATCCTGTTCCTGCTCGCCCCCAAGGTGCTCGGCGGTCCGGGAGCGACGCTCGTGTTGCACGGCAAGGTGTCCGCCAACAAGATCACGACCGAAGTTCCGCCCATCGTCGTGGGTGGCCTGACGATCGTGATCACCGGCCTCGAACTGCAAATCAAATCGGTCGGCTCGGGCAAGACGACCTGGGCGACAGCCGGGAAGTGCGTGAAAGGCAAGTTCACGGTGAAGTCCGGCTTCCTGTATCAGACGGGCGAAAAACTGACGTTGAGCAGCTCGTCGAGCTGCAAATGAGCTGACGCACGGACGAACCGCGGCACGCCTCCGGTGGGTGACAGCGGTTCGTCCGAGCCGTAGCCATAGCGCTCGACCAACCCCTCGAGCTTCGTCTTGGCGATCTCCGGCTGGCTCGCCTCGATCGCGTACAGCACCGCCAGATGCTCGAGCGCGTCCTCACCCGCGGTCCACGCCTGCGCGCAACGCCGCGTCTCGCTCAGCGGCGCACGCTGGGGCCCGCCGGCGCTCATAGAACGGGTGCTCCAGCACGTCGCATTCGCGCCTGGCCTCGTCGATCCTTGAAATCACATCCATCGCACGGTTCCCTTCTGGTTCGTTGTGATCATGAAGAGCACCCAAAGGGCATACCCGAAGGGCACATACCCAGAGGGCACGCGGCGGCAGGCGGGCGCTCCGCGGCCTACTGGACGGTCAGCTTGCCTTCCATGCCCGCTTGCCGATGACCGGGGACGGAGCAGTAGAACGTGTACGTTCCGGGCGCCAGTTTCAGCGTCAGCGTCTTGGTGCCACCTTGGAAGGTGGGCGTGGCGCCGAGCACCTTGGCGCCCTGCGCGATCGTCATGTTGTGCGCCAGCGGCGAGGAGTTGGCGAAGCTGATCGTCACGGTGCCCGCTTTTGCCGAGAGATACCTCGTGGCGAAGCGCAGCTGGCCTTCGGGGTCGGCTTCGTCCTTCACCGAGGAGCTCCCGGAGCCCGAGGCGGCTTCGCGACCGGCCTGCGTGAGGGGCGCGGCGGTCGCCTTGCCGGTGGAGCCACCTGAGGTGACCACCGCCATCGAGACCGCCGCCAGCACGAGCACGGCTGAGATGGCCATCACCGTCCGCTGGGGCGCCGCAGTGCTCGGGAAGCTCGGGTTTCGCATTCCAATGCCGACTGAGACGATCAGCGCCCACGCCACGAGCAGGCCGCCCGCGATGTAGAACGGCAGCTTGCTCTTCTCGGCGGCGAGAACCGGTGCGAAGTGGCCGATCGCTGCGTGCATTCCGCGCGCGAGACTAACCGATCGCTCGGTGGATATGCTCCCTCGCCGATGACCGACGCGGTGCGTACCCCGGACGAGCTGCTCGAAGGTCTGCCCGACTTCCAGTTCCAGGCGCGCTACCGCGAACACGACGGTCTGCGGCTCGCCCATATCGACGAGGGCAAGGGCGCTCCGGTGGTGTTCATGCACGGCGAGCCCACCTGGTCGTTCCTGTGGCGCAAGGTGCTCGCCCCCGTGCGCGACGCGGGCTTTCGCTGCATCGCGCCTGACCTCCCCGGCTTCGGGCGCTCGGACAAGCCGATCGACGTCGACTGGTACTCCTATGACCGCCATGTCGAAGCGATCGCTCCCCTGATCGAGCAGCTCGACCTGCGCGGGGCCACGATGGTGGTGCACGACTGGGGCGGGCCGATCGGACTGCGACTCGCCGTCGAGCACCCCGAGCGCTTCGAGAAGCTCGTGATCCTCGACACCGGCCTGTTCACCGGTCACCAGCGCATGACCGACGCGTGGACGGCGTTCCGCGACTTCGTCGAGCGCACCGAGGATCTGCCGGTCGGCTTCCTCGTGCGCGGCGCCTGCAAGAACGACCCCGGCGACGAGGTGATCGCCGCCTACGAAGCGCCCTACCCGAGCGTCGCCTCGAAGGCCGGCGCGAGCGCGTTCCCGCTGATGATTCCCCGCACGCCCGACGCGCCCGGCGCGGCCGCCGGCCAGCGCGTGCTCGACGCGCTCAAAGAGGACACGCGTCCCACGCTGATGCTGTGGGCCGACTCCGACCCGGTCCTGCCGCTCTCCACCGGCGAGCGCTTCGCCGAGGCGATCGGCCGCGAGAAGCCGCGGGTGATCGAGAACGCGTCGCACTTCCTGCAGGAGGACGCCGGCCCGGAGATCGGGCGCCTCATCGCCGAGTGGCTCACCGCGGGCTGAGTGGCCGGCGGGTGGGGGCCCAGCTCAGCCGGCCCCGTCGGCGAGCTGCGACTTCTCGGCTCAATCAACCCCGTCGGTGAGCCGCGGCGTCTCCGGCGCAGCCTCCAACCCTGGCTCGGAGTGTGAGGCGCGCAGCTCATAGTTGCGGCGCACGTTCGCATCGGCGCCCGCGAGCACCCTGTCGGCCTTCATCGCGCGCGCCATGCCCTCCGAGAGCGTCCTCGGCAAGAGCGTGCCGAGCGTGTTGGTGCGCTTCGAGGACTTGGGCACCCACACGTCCACGGTGCCGTGCTGAAGCGCGTCGACGATCGCATCCGCCACGTCGGCGGGTTGCAGGCTCTTCAGCCCGCGCGCCTCGCCGAGACCCGAGCCGAGTTCGGTGTTGACGACGAACGGCATCACGTAGCTGACGTCGATGTGGGCGTTCATCAGCCGCAGCTCGCCGCGCACCGCCTCCGTCAGGCCGACCACCGCGTGCTTGGTGGCCGAGTAGGTGGCGCCGCCCGGCGCGCCGAACTTGCCGGCCTGGGAGGAGATGTTCACGATGTGCCCGCGGTCGCGCGGCACCATCCGCTCGAGCGCCAGCTTCGTGCCGTGGATGACGCCGTGGATGTTGATGTCCACCATGCGCCTCGCCGTCAAATCGTCCTCATCGACGAACCTTCCGATCTGCATGATCCCCGCGTTGTTGACGAGCACGTCCACCGGCCCGAGCTGCTCTTCGGCTCGGTCGAGGAACGCGGTGAACGAAGCGCGGTCGGTGACGTCGAGCGGGAGCGCCACCGTGCTGGCGCCGAGCTCCGAGGCGGTCTGCCGCGCCGCGGCGAGGTCGACGTCGCCGATCGCCACCTTCATTCCCTGACGCAGGAGCGCCTGCGCCGTCGCCTTGCCGATCCCGCGCGCGGCGCCTGTGATCGCCGCGGTCTGCCCGGCGAGGATACGGGGCTGCTTGGCCATGGTCTCTCCTTCTCAGTCGATCGTGTCCCGTGTGCGGCCAACGCTAGCGCGCCTCACCGGGCGGCGCTATGCCTTGCTGTCGACTGCGTCTCCGGGGCCGACCTTGCCCTCACCGCTGACGCTCATGCGCAGATGCTCGACGAGGGCCCGCCCCATCGGCGAGAGACCCTCTTCGGTGCCGTAGAGGAGCACGAAGCTGCGCGGGAAGCGCAGGCCGGCGACCTGGCGGACGAGCAGTCGCTCATCCGCGGCTCCCATCGTCAGCCTCGACAGCAGCAGGGGCGCACCCTCGTGGAGCGCCGCATCCTTGGCCGCCGCCGTGTTGCCGATCTCCGCGAGCGGCGGCGACAGCGACAGTCCCAGCGGTCTGAGCACGGCATCGACGGTGCGCCGGCTGTCGGCGCCGGGATCGCGCATGATTATCGGCGTGCTCACGAACTCGTCGAGGTCGATCTCCTGGGCCGCCGCCCACGGGTGGTCCTGCGGCGCGACGACCACGATCTCGTCGTCGCAGATCGGGATCTGAGTCAGCGAACCTGCGTCCTGGAGCGAGGGGTCGACCGCGGCCAGACCCAGATCGACGCGCCCCTCACGCACCATATCCCACACCATCGCCGAGCGGACGATCGTGAGCTCCACCGAGAGGTGGCGCTCATGGCGACCCTCGAAGTCCACCAGCAGCTGCGGCAGCACCGACTCGGCCATCGTCGGACTCGCCGCCACGCGCGCCGGCACCGCATCGTCGAGCACCCCGGCGATCAGCTGCTCGACCGCCTCGTCCTCCGCGAGCACACGGCGTGCCGCCAGGTACAGCCGTCTGCCGGTCGGGGTCGGCGACACCCCACGGTGTGAGCGATCGAGCAGGCGAGAACCCGCCAGCGTCTCGAGCACGCGCAGCCGCTTGGACAGCGCCGGCTGGCTGACATGCAGCACTCTGGCCGCGCGCCCCAGGCTGCCCAGGTCCACCGCCGCGCAGAATGCCCGCAGCTCCGCCAGCTCGGGTCCGCGCACCGGCCTGGTCACCAATCGCCCCCCAGCCGTCCGGACGTGGAGTGCGCTTCACGAGGCACTGCTCGCACCGGCGGGTCGAGCGGTTGGTCGAGCGCTTTCATCGGTACCTTTCTTGAAACTGCTTTCTATCTTCTATCACGCGCATCACGAGCCCGAGCCCGAGCCCGATGGACCTGCCCCAACCGGCTAGCGACCCAACCCACCGGAGGAGAGTGGGCCTCCCTCCAGCACGCCACGGCCGCTCGCCGCGTCCCATCTGTCACCGATCGCCCAGTAGCTTCGGTTGACCGCCACGGTCGGCGCCGAGAGAGCGCCTATGTGCGCGATCAGCCGATCCCACCGGACGGCGCTCAGCTCGCCCCGCACGACGATCGGCGACGGCATCCCTCGGCCGGAGCGTGTCGAGCGCGCGGCGCCGGCGGCCGGCGTGGAGCCGCCACGCGATGCGGCCGCGGCGGCGTCAAGCGGGTCGACTCGTCCGCTTGCGCCGGGCGGGTGCAGTGCAACGGCAAGCAGCGCCCAGTTCGCCAGGATCGGTCGAGGGTCGATCTCGCGTCGGTCGCGCGCGGGGCGGATCGCGAAGCGCAGGTGGCCGTCCCTCGCTCCGACCGGCACGCGCACACGACCGAGCACGGCGCCCTGCTTGACGAGCGACCCGCGGCGCAGTGGCAGTCTGACGTCTCGTGCGCCGATCGATCTGTGCGAGGTCTTGGCCACGATGTAGCTTGCGGCGATGCCGCCGAGTCCGGAGTACGTGAACACGTCACCGT
>PLYX01000105.1 GCA_003151895.1 Solirubrobacterales bacterium
AGCGCAGCAGCGTCGTCTTACCCGACCCCGACGCCCCGATCAGCGCCAGCACCTCGCCCTTGCGTACGGGCAGGCTCACGTCGCGCACCACCCAGCGCTCGCCGTACGCCAACCACACCGACTCGATCCGCATCCGCTCGAGCACCTCGCGCGAGGGGGCGCGCGAGAGGCGTCTGTGGCCCTCGCGCGGTGGGGGCGCGGGCGCCGCCGCGCCGTTCAATGGCGTGCTGACCACCGTCGGCGGGTCCTCAAGCGTTATGCGCCGCACGGGCGGGGGCATCAGCGGGTCCATGCCCGCCCCCTGCTCAGGCGCATCACGATCACGTTCAGCACCAGCACCATGATCAGCAACACGAACGCCGCCGCATATGCCTTTTCGTGAGCGTTGCCTTCGCCGGCGGGCGAGTTGTAGCGCACATAGCTCGTCAGCGTTCCGCCCGTCCCGCGCAAGGTCGAAAGCCCCGGCAGCCCGCCCGCGCCTTCGATGCGCAGGCCGGCGCCCAGCAGGATCACCACGATCGCCGTGTCCCCGATGATCCGTCCGATCCCGAGCGTCACGCCGCTTGCGATGCTCGGCTTGATCGACGGCAGCAGCACGCGCCTGATTGTCGTCGCCCTCGTCTTGCCGAGCGCGTAGGAAGCCTCGCGCACGTGCGCCGGAACTCCCATCAGCGCCTCGCGTGTCGAGATCACCACGAGCGGCAGCGCGATCAGCGACATCATCGCCCCAGCCGTGAGGAACGACTTGCCGAACACCGACCCCCCCGCCGAGGTCTGCGAGAGGAACGCCAGCGCCGGTCGCGCGAACAGCACGAGCCCGAACAGCGCGAGCAGCACGCTCGGGGCGCCGGAGATCATCTCCACGCTCGACTCCACCGCGCGCGCAAGCCCCGCCGGGCGCTGATACTCGGACATCCAGGTCCCCACCACCACGCCCACCGGCGCCGCGATAGCGATTCCGATGGCAGTCAACAGCAGCGTGCCCTCGATCGGGTCGAGAAAGCCGCCGGACGTCGCCTGGCTCGGCGAGGCGCTCGGGGATTCCAACAACAGCTGTGGGCGCAGATAGGCCACGCCCTTCACGAGCATGAACAGCACGATCGCGGCCGTCACCGCGCACAGGCCGATCCCCACCGTCCAGCACAGCCCGAACGCCACCCGGTCCAGCAGCGGCCAGCTGCGCACCGAGTCGCGCTTGCGGCTTGCTCTGATCGCGCCGGCGGGCGGCGTGAGTGTGTGGGGGGCGCTCGCCATCGCTACGCCCCCCGCGCGCGTGTGGGGCTCGCGGTTGGGGACGACGCGGGGAAGACCAGTGCGCTCATGCTCTTATGCCGTAACGCTTCATCGGCTGCTTCGCGGCCCACGCCGCCAGTGACAGCAGCCCGCAGGACACGAGCAGCACCGCGGTCATCGCATACAGCGTCTGCCCGAGCGGCACCACCGAAAGGCTGTCGATGTAGTCGATGATCGTCGCCGCCAGCGGTCTCACCGGCTCGAACAGCGCAGTCGGCCCGTCGAGCAGGTTGGGGGCGAAGCCGCGCGACCCGCTCACCATCGAGAGCATGATCGCCTCCCCGAGCGCGCGAGCGGCGGCGAGCACCGCGGCCGCCACGATCGCCGGGCGCACCGTGCGCAGCGACACCCGCCACATCGTGCGCCAGCGGTTCACCCCGAGCGCCGCCGACCCCTCGGTCCACGACTTCGGCACCGCCTCCAGCGCGCTCACCACGATCGCCACCATGATTGGCACGATCATCAGCGTCAATATCAGCGTCGCCACGCTCAGGTTCGCGCCGGTCAGCTGCACCACATACTCCACCGAGCGCTTGCGCTGCTCTGAGATCAGGTTGTGTTCCACCCACGGCGCGATCGCGAGGATCCCGATCAGCCCGTACACCACCGAGGGCACCCCAGCCAGCAGCCTTATCACTGGGTCGATCACCGTGCGCACCGTCTTGGGGGCGAACTCCACGATAAACACCGCCGCGAAGATCGACACCACCATGCCGAGCACCACCGCCATGCCCGAGGTCAGGATCGTCCCCCAGATCAGCGGCCATGCCCTGAAGTGGTACTCGTAGTGCGCCGGGTCCTTCGGCCCGTTGATCATCGCGCCCAGCTGCGTGTCCACGTCCCCACCCGAGCCAAACCAGCTGAGACCGTTGTGTGCGAACGACGGCCATGCTTTCGAGAACACGGTCACCGCGATCAGCGCGATCACCACCAGAAGCCCTACCGCAAGTGCCCCGTGCGCGAGCTCGGCGCGCTTTTCCTGCGACGCGGCGCCCGGCCGCCACACGGCCGACAGCCGGGCCTTCATTCGAATCGTGTCCTCACCGAGGCCGAGCAGCCATTCGAGCTAGTGGACCGGGATCCACTCGGACGAGATGATCTTGCGGGCCGTCGCGTTTTTCGAGCTCGTCACCCATTCGATGAACTTCTTGGCCGCGCCCTTCGGGATGCCCTTGGTCACCATCCAGAAGTTACGCACGCCCTGGTACTGCCCCGACTTGGCGTTGCGCAGCGTGCACGGGATGCCCTGGTAGCCGACGGCGTTCACGCCGCTCGTGAAGGCGAACGACACGAAGCCGATCGCGTGTTCGTCGACGTGCACCTTGTTCTGGACCAGGCCGTTGGTTTCCTCGGCGGCGGCGCTGGGGGAGATCTTCAGGGTCGGTCCCAGGAAGATGTTCTGGAAGGCGTCCTGCGTACCCGAGGAGGCGATGCGGTCCACGAGGTCGATCACGCCGCTCATTTTCGAGCCCGGCACTTCGCTCCATTCGCGCACGTTGCCCGTGAAGATCGCCTGCACCGCCTGCTGGTTGAGGTTTCCGATGGGGTTCTTCGGGTTGGTGATCATGCACACGCCGTCGCGCGCGATCTTCGTGAAGGTGAGCCCTTTCGGGTCACCGCCCGGAGTGGTGATCGGATCGCGTGACACATCCCCGATGTCCACGCGGCCGGCGTTCACATCGTTGACGCCCGCGTCAGAGGTTCCCTGCCCGACTTTGGGGGTCGGTTGGCGCGTCGCTTTGTGGTAGGCGCTTGCGAGCTGGTTCATCAGCGGGAAGACCGAGGTCGAGCCGTCGATCAGCAGGGCCCTCGCGCCGGCGGTTGCGGGCGCCGCGAGCATCAGGGCGGCCATCAGCGAGACGATCATGGTGCGAGTCATGCGCACGGAATGCTCCTTTTCGACGGGTACGCCGCCAGTGTCGGTGGGGTCCCGACTTCAAACGTGAACAAGATGTGTTCAGGTCGAGAAAAAACCGTGAACGCCCCTCGCGCGTTATCGATTCGTTAACACGATCGCCGCTGCGTGCGATCAGCCTTGACCGGTGCTTCGTGCGCTCGCACTTTCGGTCGCCGTGCTGGCGCTTGCCTGCGCGCCGGTTGCGCGGGCGGAGATATCGCCAGTCGCCCCGATCGACGGCCCAAGCCCTGAAATCGTCGACTTCGGTGGCGCCGCGATGGCCGCCGACGGGACGGGCGGGATCGTCTACCGCAAGCGCGTCGAAGGGCGCATCCACATCTTCGCCGCCCAGTACGCCGGCGGCAAGTGGAATGCGCCACAGCGCGTAGACGTGGGGGAGAAGTTCGACTCCTCCCTCCCCGCCATCGCCGCGGGCGAAGGCGGGCGGCTCGTGGTCGTGTGGACCAACCACTACTCCTCCACCACCGACGGTCTCTTCTCCGCCACGATCGACCCCGGCTCCGGCGGCTTTCAGCCGCCCGTGCCGGTGGACCTGAACATCGGCCAGGCCACCGGCGCCTACCCGTCGGTCGCGATGAACCTCGCGGGCCAGGCGCTCGTCGTCTACCGCGTCATCACCGCCGTCAGCGGTCCCTCCACGCCCAACATCCCGCCCGGCTACGTGCTCGCCGACATCCGCATGGCGCGCTTCGACGGCCAGTACTGGTCCTCGTTCGGCGTGCCGCTCGAGCGCAACCCTGCGCAGCCGGTCCCGCAGCCCACGGCGGTCAACTCGCCGCAGGTCGCGATCGACCTGACCGGCCAGGGCCTCATCGCCTGGCAGGAGCCCGACGACTCGTTCGTCAACCGCGTCTACGCGCGGCGCATCTTCGGGATGGTGCTCGGCAACCTGCTGCAGGTGAGTCCCTCCACGTTTGCCGGCCATCCACTGAACGGGGCCTGCGACGAGCTATCGCTTGACGTCGCCGGCTTCGGGCAGGGGGCGGTCGCTTGGCGCCAGCAACCGGCTCCCGGCTCGGGCTTCGCGCACGCGCGCGTATTCGAGGCCGAGATCCCCTCGTCGTTCGACCCGCACGGGTCCACGTTTGGACCGGCCAAGCCGGTCGACGGCCCCGCCGGCGGCGACGGTCCAAGCGAAGCGCTCGGGCCCGTCAGTATGGCCGTCGACGGCAAGGGCGGCTTCGACGTCGGCTACGGTTCAGGCGTTCAGAGCTTCGACACGGGCGGCTCTGAATCGGGGGTCGGCGCGCCCGCCAGGCTCGACAGCGGCTCGGAAGTCCCCGGCGATCCGGTGCTCACCCGCGCCGACGACGGCGCGCTCGCGGCTGCATGGAAGGTGCAGTCGCACGGCTCGGGCGCCGTCGCCGTGCTGGAGCGTCGCGCCGACGGCACCCCCAACCGCGCGCTCGTCGCCGCCCCGCACGGCGGCGCGGTGCGCCAGCTCGCCGTCGGCGGCTCCCATCGCGGCGACGCCATCTTCGGCTTTCTGCAGGGCGACGGCCCCAATGCGCAGATCGCCGCGGTCGTCGTGCGCGCCCCACCGGGTGAATTCGTCACGAGCGCCCCCTCGAACTGGGTCAATGCGGCGCGCATCCCGCTGCAGTGGGAAATCCCGCTGGCCGGCGCGGGCGCCATCACCTACTCGATCCTCGTCGACGATCAGGAAGTCGCCGAAGGCCTCACGGGCGACGAATACACGCTCACCCGCTCTGAGGTATCCGGTGGCGTCCACACGATTCAGGTGGAGGCCACCGACTCGCTCGGCCAGGTAGTCGACTCGGTGCCCGCCACGCTGAAGGTTGACCGCACGCCGCCGCGGGTGCGCGTGAGCGTGCGCGGCGGGAGTGTTACCGTGCGCGTCTCCGACGGTGCTCGTGGGCAGGTTTCGGGTGTCAGGGCTGGGTCGGTCAGGGTTCGCTTCGGCGACGGCCGCTCGGGTCGTGGGCGGACCGTGCTCACCCACTCCTACGCCCATGCGGGTAGCTACACGATCGTCGTCAGTGCCGGCGACAATGCCGGCAACAAGACGACGGTCCACCGGCAGGTGCGGGTCGCATGAGGCCGCTGCGCGCGATCGCGCTGCTCCCGTCGCCCCTCGCGGCTGCGCTCGCTTCCGTCGCGCTGCTCGCCGGCTCGCTTGTGCTCGCCGCGCCCGCCCATGCCATCTACGGGCCGGCCGCGGGTGGTTTCGGGGCGGACATCGTCTCGGTGGACAACGCTTCTGACGAACAAGGCAACGCCGGGACGGTCGACGCCGACATCTCCGCCGATGGGCGTTACGTGGTCTTCCAGACGCGCGCCACCAACTTCTTCGAAGACGACGGCGGAGTCGTCGAAGGCGGCGTGACCAAGCCGGACTCCGAACCGCCGGGAACGCTGCGCGAAGGGGGGATCTTCCGCTACGACCGGGTGACAGGGGCGATCCAGCTCGTGGCCGACGGAAGCGAGGCGCACACCGAAGGGCCCGAAAAGGGGACGTTGATCTTCCGCGGCGCCCAAAATCCGTCGGTCAGCGCCGACGGGCGCTATGTCGTCTTCTCCACTGCCCAGCAGCTCGTTCCTGGGGACACGAACGAAAACGTCGATGTGTACGTACGCGACATGGACGTGCCGCTCACGGCTGCCCGTAAGGACTCGGGCGCGTACACACCCGTGTCCGCGAGGGATGGAGGCGACGAACCGGCCACCTACGCGCCGCGCAACCCGCCTCTGCCCGGCGCCAACCCCGGGGCTGAAGTCTGGCCGAACACGTCGATCAGCGCCGACGGGCGCTTCGTCGTCTTTCGCACGACCGAGCTCAAGTCGAACCTGCCCGATCATGCCACCGTCGACACTCTGCCGGGACAGCTCTTCGTGCGCGACCTGCAAGCGCACACGACGACGCTCCTAAGTCGAGACACGACGACCGTCGCCTACCCGAGCGGCGATCCGGCCGGCGGTGTAACCGGCCCTGCCACGATCAGCGCCGACGGGACGACGGTTGCCTGGGTGGCGACGAACGCGAGCGCGCAGACCCGCTTCCTGCCGGGTGAGTCGCCCGTTTCCGACCAGCCGTACTACCTGTGGCGGCGCTGGCAGGAACCCCACGCGGTTACCCGGCGCATCACAGGCCTAGCGGACCCCGACGATCCGGCCTGCCCGTTCGGGGGCGAAGTGATCCCCACTGAACCCACGGCGACCGGCCCCTGCTACGGGCCTCTCAGCGAGCAGGAGTCGAGTCTCAGCAGCATCGCGGGAGCGACCCCGGGCCTCAGCTCCGATGGCTACACGGTCGCCTTCCTGGCCGGCGCCGCACTCCGTCCCAACGTAACCAAGTCCAACGGGCTTGACGTCTTCCTGACGAGCATGGCCCCCGGCGTGACGCGCAAGGCCGGCACGCGCGAGCTGACCCTGGGCGTCAGCTCCGGCAACCCGGGCTCAACGCCGTCGATCGACTCGCTCGCACTCTCCCCGGACGGCTCGACGATCGCCTTCACCTCGCTGCGCGACAGCTTCGTGCTGCCCGAGCCCAAGCCGATCGGCGCCTTCCGGCCGCAGCCGACGGCCAGCGACCTATACGTGATCGACCTGACCGCCGACACGCTGGAACGCGCCGTAGTCGGCAACGAAGGCGGCGACCTCAACGAATCGGTTTCGGTCAATCCGACGCTCACCCAGGACGGCTCGACCGTCGCCTTTGCCTCCCTGGCTTCCAACCTGATCTTTGGCGACGCCAACGGGGCTTCCGACGCATTCACCGCAACGCTTCAAGCTCCGGCCGGCACAGCCGCTCCGCCAGAAGGCGTCAACGCCACGCAGGGTGGTTTCTCGTTGACGGCGACAGCCTCACCCGAACTTGGGCTTCATGTCAAGCTTGGGAAGGATGGGGGCCTGGTCCTGCTTGTCGAGACGCCGGGCCCAGGCACGTTGACGGCGCGGGCGCGGGGGACGATCGCTACCAAGTCGGGCAAGAAGATTCGTAAGAAGCAGGTGCTGCTCGCGCATGCCTCAGGCGCCGCGCGCTCCGAGGGAACCACGACGCTCACCCTGCACCTGGCGTCCAAGTACGCCAAGGATCTCAAGCGGGAGGGCAAGCTCAAGGCGCTCGTCACGATCTCCTTCACGCCCCCGGCCCCCGCCGAAGCGCTTTCCTCCGAAGCGAGCGCGACATTCGTCGGCGCGGGCGCGAAGAAGGCGGCCAAAGGGTCCTCGAAGGGGACGGGCAAAGCGAAGAAGGGATGAGTTGCGCCCATGCAATCGCCGAACGGAGCGACCTCGCCATATACGGCCGCACGGCTGTTCTTGTTACCACATCGTTACGACGCTGAGATTAAGTAGTGAAACATGCTTTGGGTTTGCCGGCGGACATGTTTCACTGCTGTGACCAGCATGTGTCGCTTCTGTAAACAGGGATTGCGCTCCAGCGGTAGCGCTGTGAGACTCGGGATCGTTCATCGACTCTGCTCCTGAACTCTGCTCCTGAACGTACCTCGACTCTCCTTGAAAGGACATCCCACGCTCATGCGCGTAAGTCTTCCCATGATCGCCGAACGCGGTCGAATCCATGCTGTCCTGGCGGTGCTCGGCGTGATGGCCATTGTGGCCATGTTCGCCGCCACGGCGCCCCCCTCGGCGCACGCCTCGTTCACAATCCCCGCGTGTGGCGGCTCCGCCATACAGGGCGAGGGCGCCTCCTTCCAGAAGGTCGCCCAGCAGCAGTTCTGGATACCCACAGTCTTCTACAGCTCGTTCGGCTGCGGCAGCGGCGCCGCCTCGTCGTCTCCCGTTACGTACGTATCCGACGGCAGCGGCTGTGGTATCGCCTCGATCGGCGGCGGCCCTTCTAGCGGCAAATGCTCCGACTTCGAAAGCGCATTGGTCACCAACGGCTACCGCGATCCGAACACGCGCTTTGCGGCCAGCGACGCTCCGCTCACGCCTGCCCAGAGGACGGCGGCCGAAGCTGCGGCCGGCCCGAACCCCGGGGTGATCCACGAGTTTCCAGTGGCCAACGGCGCCGAGGCCGTGATTGTGCACTTCCCCGAAGGGTGCGAACTGGAAGATCCTGAAACCGGAACCCCCGCGTCTGGTGTTGGCACGGTCAACGGAAACACCACGACTGGCGGCGTCAACGATCCGACGGGCAAGGCGACCGGCGACACGGCCGCGAATCACGACCTGCGCGTGCATATCCCGGCGGCGACCCTCGAGAGGATCTGGGATGGCACGCCGACCACATGGGGCGAAGTGGTCACCGCTGGCGGCAAAGTCCACATGCACAACGAAGGTAAAGACGCGCCGACGGCGCCACTGGAGACAGAAGAAGGAGTCACCGAATGCAAGAACGTGCCTGTTCGTCGCGTCGTTCGCTTTGACGGATCGGGCACCACGTACAACTTCAAGGCCTACCT
>PLYX01000007.1:0-2766 GCA_003151895.1 Solirubrobacterales bacterium
TAGGGCCCGAGGACGTCGAGGGGATGGTTGACGAGTTGCGCATGACGCGCGCGTGACCTCACGCGTTCTCTGCGACACGAACGTCCTCGTATCGGCCTTCATAGCGGGCGGACCGCCAAGCCGGGTGATCGAGGCGGCGATCGACGGTCGCATCGATCTGGTGCTGGCAGATCCAGTCCTTGGCGAGCTGGAACGAGTGCTGACGGTGAAGCTCGGCGTCGAGCCTGAGCGAGTGCGCGAGCTGAGGACGCTCCTGATCGATCTTGCAAGCAAGCGAGTCGACGTGCCGATGCAGGCACCGGAGGCGATCACAGGCGATCCTGATGATGACGTGATCCTGGCATGTGCCGTGGTGGCCGGCGTTGAGCTTGTCGTGTCGGGTGATCGCCGGCACCTACTACCGGTCGGCGAGCACCGAGGGGTGCGGATCGTGACACCACAGGCCCTGCTCGCGGAGCTGGCTGGTGAGTAATAGACGAGTTGGTCGACTTCGTTGACTGCTCCAACTATGACTGCAGCACGCGCCGAGACTCGCGCGACTGGGCCGATGGGATCGCTTCGTCCTGGGACAAGGCCGCGACCGACGGCACGGGCTCTGTCTCACCACGCAGACGCCGATAGGGCCATACCACATTGCAGTAGGCGAGCACACGCCGACGATCGCTCTCCTCGCAATCCACGATCGCGGCGCCGATGCGCCAGTCCTTCTCATGCGCCAGGCATGAGCGCACTGCCACCTCGAGGCGTGTAGCCACCGGCTCCCCGGTGACGTCCGGAAGCTGAACCGTCAGGCTCGCAATAGTCCCGATCGGGAGGGGTCGCGAGAGCTCGAAGCCGACCCCGCCGGTGGTTATGTCGCACATGCGCCCGAGTAGTGAAGGCCCCCCGTGTGCGGGGTGGTCACCCGGCACGATCACAGCGGCGGCCGTGAGCTGGGTGCGGTACTCGCCACGCAACTGTCGTCGGCGGCCTACGAGCACGAGCGTGCGGGTCACGCGTCGCAGCTCGACCGCTCCGAGCAGCGGTACGAACCAGGCGGCGAAGCCGTGCATCGCCGGCAAGATCCCCGCGCCCGCGTCCTGCGCGATCCGCAGCAGCAGCCCCGAGGTGAGCAGCGCGGCACACACGAGCAGCACGCGGAACTGGCGTAGCGCCTCCCAACCCCCACGGTCGATCCCCTCCTTCGGCGTCACCCTGAAGCTCGCACGGCCGGGTCGCACCATGCAGCGCAGCGCACGCATGAAGATCTCCGCGGTGCACAGTTCATAGTGGGTGGCCTCGCCGCTGCCCTGCTGTCCTCGGCAGAGCGCTGAGCCGGCGAGCACCATCAGCAGCGTCGCCGGAGCCCACAGTCCCGCCAGCGCCAGCGGTGCGATCCGCAACGGGAGCTGCCCGGTCCACAGCACTGCCGCGAGGATCGTCAACATCAGCAGACGCATGGGACCCGCCAGATAGGAAACGAGGCTCGCCAGGTAGCTCATCCGCTGGCTCGCTGTCAGCTCACGCGCGCGCAGCGGACTCTCGCGGGTCGTGAACACGGCGAGGTTGCCGCGCGCCCAGCGGTCGCGCTGGAGCAGGTAGGCGGCGAGGTCGTGCGGAGCGCGTCCCTGGGCGATGACGCGGTTGTCATAGTGGGTGCGCCAGCCGCGACGGTGGAGCTTGATCGTCGTGTGGAAGTCCTCCGCGATCGTGTCCGTGGCCACGCCCCCAATCGAGAGCAACGCCTCGCGCCGGATCAGGGCGCCCGAGCCGCACCAGAAGGCCGCATTGTGGCGGTCCTTGCCGACGCAGATCGCCGAGAAGAACACCGACTGCTCGTGGCGGCCAAGATCGTAGTGCTGGATCGAGTCGTGGTTGGAGAAGTCGTGAGGGGTCTGTACGAGCGCGACCTTCGGATCCTCGAAGTAGCCGACGAGCGTGTCCAGGGCATCGGGGAGCGGCACGTGATCGGCGTCGAGCACGAGCACGAACTCACCTTCGGTGCGCGGCAGCGCATGGTTGATGTTGCCGGCCTTCGCATGGGCTTTGTCGGGACGCGTCAGGTAGCGCCCGTTCCACGCCAGAGCAAGCTCCGCAATCTCCGGACGGGCGCCGTCGTCCAGCAGCCAGGTCGTGTGCGGGTAAGTCATGAGCGCGCAACCGGCGAGTGTTGCCTCGAGCACGGCGGGCGGCTCGTCGTAGGTGCAGATGTACACGTCCACGCTCCTTCCCGGTGAGGAGTGCGGCCGGTTGCACGGCGTCACATCCCAAGTGAGCCACGCAAGCATCGCGAGATTCCACAGCCCATACAGCTCGGCAAGCAGCAGGCACGCCCACAGCACCGGGTTGGATCTGTGCCAGCTCCAGCCGATCCGCCAAGCGAGGTACGTCGCCGACCAGCACAGCGCAACGATGGCGAGCACGCGCAGCAGCTTCTGGTGGCTCGCCCACCATGCTCCCCAGCTTCTCGCGCCGGTGGCGCCGGTGGGACGCTCGCCGCGTTGGCGACGCACGGGCAACCCGAGTAGTGCCCAGCCGAGTATGTCCAGCGCCCTGGGCGGCCGCGGTAGGCGACGCCGTCGATGTGCCCCCCTGTTGCGCATGTGTTGCTCATCGGCTTCCCACGCGCGCTTGTTAATGCCGACGGAGTCGTTGTGAACGGCGATTTGCGAGCCTTAGCGGCATGTATCACGTCGAGCTGCGCCAGTTCCCCCACAACTTCTGCCGGTTCAACCTCACCGAACGTGAGCTGCGCGAGACGATCCTCGACGCGTGGGCACGAGACGA
>PLYX01000007.1:2932-3066 GCA_003151895.1 Solirubrobacterales bacterium
TGGCCCTCGCCGAAGACCTCGTGCGCCGCTGATCGACCGCTAGACTCCGCCTACTAGCTTGGTGGGCGTAGCTCAGCTGGTAGAGCTCCGGGTTGTGGTCTCGGCGGTCGCGGGTTCGAATCCCGTCGCTCACC
>PLYX01000211.1 GCA_003151895.1 Solirubrobacterales bacterium
ATCAGCGTGGTGTGTTCGGGGTTGGTGGCGTCGAACTGATCGATCACGGTTTCCGGGGAGCTCGGCACGTCGGTCGCCGGCGTCAGGGGGTTGATCCACCTCTGTGTTGCCACGTACAGGCTGCCGCTGGACCCGTAGACGACCTGTGCGTCGGCCATCAGCGCGGTGCTGTCGATCGCGTACAGCCCGCGGTCGAGGTTGATCGTGAGAATCGACAGCATGCCCACGCCCGAGAACTGCGCGGGCCAGCGCACGGCAGAGCAGGCTACGACCGGGCGCGTGTAGCGGTGGCCCGTGATGAAACTGTGGAAGCGCCGAGCGGGGACCCACCCCGACGCGTGTGCGCGCAGCGCCGGGGTGGCGATCGCGCGGGGCGCCGAGGAGATCACCAGCCGCGCGGTCGCGCCGTTTTGGCGGGCATCCACGAACGCGCCTTCCACACTCATCGTGCGGGCCACCTTCATGGCGGCAGGATCATGGACGTCGACTTCGGTGATCGTGGTGGCGGCGGCGTAGTAGTAGGGGGAGGGCGCGATCGACGGGACGGACGCGACGGGCGAGGTTGACGGAGCGAATACGGCGGGGGCGACGCCTGAGAGCGCAGACGATTGGCCGCCGACAGCGGCCGGGAGCGCGGGTACCGCGACGCCGACGCCGATCGGCAGCGCCTGGCTGGGAGAGATCACCAACAGGCGGCTGCCGCGCAGCAGCAGCTGCGCCCCGTAGCCGGTGCTGCCGAGCGGAAGCGAGCCGGCCAGGTGGGGAGCCGGGGCGCCGGCGACGACCGCGTACAGCGTCCCCTGCTCGACGGCGAAGATGGTGGACCCGTCGGTCTTGACGACGTCCGGCTCTTCGATGCCCGGCTCCTGGTTGTTGGTCGTGGAGAAGGAGGTTCCGCCGACGGTGGTTCCCGCGTTTTCGACGGGCGCCGCCGCCTTCTGGGGGCTCGCGCTGCCCGCTGGGGACGGCGCCGCGATCGAAGGTTCGGACAGCGGTCGCGGCGAGGTCTCGGGCACGCCGTGGGTGACGGCGAAGTGGGTCCGCTCGTAGCCGACAAGGCGCGCGCACGAAGCAAAGGCGCGCGGGCGCGCGTGGGCGGCCCGCCCGAGCGCGAGCGCGGGCGCCGGAAGGACACCGAGCGCCAGGGTGAGGGCAAGAGTTGACGTCAGTCTCCGCCGCATTGCACCCACAACACTATCCCGCGCGCGGGTTGAGGCTTTGCACCAAGCCCTGGCGTAGCTTCTGCCAGGGCAAGCTTGAGGTCTGCGGGGCTGGCCTTCGCGGGCAGCTCCAGCCGAAGCTCCCCTGGGTCTCGTCGAGGAGCCTGCGAATATCGATCAGGGTCAGGCCGACAACATCGCCGTTCTCGTCGAAGCTGACCGCATGCCCTTGGGGCGTCTCGTCGAAGTCCACAGCACGCGCAGGATCGCCCTGCGCGAGATAGAGCACGTCCGCATCATGGTCGTAGCGAACGCAGTCGAACGCGGAGAGCGTCGAGTGCCTCCAGCAAGTGGTTCACGTCTAGCCGGCGAACGCGACGCGGGCAGCTTGCAGCTTCTTCTCGGCAGCTTCGCTCGCCTTCCTCGCAGCGGTCTCGCCCCTGCGAAGTTTGTCGCTTTCGGCCTTCTGCTTCGCGAGACTGGGCAGCTCAACGACGATCGACTCCACCTGCTGTGGCGTCAGCTCAATAAGGCCAGTGGAGCCCGTGTAGAGGCGCTCGATCTGGTCGTGCCCGAAGCCAGCCCGCAAGTAGTCGGCGAGGTAGCGGGGGTACACCTTCTTCCGGTCTACGCGTACGATGGTAATGTGGCCGTCGGCGACTGCGGGCTCCGTAGAGTTGTACACAGTCACCTTCCCGAGCGTGCCCGTACCAGTCGATGCGATGAGGACGTCGTAGCGCTCCACTCGGCAAGTGTCGGGGGGCTTGTCGTACTCGTCCTTCTCCACGAAGTCGGTCTCCGGCGTCACGTCGTTCGTCTCCCCGAAGTTCGAGATTGAGGACCCCGCCTTCAAGACACGGGCGTAGCCGTCATTCGAATCGACGTACACGTCTGCTGGCGGGCTCTTGCCGCGGAGCGTGGTGATCAGGTTCAGATCCTTCAGCGTCTCGACCTCCCGCTTCTGAGCTTCCGCCAAGCGCTTGCGGATCCCAGGCTCTCAGTACTTAAGGTCGAAGCGGTACGTTCCATCGGCCGCGATCTCCCTCGAACCCACGACGAACGCGGACCAGTTGTACCCACTCCGTGCACGGGGACTGGCTACGCGCATCCACGTCTCCACCTCGGTCTTGAGCTTCGAGAACTCGAGGCCCCGGAGGCTCGCGCCAGTGCCATCGTACCCGAGCGATTCGACGTCGATGAAGCGGACAGGATACTTATCTGCGAGATCCGGATCGGAGCGCACACGGCCCTCCAAGAGGAGCACTGCGGCACGGACGTTGATCTTGTTGGGACGGAACGTCTCGGCCGGTAGACGCACGACGGCACGCAGGTACGTGTGCTTGAGGATCGCCTGCCGGACGTGTGCGGCGCTCTCGGTGTTCAGGACTCCTTCATCGATGACCGAACAGATCAGACCCTCGGGCTTGATCTCGCGCATCATGCGTTGGAGGAACAGCAGCTGTCCCTTGCTCGTGCCGATGTCGTACGCGTCGAGATCGTCGGCCGCGAGTGAGTCCGACTCCGACGTGCCGAACGGTGGGTTGGTCAGGATCAGATCGATCCCGCCGGGGGGCGACCAGACCTGCGCACCGCGGGTCAGCGTATCCTCAGCGTTGATATTCGTGTGACCGTCGCCGGCGACGATCATGTTCATCTTCGCGGCCGATGCGACACCCTCGTTGGCATCGGCCCCATAGAAGACGTCGTGCTTCAGCCTTTCCAGGAGGGTGTCGCGAGTTGCCGCGGTGATGGTGCGCGCCGCGAAATCTGACTCGACCTTGGCGATCCCCTCGCGGAGCGCATAGACCAGGAAGCCACCCGTTCCGCACGCGGGGTCGACCACGCGGATGTCGACCCCGGCCTTGAGCGAGGCGACCACTCGTTCACGACCGACGAGCGAGATCATGAAGTCGACGAGAGGGCGCGGCGTGAAGTACTGGCCCAGCTTCTTGCCCTTCAACGTCGCGCGGACGAAGTACTCGAACGCGGCTCCCTTGACGTCGGCCTCGCTGTCGAAGAACGAGACTTCGGAGAGCGCGCGGACGATCTTCAGGTAGGTAGGAGCCTGGTTGAGCTTCAGAGGTTCGGCTAGTACATCTCCGTACTGCTTGCGGGCCTCGACAAGCATGCTTTGAACCGCCGACTTCACCTGGTCAGCCTTCTTGTCGTCGTATTCGGCCAGCTCCCAGAATCGATAGCTATAGGGCAGCGTCGTCCCCTCGGCGTCCGCCTTCTCCTGCAGGAGCTTGAGGAACAGGATCTTTGAGAAGTCAGCGAATGCGTCGTCCTCCCGCTTCTCGATGTTGCGGATCCAAGTGTGACACTTGGCAAAGACCCGGTTGAGCTGACGGAGCGGCAGCCCCGGCTTGAACGGCAAGCTCGTGTCACCGCCAAGTGGCACGTCTTGCGCCTCGGGGTTCTTGCGCAGGAACGCGACGGCCTTCGTGAGCTGTGCCTTGGTCGGTATGCGACCAACGAGGCTGCCATCCCAGCGGATCGGATCGCCGGTCTTGGTGTTGAGCGCTCGAACGTCCCGGCCGTTGGTTACGACCACGAACGGTACCTTCTTGCCCCAACCGTAGTCGAGGGCTTGCTTCTGGTCCTTCTTCGTGAGCGACCTGGAGATGCGCTTCGCCTCGACCAGGAACAACGGGTTCGGCTGACCGCAAGTCACAAGGATGTCGATGAAGCCCTTGTCGTAGCGATCTGTGTAGGTCGCGCCCGCCTCGAACGCAAAGTCTTTGATCTCGTCGTACCCGCGCCGACGGAGGTACGGGAGGATGCGCTTGATGACTGTCTCGGTCTCGGAGGGCAGCGTCATGATGTACGGCAGGTTAGGAACAGCTGCGGACAATGCCCCTACACGTTCGACACCGGCTCGCCGGCCAGCCGGATGATGCTGCAGATGCTTGGGGTGTTCGTCGAGGGCGAGCACGCCACGATCGTCGACAACAACGCCGACGAGGCCGCGTACATGCCCACAGCCGCCGACCTCGCCGCGACGGCCAGCCAACTCGAAAGCATCATCACCGACGGCGAGCCCGAGCGGGCCAAGGCACTCCTGCGCGTGCTGATCGCCGAGCTGCGCGTCAACGGCCGGCACGACGTCCAGCCCACCTATTGCGTCATCACTTCCGACCACGCCATCACGGCCGGGGGTTGCGCAACGTCAGGAAAAGTGGAGACGATTGGTCGAGAAGCTGCGAAACCCTGAGCACTGGCCCCAAGTCCGTCGGGGCGTGCTCCCTTGATGCGACCCTAACACGCGACGCCGAGCGCCACGCTAGAGCTGTTCGCGCAGCTCCTCGCGGCTCAGACCGGCGTCCCTGAGGATGCCGTTGAGCGTCCCGCGCTTGAGTTCGCGGTGCAGCGGCACGACCAGTGACACAGCACGATCCTGGTGCCTGAGACGGACGTGACTGCCGCGCTGGCGAATGGATTCCCAACCGAGCTTCTGGAGCACACCGATGAGCTGCGCGCCGGAGA
Organism: Solirubrobacterales bacterium; assembly: GCA_003151895.1. Lineage (GTDB taxonomy): Bacteria > Actinomycetota > Thermoleophilia > Solirubrobacterales > Solirubrobacteraceae > Palsa-744. The sequence continues at coordinate 4,647 of PLYX01000211.1, forward strand.
CGACCGGCAGACGCTCGCTCACGCGGGAACGGCGAGCCTACGCCGGACGATGCCAGAGCCGACCGGCCGGCCTTCTTCCCGCAGGCCCTCGACATAGAGAGCAAGAGCCTCCTGGGCGTTCTCGGTCGCATCATCGATGTCCTCGCCCTGCGTGTGCAGTCCAGGAAGGTCCGGCGCGTACACATGGAAGCCGCCCTCGTCCTGGGGCTCGAAGACAAACTCGAACTCGCTCTGCTCGGCCATATGGTCAGGATACCGCCAAGCGCGACGGATGAGCTGGCTTGTGGCCCTGTACTCATGCCATCTCACCGGACTCGTCGGGGACCGGCGAGAGTCGCCGGACGTTCGTCGCGTAGGCGCGCTTCAGCCGTTCGCGGGCGGCTTGCTCGGAGGGATGGCCGTACGTGGACATCACGAGAGCGCCCCCGTCGGTGTGGCCGAGCTGCCCCGAATGCTTGTGCTCCCCCAGGCCCGCGCACACCCGCTCATCCCACGGCAAGCAGTCCGCGCCCGGAGCCGTGACGGCGCTCAGCAGGATGTCCCCCGGCAAGACCTCCAGGTTGCGGAACAGCTTCTGGCGCTGATCGCCCGCCCACACATGGCTGTACTCGGGACAGCGGCGACAGCGGCACACGTTCCCACGGCCATACAGCGTGCGACCACAGCTACGACAACGACGCACCGGGCCGACACCTCCCATGCGCGCGGCACGATGCACCGACTCGCTGATCCTGCGGCTACCGGCGTCCATGACGCCACCGTTCGGCGACAGCCGGTCGCGCCCCGATGTTGGGTCGCATGCAACCCAAACGCGAGTCTCCTGCTACCGCTCTGCGACCGTGCGCCCGCCGCGCTCCCGCAAATCGGCGGTTTTTCGTTCGCGGCTCTTCGCCCTTCTGCGCTGGGGTTTCCCCTGCGTAGACCCGCCTTTCGCGGACCCCCGCAGGAGACTCAAACCAATGGACAGTACGGAGCAAAGACGAAACCGTCAAGCGCGGGTGGAGGCTTTGTGCGAGGCCCTGGCAGAAGCTACGCCAGGGCAAGCTTGAGGTCTGCGGGGCTGGCCTTCGCTGGCAGCTCCAGGCGAAGCTCGCCCTGGGCCTCGTCGAGAAGCCTCCGGATGTCGATCAGCGTCAGGCCAACGAGATCGCCGTTCTCATCGAAGCTGACGGCATGCCCTTCGGGCGTCTCGTCGAAGTCCACCGCGCGCGCGGGATCGCCCTGGGCGAGGTAGAGCACATCCGCGTCGTGGTCGTAGCGGACGCGGTCGAACGTGTATGGGCCGATGTGGACTGTCATGGCTTGCTTCTCCTCGGGAATGCCGTGCGTATGCTCCCAACAGAATCCTCATCAAAGGCTACTACGACCTTGAGCCACCGACTGGGGCCTGCATCCCGCAGATAGAACCAGTCCTGGCCGGAGCGCGGCTGTTCGATCAGATCGGTCGGCGCCTCGACTGCCCGGAGCACCTCGGCATGGAACGGCGCCATGTAAGGGTGACCGTCGATGATGTGCTGCCACCGCTCCTCGGGCAGGCGAACGGTGCGCCCAAGGGAATCAATCATCTCGTCCATCGCCGCCATTCTTCCCGACGGCGCGGATCCCATCAGCGCAAAGCAGGCTCTTCGGTCGCGATCTGCGGCCGGTGCGCAACTCTTGCACACCGGCGCCGGCGCTTCGGCTTCCAAGACTCCGAGCAGCCCGTGCCGGGCAATCCCAGGCTGCGCCGGCAGTGGCTCAGCCTTCAATCGTAGTTTGCGCCTTCGGCCTCCAGTTCAGCTCGGAGCCTCGCGCCGCGTTCGTGCAGCTCACGCACACGCGGATCGCGGCGCGAGCGCTCCAGATCCCGCTCGTCGATCACGATCACCGCCTGGTCGAGCACATCGTGCAGCTTGTCCCTATCGAGCGTCGTAGCCACGACATCAGCGTACCGCAACCTCTGGTCAGGTGCCTGCTTGAGTACACAATCGACCGGACCGATGAGGAGAATCTAGAAATGGACTTCGAGCTAGTCCGCTGCGTTGAGGGCGACCGGTGGTTCCCGTGGAACTACAAGCGACGCTATCGCGAAGGACGAGTCGGCATGAGGCGGTTCGTCCCCGAACCGGGGCTAGTGGCACTCAACGCAATCGCGCCTAGCGGACAGACTTTGGGCTCCTGCTCCTTGCGGGTTGGATACCGACATTCGGAGCACATCCTGAGCGACGAGGAGTACCGATATGGGGCCGCTGCTGCGGGTCCGGCCTATTTCTGGCCCGAGGACGAGTCTTGTCCTTGGATTCTCGTGCTCAAGTCCTTCTGGGTTCGGCCAGCTGTACGCCGTCAAGGCATCGCGCGCCGCTTTGCGGCGTATGCACGAGACCTTGGCCTTCCGACCTATTTGGCGTTTGCTAACAAGCAGGTCAAGGCATGGTTCGACCGAGAGTTCTGCCCGACCGACCAAATATCGGTGCTCCAAGCAAGGATCGCGGAGGCGATGCGCACACGTGGAGCTGACTACACGCCCGACCGTGAGCCCGACTTCACCGTCTTCCTGCAGGCGGAGGCTCCAGCCTTGCTGTCGTGGCGAGCTTGGCCCAATAGCTTGGAGGATACGACAGCCCTCGATAGAGGGCTGCTGTTTCCGGATCGAGCGGATGTGTGGGATGTCGACAGCGGCGAGGTATTCGAGACCGGCTTCTCAGACAGCGCCTTTGCCGAGGATCGCTCTTTCGGTTATGCGCTCGGTTCATGGTGCGACGCGTGGGGACCTGAAGGCGACCCGTTCGATGAGCTGCCGGACGAACCCACCGATGAGGAATGCCAGACGACGGAGACCACATACGCGCGACAGTCCTGTTTCACCGCCGGCACGATCAACGGCTGGATTATCGATGCTGAAGCAATGTGCGCCTACGCATCAGTCCGCCACTTCCTGCGCACATTGACGTGGCATAACTACGACGATGTAAATGAAGCAGCACAGGAGCTGTTCGTTCGAGACCTACAGGATGAGCCGCGTGGCCTGCGTCATTTCAGCGCACTCGTGTCGCCAATGAGCCGACCAGCCCCATAGCATCTACACCCCTGCCATACCAGGCGCGGCTTGGAAGATTTCCTCTGTTCTCTCGAACCCGCTTGAACATACGGGATCGGGAGCCAGTCGATGGAGACGGCGGTGTGGAGATGGAGACGGCGGTGGAGATGGACTTACGGGGACGAACACCAAACCGTCGAGCACGAGTTGAGGTTCTGCTCAGGGCTCTGGTGGATGCGCGACTGATCCAGTTCGTACGACAATCAGATTGTCGTCCGAGATCGTGGTAGGCTACTTGGCATGGCGCTAAAGACCAGGACCGTAAGCGGCAATGAGGTTCGCATTCCCGATCCCCAACCAGGCGAGGTGACCGTGATCTCCCGTTACGGCAAGGATCGAGCCATGCTCGTCCATCCGACCGACTTCGGTCGGCTGAACGACCTCGACCAACTCCTCGTCGAGGTCTCACGGATCGAGCCGATCACCCTCAGCGAGGATACTATTCGTGCACACCGCGAGGAGGACACGCCCGGCAAGCCGATCACTGACCCGGCACTTCTCGCTGAGATATTCGGCTAAGTGCCGCCACTCGGACACTGCTACTGGGCAGTCGCTCCATACAGCCCGAGGCCGCCCTTTCGCCTATACGGCGAGGCAATAGCTCCAAAGGACATTAGCTCACCCGAGCCGTTCGTCGACGCTGCCCGCAAGGGGATGAGTGAGTTCGTGGTGCTCACGCCGGTCAAGGCGCGACCTGTGTTGGTCATCACTCCGGTGCTGCGTGACTACGACGAGGTGCTCGCCCTACGTTTGCGGCGCTTCGAGAAGCTGTCCTCGGACACGGTCCGCCAACAGGTACGCGAGGAAAAGGATCCAGCGCTATTCCCGCTACGCCCGGAGCGTTTTCCCGGCCTTCCCGTCGAGAACGCGGCGATCGTGACCTCGCTGCTGCGCTTGCCCGTCGAAGCACTCGATCGGCGAGAGTCGCTCGGGACACTCGACGAAAGCGAACTGCGAACCCTCCACGCCCGTGTTGTGCGCGCGCATGACCTCAAGCTCGACACGCTGATTCTCGAACGCGCACAGGAGCTTGTTGCCGCCGCTCAGCAAAGACGCTGACATAAGATTGGTGTGTCGCTAGCGCCCGAGGCGCTTGTCGTACAGGTCGTCAGCCCTTGACGTCAATTCGCCGAGGCTCACGTGCAGACCTTCGCACAGCTTGAGCAGGGTGTTGTATGTCGGGTTGCCCTGACCACGGACAAACGTGCCGACCTGCTTGACGGCCAAGCCGGAGTCGAAGGCGACGGTCTCCTGTGTCATGTCGACGTTTTCGGCGATCACCAACTCGATCGCCTGACCTAGCGCGGCGAGGCGCAGGCTGCGCGGCTTGGCGGTCCTTGGGCGTGGCATGTGCTGCAGACTTGCGCATTCACGGGTGAAGGGGTTAGGGCATCTATGTAGAACAAACGCCACACAACGCTTTTCATCGCACTTTGGGGGCTTTTCTTGGCACAAAGCAGTTACAAAGAGCCCAACCTGCTCATCCTCGGACGAGCTGTCAAGCTGATGGCGAGCAGAGCGGCATGAGCGCCGACGAGCTCGCCGACGCCAGCGGGGTTATCCGCGAGCGCATTGGCGCGCTCGAAGCCGGACAGCTCGACCCCACCTATGAGCTGCTGCTGGAAATCGCCGACGGTCTCGGTACCCAGCCCTCAGCGCTTGTCATCCTCGCCGAACAGCTCGACGCATCGCCTAACCCGTGAACGAGCTTATGCTCGTGCCTGATTCGAGCCCATGCGCCTGCATGGCTCGGACGTCGGATCTCGATGGAGACGGCGGGTTCGAGAGGGGCGAAAGCTGACGCGGAAATGGGCTCTGATATGCCGATCGCGGCGTTTGCCGGCAGTCGAGCTGCGTACGTTGGCGCGTACGCAGCTGTGCCTTACCCCCACGCCTCGCACCCTCCGAACACTTTAGGCGTCGCACCGGTGATCTCGCTCGCCGAGCTGCTCGCCGGCGGCACCGTGCAGGAGACGGCACTGGCGGATCTGCGCGGCTACGACCACCTCGTGAACTACCTGTACCTGCCGGCGATCGCCGAGGCCGGGATGCCGGAGAGTCTCGCGCTGCTGTTCTCCTCGATCACCATCCACCGCGACTACCTCGAGCATCTCTATCTCAAGCTCCATGGCAGCCGATTGTGAAGCGTGGAGAGGACGTATCCAGCATCGACCGCCGGGCCATGGGCGACGCAGCACCGGGCGGTTTACGACGGAGGCGACGGTTGAAGGCGATCTCGCCGGCTATCACGGTGGCGGAAGCACATGCCGCGACTCCCAGCCTCCCCTCACCTGCAGGCGCACCCGCAAGCGTCAGGAGTCTCACTACGCTCACACTACGAGTGATCGCATTCGCTCGTCATCGGCGTTGTCGCGGAGCAGGGCGTAGATGAGCTCTCCGTAGCGCTTGGCGTCGGCGAGCGCCTGTTTGCGAGCCCGCTCGTCAGCGAAGCGCTCCAGCAGCTCCTGCTCGGGGTGCTGAACATTCTCCAGGAACCCCTCATAGAAGCTCGCGATCTCATCGAGCAGGCCGACGGCGCCCAGGTGAGCGTCCCGGAGCGCCCCGAAGCGGTCGCTCGGGGTCATCCGGCACAGCTCGAGGACCGTGTCGGCCGTGACCGGCGCCGCGCACGTGCAGAGATGGGCGACCATCGAGAAGCACGTCGAAAGGCGGCTGACCTTCAGCTTGTAGTTCTTCAGGGCACTGTCGGCCTTGCGGAGCACGAGCTCCTGCTTCGTGAGAGCCTTGTCGGTGAGGATCTTGATGCGATGGTGCTCGTAGTTGAGCGTGAGCGTGCGCCAGAAGCGAAGGATGTCGTTGGTCAGGAAGGTCGGCAGGAAGCCGTCCGCATGATCCTCGAAGTCGCGGTAGTAGAAGCCGACGATCCTCTCCAGCAGATCGCTGTGGACGTCTTGGCGGTAGATGGGCTGACTCTCGAGCAACAGCAGCATGCGAGCTGTGAAGCTGTTCTGGGAGTCATCGTCTCGGCTGCCAAGGATCTTCTCCATCTCACCGACGTACAGGACCTCGAGGTAGCGTCCGTCTCCGGAGAACGGCGGGAAGCCCATCTCCTCGGTCTCATCGACAAGGCGGGCGGACAGGCGCGTGAACGTGATCCACGGCAGGCGCTCGGTCTCCTCGGCGTCATCGTAGAGGAAGAACAGGTCGATGTCAGACTCATCCCACGCCTCCAGCCGACCATAGGATCCGGTGGCGTAGACGCATAGGCGGTGACCCTCGAGCAGGGCGTCGACGGCGCGCATCCGCGTGCTGAGCTCAGCAAGGCGGGCCAGGGAGTAGGCGCGGCGGTCCGGGACCATGCCCTGGCCAGGATATGCGAGGGCACGGCGGCGGCACCATCCGAAGCATGCCCATAATGTGTGGGTGGCCCGCCGTCAGATACGCCCCGACATATATATCTCCGCCGACGTTGAGACCGACGGACCGGTTCCCGGTGTCTATTCGCTCCTGTCTTTCGGCTTCGCTGCGGTGGGGACCTACGACGGCGAGAGCTTCGAGCGCTTTGACCTGAGGGAGCACAACTTCTACCGCGAGCTGCGGCCGATCACCGAGGACTTCCAGCAGGAGGCGCTCGAGGTCAATGGCCTGGACCGTGGCCGCCTGGAGCGTGAGGGTCTGGATCCGCACGAGGCGATGGCCCAGGCCGCCGAGTGGGTGCGCGAGCTCAGTGATGGCCACAGGCCTGTGCTGGTCGCCTATCCGGTCGCCTATGACTGGTCTTTCCTGTACTGGTATTTCGAGCGGTTCGCGCCCGGCGGCTCGCCGTTCGGGCACTCCTCGTGTCTGGATATCCGCACTCAGTACCAGGCGCTTGCCGGCACGGTGTTCGATCAGTCTGGGAAGGCGGCGATGCCGGCGTCGCTGAGGCCGCTCGCACCACACACGCACGACGCGCTCGATGATGCGGTCGAGCAGGGCGAGCTGTTCGCGAACCTGATGGAGTGGGCGCAGCGACGGCGCGGTCAAACGGTTGGCCGCGCGAAGCACGAGGCGCCCGAGCCCTCCTGGTATCTCCCGGGTGCCACGCGCATAGCCTGAGCTGCACGACTCGCGGCAACGCCCGAGAGAGGGCTGAAGGAGCCCTCGAGGCCCGGCGTACGCAACGTACGCAGCCCTGCGACCGTTCAACGTACGCCAGCTGCTAAATCGCGCGCAAATTGCGATGCTCGTTTCGCACACTTTCGCAGCGTTCTGTCCGAAATGGTCGGGTCGCCGGGAGCATCGCAGCTCCCGGCGACCCGACCTCGATGGAGACGGTGGGAATCGAACCCACGTCCGCAGTCGCGTATGAATGGTGTCTGTTCTGACGTTGGCGCGAAGCGTGGTGCAGGCACCGTAACGCGCTTCGAACGTGCCAGGACCAGCTACGACAGGTGAAAGGGCGTCCGAATCTCGAGCGACTCGTACTCGCTGGCGACACGCGCCTGCTGTGCGGCAGATAGTCCGTACGCGTCGTAGACGGCGGCATCAACATCCCGTTCAAGGAGG
>PLYX01000172.1:0-154 GCA_003151895.1 Solirubrobacterales bacterium
GCGACCGCTTCGTGCTCAGCGCCGGGCATGCCTGCGTGCTCCAGTACGCGCTCACCCACCTGTGCGGCTTCGACCTGTCGCTAGAGGACCTGAAGAGCTTCCGCCAGTGGGAGTCGCGCACACCCGGCCACCCCGAGCGCGGCCACACCCCCGG
>PLYX01000172.1:305-5800 GCA_003151895.1 Solirubrobacterales bacterium
CGGCTGGCACGTCCAGCGGGTCGAAGACTCAGAGGATCTGCAGGCGCTCCACCACGCGCTGCTCGCCGCGCGGGCTGAGGTCGAGCGTCCCTCGTTCATATCGGTGCGCTCGCACATCGCCTACCCNNNAGCGCTACCCGCAACTCGCCGAGGAATGGGATCTGGCCTGGTCGGGTCGCCTGTGCGACGGCTGGGAGAGGGCGCTGCCGAGCTTCCCCGCAGGCGAGCAGATCGCGACCCGCTCCGCCGGGCAGAAGGTGATGGCGGCGCTCAACTCCTTTGCGCCCACGATGGTCGGTGGCGCCGCCGACCTCGTCGAGTCCACCAAGACCGTGTTCGATGGCTCAGGCGTTTACTCGCGCGCGCACACGGGCCGCAACGTCCCGTTCGGCATCCGCGAGCATGCGATGGGCGCAATCGTCAACGGACTCGCCGCCCACGGCGCGATGGTGAAGCCGTACGGGTCGACGTTCCTGATCTTCTCCGACTACATGCGCCCGAGCGTGCGCCTCTCCGCGCTGATGGGGCTCCCGGTCATGTGGGTGTGGACACACGACTCCGTGGGCCTCGGTGAGGACGGTCCCACCCACCAGCCGGTCGAGCACTACGCGGCGCTGCGCGCCATCCCACGCCTGTGGGTGATCCGCCCGGCCGACGCGAACGAGACCGTGGTCGCTTGGCGCGTGGCGCTGGAACGAAAGGACGGCCCGGTGGCGCTCTTGCTTTCGCGGCAGAACCTGCCGGTGCTCGACCGCTCCGGGATGGGCGCCGCGGACGGCTTGGAGCGCGGGGGCTATGTGTTGTGGGACTCCTCGTCGGACTGCTCCCCGACGCGCGAGCCCGACGGTTCCGGCGATGGAGCGTCCTCCTCCGAGGGAGGCTCCGGGGGCTCCTCGGCCGGCCGGGACCCCGAGCTGGTCCTGATCGCCACCGGCTCGGAGGTCGCGCCGACGCTCCAAGCGGGACGCGATCTCGCGGCGCAAGACACCCGCGTGCGGGTCGTCTCGATGCCGTGCATGGAGCTCTTCGAAGCCCAGTCGTCGGACTACCGCGACAGCGTCATCCCTCGCGGGGTCGCCGCGCGCCTGGCCGTCGAGGCGGGGGTGAGCATGAGCTGGTGGAAGTGGGTCGGTGACGGCGGCGACGTGCTCGGGATCGATCGCTTCGGCGCCTCCGCCCCGGGTCCGACGGTCCTTGAGGAGCTCGGCTTCACCCCAGAGTCGATCCTTGCCCGCGCCCGCGCCCTGCTCGGGCGCGGAGGCTGATGGCGCAAAGCTCCCTTCTTTACCCCTGATGGAACAGCAAATCCAAAAAATAAATTGAACACAACGCGCTTCTCAGGAGGCCAGATGCCGTCTCCCACCCTCTCCCCACTTCACAGGCTCTCCGCGCTCGGCCAGAGCGTGTGGATCGACTTCCTCTCGCGTGAAGCGATCAGAGGCGGACACCTGCAGCGGTTGATCGACGAGGACTCGGTGGTCGGCGCCACGTCGAACCCCACGATCTTCCAGAAGGCGATGGGCGCGGGGGAGGCCTACGACGAGCAGATGCGCACCCTGAAGGGCACCCCCCATGACGGAGGGCAGGCAAGCGAGCTCGGCTCAAGCGATGTCGAGCAGATCTTCTGGGCGTTGGCGGAGCAGGACATCTCCGAGGCGTGCGACGTGTTCCGCCCCACCTGGGATCAGGGGCTCGGACGCGACGGATACGTCTCACTGGAGGTCGATCCGCGTCTGGCGTACGACTCGCTGCAGACCTTCCGCGAGGCGATGCGCCTGCACAAGGCGGTCGACCGCCCGAACCTGCTCGTCAAGATCCCCGCGACCAAGCCGGGGCTCGCCGCGATCGAGGACGTCATCTCCAAGGGCCACTCGATCAACGTTACGCTGATCTTCTCGCTGAAACGCTACGAGGAGGTCGCCGAGTCCTTCCTTCGCGGACTGGAGCGCCTCGTCGCGGAGGGCGGGGATCCGAGCAAGGTCGCCTCGGTGGCGAGCTTCTTCGTCTCGCGCATCGACACGGAGGCCGACAGGCGCCTGGATGAATTGGATCCCGCCCACCCACACGACGACTTGAAGGGGCGTCTCGCCGTGGCCAACGCCAAGCTCGCCTACCGCCACTATGAGCACATCTTCCAGGGCCCCCGCTGGGACTACCTGGCGGGCAAGGGCGCCACGCCGCAGAGGGTCCTGTGGGCGTCCACGTCAACCAAGAACCCCGACTACCCCGACACGTTGTATGTGGACGAGCTGATCGGGCCCGACACGATCAACACGATGCCGGAGGAGACCATCAGGGCCTTCCAGGACCACGGCAGCCCGCGGCCGTCGCTGCACGAGGGGCTCGCCGAGGCGCAGGCGGTGCTCGACGAGCTCGCCAACGTCGGGGTCTCCTACGACGACGTCACCGACACGCTCGAGCGCGAGGGGGTCGAGAAGTTCGAAGACTCCTTCCGTGAGCTGCTCGACTCGCTCGCGGCGAAGCTGGGAGCGCTCGCGCTAGCCTGAGGCAGTGGAGCAGCTTGACGCCAACGTTCCGCGACCGGGCTCCGAACGAGGTGCGTGGGCGGTCGCTATAGCTCTCGGTGTGCTCGGCGCCGGTGTGCTCGCGCTAGCGTTGAGCGGTGCCGTGGGTCGGGTCGCGTCACCAGCGAGCGCAGCGGGACCGCCGCCGGTGATCGCCGCCACCCCGACACCCGTGCCCGGCGCAACGGCGCCGGTCAGCGACATCACGGCGACCGGGACCGGCTCGCGGTTGGTGGGGAGATCCCCCGGCAGCTCCGTCTCACGCTCGCGCGGGGGCGCTCACGCGATCGTGGGAGACCCGTCGGCCGTGCAGGCGCACCGCGACCTCGCGTTGTATGAAGCTCAGACGAGCACCCACATCGCGGAGCGCTGGATGCAGGGCTTCTACCCGATCTACGCCGCCGCCCAACGCACGTTCGGGGTCAACTGGCTGCTGATCGCATCGATCCACAAGCAGGAGTCGGCCTTCTCGACCGCGCCGACCACATACGAAGGCCTCAACTTCGCTGGCTGCTGCGGAGGGCCGATGCAATTCAACGTCACCAACGGGGGGGCGGGCATCTCATCCACGTGGGCGCTCGTCAACAACTCCTACCGCTATGGGGCGCGTCCCGCCTCCTACGACCACATGATCGCCAAGCACCCGTCGATCTACGACGACTTCGACTCGATCATGGCCGCCGCTCACCTGCTGTCCGCCGACGGCGCCGGCTACGCGCTCGACGGCGCCGCCTGGAACGCCGCGTATGACTACTACGGCCACGACGCCACCGGCGTCACCTACGCCGACCAGGTGCTCGCCCGCGCGATCGGCTGGTCTCAGCACGGGTTCTGCATCAACTGCGGGATCGAACAGGCGATGGTGCAAGCGGTGCATGCCGCCTACGGCGCCCCGGTGGCGGCCTCTTACGAAACCGCCATACCCAAAGGGCACACGGCCGTCGCGCGTAAGCCTAAGCCGCGTCCGCCTGGGCGATCAGCTCACCGGCGACGCGGTCGGTAGCGGCCGCCGTGCCGCCGAGCAGGCGCCTCGATAGCTGGGCGCGGCGGAAGTACAGCGGCGCGTCGTGCTCCCAGGTTGCGCCGATGCCGCCGTGCACGGAGATCATCGTGCGTGCGCCATGGTCGAGCGCCCGTCCAGCGACCGAGCGCGCCGCGCTCGCCGCGAGCGGGAACTCCGCCGGCGCGCCGTTGCGCGACCAGCCCGCGTAGTAGAGCAGCGAGCGCCCGTTCTCGAGCTGGCGCAGCACCTCGGTGAGCGAATGCTTGACAGCCTGGTAGGAGCCGATCGCCCGTCCGAACGTGTGGCGCTCCTTGGCGTAGGCGACCGACATCTCGAGCGCCGTCTCGACGCTGCCGAGCGACTCGGCGGCGATTAGCGCCTGCGCCAGGTGCCAGGCGCCGGCTAGAGACTCTTCGGGGGCGTCGAGCACGGTGGCGGGCACCTGGCGCAGCGTGACGTGCCCGAGCGAGCGGGTGGCGTCGTAGCGGTGCACCTCCTCGATCGACACGCCACCGGCGGAGGCCTCGATCGCGACGCCGACGGGCCTACCGTCCAGCAGCGCAACGCCCACGAGCAGGTCGGCTCCGGGAGCGTCGGGCACGAACGCGAACGTGCCGCTCACGAGCGCCCCGCCCTTGCCGTCGTCAGTCGCCTGCGGGGCCGAGGGGCGCGTGCTTCCGTGCGCCGGGTCCACCGTCCATCCGCCCGCCAGGTCGTTCGGGGGCATCGTCGGCAGGTAGGCCGCGCGACGCTCCCCGCTCGCGAGCGGCTCGAGCAGCGCGGACCCGGCGGGCGCGGCGCCGAGGATCGCCGTTGCCGGCAGGTGCCCGAGCAAGGCGACGGGTGCGAGCACGCGACCGCACTCGCCGAGCACGAGCATCGCGTCAAATGCGTCGAGTCCGGCGCCGCCGTGGGCCTCGTCGATCAGCAGGCCCGGCCAACCGGCCTCGCACGCCGCCGGCCACATGTCGGGCAGCGCGCCGGCGTCGCCGTCGAGCGCCTCGCGCGCCGCCTCCAGCGTCTTTACGCGCGAGAGCGTCCCGCGGGCCGCCTCGCGCAGGAACTCCTGCTCGTCTGAGAGTGCGAGGTTCATGCCGCCGCTCCTTCCTTGGAGCGCAGCTCCGAGAACGGGATCCCCTTGTCCAGGCGCGGCTCGGGTGGCAGTCCGAGCACGCGCTCGCCGACCGTGTTGCGCAGGATCTCCTCAGTGCCGCCGGCCGACTTCAGCCCGGGCAGGAACGAGATCATGTAGGCCCACTCGCTGCCCTCGCCGAGCGCGTCGGGGCCGACCACGTCGGCGATCAGGTCACCGGCTTTGATCGCCCCGTTGACGATCGTCACCTTCGCGAGGCCCGCCTCGGGCCCTGGGATCTGGCCTTTCTGCAGGGCGGTGAGCGTTCGATAGCCGGTGAAGCGCACCGCGAGCAGCTCGCTTGAGATCTCGCCGAGCTGCCTGCGCACCTCGGGGTCGCGCCGGGCGTGAACGTCTGAGGCGATGCCCTTGGCGAAGCGCACCGAGTTGTAGCCGAGCCCCTCGCCGCCGAGCCCGATCGTGACGCGCTCGAACATGAGCGTGGTGAGCGCCGTGCCCCAGCCGTTGCCCACACCGCCGACGACAGCGTCGGCGTCGAGCGCGACGTCGTCGAAGAAGACCTCGTTGAACTCCGCCTCGCCGGAGATCTGCCGCAGGCCGCGGATCGTCACGCCGGGGGCGTCGATCGGCACGATGAACATGGTCAGGCCCTTGTGCTTGTGCTGCTCTGGATCGGTGCGGGCGAGCAGCAGGCCGTAGGAGGAGAACTGGGCGTTGGTGGTCCACACCTTCTGGCCGCTCAATCGCCAAGTGCCGTCCTCGGCCTGGCGCGCACGGGCCTGCACCGCGGCGAGGTCCGAGCCGGCGGCCGGCTCGGAGAAAAGCTGGCACCACACCTCGTCGCCGTGGAGCATCGGGCCGAGGTAGCGCGACT
>PLYX01000162.1 GCA_003151895.1 Solirubrobacterales bacterium
CGAGCAGCAGCTTGTGGGCGTGCTCGGGGGTCTCGTCGAACAGGTTGCGCTCGGTGCCGAGGCTCGTGGCGAGGCTCATCACGATTTCCTCGCGGATCGGGTCGATCGGAGGATTGGTGACCTGCGCGAACAGCTGCTTGAAGTAGGAGAACAGAGGCGGCGCCTGGTCTGAGAGCACCGCCAGCGAGAGGTCGTTGCCCATCGACCCGATCGGCTCCTGCGCGTCGCGGGCCATCGGCTCGAGCAGCACGCGCAGATCCTCCTGCGAGTAGCCGAACGCGCGCTGGCGCCTGCGCAGCGGCTGATCTGAGAGCGTCACCTGCTCGGATGGGGGGAGGTCCGCGAAGCGCACCGCGTTGCGCGCGTACCACTCGCCGTAGGGCTTGCTTGTGGAGACCTGGTGCTTGACCTCGCCGTCGTCGATCACGCGGCCCTGCTCCAGATCCACGAGGAACAGCTTGCCCGGCTGAAGACGCCCAAGCCGCTCGATCTCCTCAGCTGGCACGTCGAGCAGCCCACACTCCGAGCCGAGCACGACGTGGCCGTCCTTGGTGAGCACCCAGCGCCCGGGGCGCAGTCCGTTGCGGTCGAGCGTGGCCCCCACCACGCGCCCGTCGGTGAAGGCGACCGCGGCGGGGCCGTCCCAAGGCTCCATCATGCAGGAGTGGAAGGCGTAGAAGCCCTTCAGCTCCTCGGGCAGGTCGGTTCGGTTGCGATAGGCCTCCGGGATCATCATCATCACCGCGTGCGGGAGCGAGCGCCCCGCGAGCATCAGCAGCTCGAGCACGTTGTCGAACGTGGCGGAGTCAGAGTTGCCCTGGGTGACCACCGGAAGGATCTTGGAGAGGTCCTCCCCGAACAGATCGGAGGCGAGCTCCGACTCGCGCGCTCGCATCCAGTTGACGTTGCCCATGACCGTGTTGATCTCGCCGTTGTGGCAGATCACGCGGTAGGGGTGCGCGAGCTCCCAGCTCGGGAACGTGTTGGTGGAGAAGCGCGAGTGCACGAGCGCCAGCGCGCTCTTGCAGCGCTGGTCCTGCAGATCGGGGTAGAAGGCTGCGAGCTGGTTGGAGATCAGCATGCCCTTGTAGTTGATGGTGCGCGAGGAGCTGGAGGTGACGTAGAAGCCCTTGCCGGCATCCTCGCGGGCGGCGACCGCCTGCTCGCAGACGCGCCGGATCACGTACAGCTTGCGCTCGAAGGAGTTCTGGTCGAACCCGTCGGGCTGCAACCCTTCGAGGCCGCCCTCGCGGGCCTCGGCTCCCGCCCGCTCCGCTGCCCTGTCATCGGAGATCGAGCCGGCCCCGACGAACAACTGGCGGATGACGGGACGGGACGACGCGGCTGTGGCGCCCGTGTGCTCGGGACACACCGGAACGTCGCGCCAGCCGAGCATGCGCTGGCCCTCGTCCCGAACGCTCTGCTCGAGCAGCCCCTCGATCTCCTCGCGCATCGGCGCGTGGGTGGGCAGGAAGCACATCATCACGCCGTAGGCGCCCACCTCGGGGAGCTCGAAGTCGACGAGCGCGCGCAGCAGCTCGTCGGGCATCTGCATGAGGATCCCGGCGCCGTCGCCGGTGAGCGGGTCGGCTCCGGAGGCCCCACGGTGCTCGAGGTTCTCGAGCGCCGTTATCGCGCGCGTGACGACCTCATGCGTAGCGAGGTTGTCCAGGCGCGCGACCATTCCCACGCCGCACGCGTCGTGCTCGTAGCGGGGGTCGTAGAGTCCAGCGGCCTGTGATGGCAATGTGTGCGAAGTCATGTGAGTGCTCCCGCTGGGCGGCGCGTCCCAGACGGGCTGCGGCGCCCCCGCGGGCGTGACGGATCGGCACCTGAGGCGGAGCCCTGAAGGGTAGCATCGCGCAAGCCCCACGAGCCGGCTGTGTGGATGGCCCAGAGGTAGGCACGAGAGGGCCGCCGGACGGGCGCCGAGGTGTGAAATCCGTCCGGGACGGGGACCATCATGGGGTGAGACGGCAAGGCAACATCGGCACGGCAAACCACCTGGAGGGGCAATGACGCCGGACATGGAGCTCGCGCTCGCGGCGCGGGCGGAGAACATCGCGATAGTCCGCCACGCCTTCGGCGGGCTCGGAGAGGCGTTCGCCGTGTCCGAGCAGAAGCTGTCCGACATACGCCTGGCGGTGACCGAGGCGTGCGCGAACGTGGTCGTCCATGCCTACCCCGACGGCCACGACGGGCCGATGGAGATCCTCGCGAGCATGGCCGACGACGAGCTGACCGTCGTCGTGCGCGACTGGGGACGCGGCATCGGGCCACGTCCGGACAGCCCTGGGCTCGGCCTCGGGCTGTCGCTGATCGCGGCGCTCGCCGAGACCGTGCAGCTCGGGCACGGCGGCGGGGAGCACACGGAGGTGCGCATGACCTTCGCGCTGACCGACGAGACGCCGAGCATGAGCATCCTGCCGGGCACACCTTCTGGGGCGCACCCTGAAGGGCATACCCAAAGGGCACACGGCAGGCAGGCAAGCGGACATCGCGCATGAGCGCATCGGAGGGTCATGCGCGACCCGCCGTCTTGCGAGGAGCTCGACCATGACTGGCCCCACCGCGCGCGAACAGGAACAAGCCACCGACGACGTGGCGCACCTGCGCCTGGCCAACGGCCCGCTCGTGGGCCCTGTGCTGTGGCGGGTGGTGTCGATGGTGCTGGCTCGCGCCGATTGGCCGCTTGACCGACTCCACGACGCCCTGCTCGTGTGTGACACGCTGTGCGCGCACGCTCCCGCGTACGCGAACGACGGCAGGCTGACGTTCAGCGTGCAGGCTGACGAGCACGAGGCCGAGTTGCGCGTGCGGGACCTGACCGATGACGGCGCCGCGGGGCTTGTCAAGGACGCGATCCTGCCGGTGGTGGGCAACGTGCTCGAGAGCATGGCCGAGCGCCTTTCGATCGAGCCCGGCAAGCAGGGCGAGGCCGCTCAGTTGGTACTCGTGCTCAGCTCGAGCTGACCTGCTCGAGACTCGCTTCGAGTGCCTTCATGACGTCTGGCGAGTCGGGCGGGCGCTCGGGTTCTGCGCCCAGCTGGAGCGGCTCGCCGGCGGCCTTGCGGTCGATCAGGTCGAGCACAGCCTCGCGGAAGGTGTCCTGGTACTTGTCGATGTCAAACGGCTCTGCGATCGATGCCACGAGGCGACGGGCGACGTCGAGCTCCTGTTCGTCGAGCTCGCCTTCGAGTCCTTCGAGCTCGCGCAGCCCGGTGGTCGGGTTGACCTCGTCGGCGTAGCTCATTGTGAGCATCAGCAGCGCATTCTCGCGCGGGCGGATCGCCACGAGCCGTTCTTTGGAGCGCATCACGATGCGCCCGATCGCGATCTTGCCGGTGTCCTTCATTGCATTCAGGAGCAATCGATAGGGGTGCGCGCCCCCAGGCCCCGGAACGACGTGGTAAGGGTGGTCGAAGTAGATCGGATCGATCTCCTCCAGGGCCACGAAGTCCTCGACCTGGATCGTGCGCGTGAACAGCGGTTCCAGCGCCGCCAACTCGCTCGCCTCCACCGGCACGTAGCGATCGGGGGCTATCTCGTACCCCTTGACGATCTCGCTGAGCGGGATCTCTTCGCCGTCGAGGGAGCACACGTGCTTCTGGTGGATACGCCCGTTGTCGAGCGTGTGGATCTGGTGGAAGTGGACCGTCTTGCGCGTGACGGCGCTGTAGAGCTTTACGGGCACGCTGACCAAGCCGAAGCTGAGGGTCCCCATCCACATTGCTCTTGGCATTTGGATACATGTTGACTCCCGGATGGGACATTGTCAAGCCTTATCGTCAACACGGGCGCGCTGACGCGCCCGTGTACGGTGGGGCGGGGCGGGGGTGACGCCGGCGCCCGCGCGCGAGGCGGCGCGATCCTGTGGATCAGGGCGCGGCGTCCGCGGCGTCAACACCGGCGCGCAGGCGCGCCAGCGCCTGGCGGATGAGACGTGAGACCTGCATCTGGGAGACGCCGATCCGCTCACCGATCTCCGCCTGCGTGAGGTCATCGCCGAAACGGAGCCTCAGCACGGTTCGCTCACGCTCGCCGATGCGCCCCATCAGCGGCTCCAGCGTCGCGCGGTCCTCAGCGCGGTCGAAGCCGTGATCGTGGGACCCGAGCGCCTCGGCCACGCTCTCGGTCTCTTCATCTCGCGTGGAGCGCGGGGCATCGAGCGAGCTCGCCCTGTAGGCGCCCATCGCCTCGAGCGCCTCGAGCACCTGCTCCTCCGAGGCTTCCACGATTTGTGCGATATCGCCCACCGACGGAGAACGACGCCGCCCGAGCGACAGTCGCGTAACCGTCTGGTCGACGCGCAGTGCCAGCTCCTGTAGATCGCGCGGAACCCGCACCGACCATGTGCGATCGCGGAAGTGGCGCTTGAGCTCGCCGAGAATCGTGGGCACCGCGTAGCTGGAGAACATCACCTCACGCGAGCAGTCGAAGCGATCGACCGCCTTGAGCAGGCCGATCGAGGCGACTTGGATGAGATCCTCGATCGGCTCGTCGGTGTGCTGGTAGCGGCGCGCGAGCCTGCGGGCGAGCGGCAGGTAGCGTTCGATCAGGAGCTCGCGCGCATGGGGATCGCCGTCGACTCGCATGCGCGCGAACAACTCGAGGTCGGACAGCACCGACGGCACCTGCATGACGGTAGCCGCTAATCCCGCTTCCATAAGTTCCCTTCCACCTCATATGCTTCGTCTGATCGCGAAACAAACGATTCAGTCGTTGAGCGTATCCCCTCAGTCCTCCGATTCCAATGTGGCGGATCGCTCACTCATGGTGCGGATTTCCCCCCATGAGCACAATCCCCCGCGACCGGGGCATGTGAGGCAGATTGCACGGTGGGGCGCCCCCGTGACGGCGAATCCCTTGGCTCTCGCGCGCGCCACGCGGGCGAGCAGCTGTTCGCGCAAACGATGTTGTTCGTCTGTGACGAATCGAACTGCCACCCACTCCTCTGGGCGTTCCAAGAACCAGTGGGCGACCTCCACCTCATGCGCCCCGTCTTCGATCGCCGCGAGCGCATACAGCAGCCGCTGGAAGCCGTAGTCGCGCTGCACGAGCTGCTCGAGATCCTCGTCGCCGGCGAGCCGATCGCTCTTGTAGTCGACGATCAAGCTGCTGCCATCGGGCTGCTCGACGATCAGGTCGAGCACGCCTATCACGAGTGGCTCACCGGGGTGGGCGGGTCCTAGTGAGAAGGCGAACGGGTGCTCGCTACGCGCACGGCGCGCGGTTCGAAGTCGTCGCGCGGGCTCCGCGGTGAGCGCCCCGGCGATCAACGCGGCGATCTCCTCACGCTCGCCGGCGCCGACATTCGCGCCAACCTGCCGGGCGACGCCTTCCACGTCCTTCACAGACGGCGGTTGCGGGCGCGCGAAGTCGACCGACTCGAGCAGCACGTGGACGATCGTCCCGCGCGTGCGTGCCTCGATCCCGCCGTCATCCCGACCGGAACGCGCCGCCGCGCGGTTCTCGGGGAGCCGCAGGACCCGTTCCAGGTAGTAGCGGTAGCCACATCGCTCGAGCTCGGCGAGCGATGTGTAGCTCATCGTGGCATCGGGATCTACCAACGGCGCCGGCGCCGACGCGCCCTGCCTCACCATTGGCACCGGCATACCGAGTCGCGCGGTGGGCGCCGGCACGCGCGCTCGCACCGTACTCACCGGCGCGGTTGGCGCCGATACGCCCGCTCGCACCGTACTCACCGGCGCGGTTGGCGCCGACACGGACCGTTGCATCGCCTCCCCGACGGGTTCGGAGGCACGAACGGGTCGAGCCTCCTCGGCGGCGCTCGACGCATTGAAGATGCAGCGCACCACCAGACCGCCACCCGCGTCCACGGTCAGCCCACCGGTCGGGAGCGCCCCGGATGCGGCGAGCTTCGATGCGTCGGACACGAGCGCGGGCGCGAGCCAGGCGATCGGCGCCACGCCCGGCTTGAGCGCCGGCCAGCGCTCGAATGCGACCGACCCACTGAGCAGCAGCCGGTTCTCGGCACGCGTGCAGGCGACGTAGAGAACGCGATCCTCCTCCTCTTCCTGGGCTCCTCGGCGCTCCTCGCGCAGCTCGTCGTAGTTGAGCACGGATGCCGCCTCAGGGTTTCCGAGCTCCGGCAGCCGCAGCCCCACGCGCCCGCCGGCGCCGTCGACCAGCAGGTCGGGCGCGCGCAGGTTTGGGTCGCGCCCCAGGTCCGCCACGCACACGACCGGGAACTCGAGCCCCTTGGCCGCATGGATGCTCATCAGGCGCACCGCGTCAACCTCGCCGTCCCCCACGGGCGCATCGGCCTCTCGGCCGCCGAGCGCGGCCTCGACATGGGCGACGTGGTCGAGGAAGCGGCGCAGATCGCGCCCCTCCCTTGCCTCGAAGCGCCGCGCCAGGCGCACAAGCTTCTGGACGTTCGCGAGTCGCCGCTCACCCCAGCTGAGCGACAGCACGTGCGCGTTGTAGCCGGTGGCGGCGATCGCACGGCGCAGCAGCTCGGAGATCGGATGCAACGCCGCGCTCGCGCGCTCGGAGGCGAACAGCTCGCGGAAGGCCGCCACCCGCTCGCGATCCGCGGGGGGTAGCGCGTCGCGCAGGCCCGTCGCGCCCCTCACTCGCTCGCCGTCGCCCTGATCGCCCAGCTCGCCCTCGTCGCCGTCGCGCTGGGTGTCGGCGAACGCTCGCTGGATCGCCCGCCACACCCCTACGCGTCCTTCGCTCGCCGCCCGCGCGATCAGCGCGAGCCCATCGCTGGAGACGCCCACCAGCGGCGAGGCAAGCGTCGAGTAGAGCGCGAGCTCGTCGAGCGGGTTGGCGAGCGCCCTCAGCCAGGCCAGCAGGTCACTGACCTGCTGGTGGCTCCAGAAGCCGCCGACACCGGCAAGCGTGCGCAGTCCGTGGTGGCGCAGCGCGCTCTCGTACACGGGCAGGTCGCCGAGCGCTCGCAGCAGCACGACGATCTCCCCCGCCTGCGCCTGGCCACTCGCGATGAGCTCCGCCACCCGGCCGGCGAGCAGGCGCGCTTCAGCCTGGCGCCATGGTGTCGCCTCCGGCATGCCCTCGAGCTCGTCGTCTCCGGGAATGCGCTCCCAGCCGCGCTTGTCGGTGAGTAGCAGCTCGACGATCGGTTGCTCCCCCGTCTGCGGTGTACGGGTGGGTATGAGCGGCGCGAAGCGCTCGCCGATGCGCGCCGCGAAGATCCGCTCCACGGCCGCGAGGATCGCGGGGCGGCTGCGGAAGTTGTGCGTCAGCGCGAGGCTCGCCCCCCGCTTGTTCAGGTGCGCGTGACGCTCGCGGAAGAGGCTCACGTCGGCGTGACGGAAGCCGTAGATCGACTGCAGCTCGTCGCCGACGGTGAACAGGTTGTCGCGGTCAAGCGCCGCCAGAACCTGGAGCTGCCGGGGATTTGAATCCTGGAACTCGTCCACCATCAGCAGCTGGAAGCGCTCGGCCCACGCCTCGCGCACGCCCGCGCGCTGTTCGAGCAAGTCACGGGCGTTCAGCTCGAGATCGTCGAAGTCGAGTGCCGCGCGCACATGCTTTCGCTGCCCATAGGCGGTCCCGAAGCGGTCCACGAGCTCGCCGATCAGCTCGCGTGCCTGCGCGGCGCGTACTCCGAGCTCGTCCATAGGAGCCGGCTCGCGCGGCTCGGCTACAGCGGGGGGCGCTTGGAGCCGCGGCGACGGCAGTCGCGGCTCGCTCTGCCCCTGACTGCGCAGCTGCGCATACGCTCCCAGCACCATCGAGCGCAACGGGTCGGCGCCGTAGGCCGCCACGAGATCGACCGCCTGCGGCCGTTCCCCTCCGAGGAAGCCCGCGAGCGCGTCACTGAAGGCAAGCGCGCGCAGCCCGTCCGCGAAGCCCTCCTCCAGGATCTGAAAGCCCGGCTCGACCCCGGCCTGCAGCGGGT
Source organism: Solirubrobacterales bacterium (assembly GCA_003151895.1). GTDB lineage: Bacteria > Actinomycetota > Thermoleophilia > Solirubrobacterales > Solirubrobacteraceae > Palsa-744. The sequence goes on from PLYX01000162.1 coordinate 7,895, forward strand.
GGATACGCAGCAGCCGTGCGCAGAAGCCGTGGAACGTGCCCACGAAGGCCGCCTCGGCGTCGCGCGCCGCCTCGCGTTCGCCGAGCTCCAGGAGGCGCGTCCTGACTCGCTCCCGCAGCTCGCCCGCGGCGCGCTCGGTGAACGTGATCGCGAGGATCTTCCCTGCCGCCACGTCGTCCTCGAGCACCGCCCTGACGAACCGCTCCACGAGCACCGACGNNACGTGATCGCGAGGATCCGCCCCGGCGCCACGCCGTCCTCGCGCACTGCCCGCACGAAGCGCTCTACGAGCACCGAGGTCTTCCCGCTGCCCGCCCCCGCAGCGAGCAGCAGCGAGCCCTCGCGGCGAGCAACCGCCTGCTCCTGCTCGTCGGTGAGCACCCGCTCCGATGGGGCCATCAACTCACCCGGCCTCTCGCGGTCGTCGGCCTCGTCTCCCACGGGCGTCAGCGCTCGCATCGGCAGATCGTGGGGTATGCGCATCCGCCCCGGTAGGCGCAGGTGTCCGGCCGCGGTTCGAGCGCGCCCGACTTCGCCTCTGCGCCCGCTTGCAGCGCGGCGGCGACGCACCGGTCGATCAACTCGTGCAGCTCGCCGTGCTCGAGCCGGTCGGTGCGCACGCAGTCGAGCTCGACACCGCTGTCACCGTCCAGCACGCCGCGCGCCCTGATGTCCTTGCCCGCGAGCGGCTGGTAGAAGCCGCCGACCGGCGGGTGCCCCAGCAGGCGCTCCACCGCGCGCATGTAGAGGGCGACCTGGAATGCGCTGTCGCCGGCCCACTTCGCGCCGGGCGGGGCGGAGCGGCCCTTGTAGTCGTACACCACCGCCGCGCCCCCCGATCCGACGTCCACGCGGTCGATGCGCCCGCGCAACAGCACCCCCTCGCCGAGGTCGAGCGGCGGAGGCCCCTCCTGCTCGAAGCCGAACTCGAGCTCCAGGTGCGTTGGCTCCAGCGGACTTGCCTGCTCGGCTGCGCACTCCAGGTAGCGCTCCAAATCGGCCTCCAAACGCCGGCGCGCCCCCGGCAGGCGCTCGGGCGCCACCGACAGCGGGTAGCGCGCCTGGAGCTCCGCCAGCGCCTCGCGCAGCAACCGCTTGGCGAGACCAAGGCTCGCGGGAGTCAACCGCGCCGATCCCGTGCGCTCGCGCAAGTGCTCGAGCGTGTCCTTCAGCGCCGCATGGGCCAGACCGCCGCGCGCGATCGGCTCGGGGTCCGGGTCGATGTCCCCGGCGCGCAACAGACGCTCCACGAACCACTTGACCGGACAACCTGCCCAGCTCTCAAGCGAGGAAGCCGACCACAATGCGCGCTCGCGCAACTCGCCGAGCACGCGCTCCTCGCGCAGAGGTTCGATCGGACGGGGCCGCAGCCCGTTCGTGGCACCCGTGATCGCCGCCTCGCGCGCGGCCATCGCCCCCGCCGGTCTACCGTGCCCGGGCCAGCCGGCGGCGCCCGCGAAGCGGTGCGCGGTTCGTTCCCTCAGCGTGTCGGCGAACAGATCGCACACGTCGTCGACGAACAGCGAGGGAGCGAGCGGAGCCCCGTCTTCGTCGGCCGTATGCCAACTGAGCGTCAGGCGCTCCTCGGGACGCGACGCGAGCGCGTAGAGCAGGTAGCGCTCAGCCGCGAGCGCGTCCGGCTCGCCTCGCAGCGCCAGGCCGGACGCGTGCGCGAGGTTGCGGCGGTCCTCCTCACCGAGCAAGGGGTGGGGTGTGGCTGCAGCGGGGAACACTCCCTCCTGCAGCCCGCACGCGAACACCATCCGCACGCGGCGAGCCCTCAGCGACAGGGGGTCGACCACGACGACCCGGCTCGCCTCCGGGCGCTCGCCGCCCATCAGCTCGAGTCGCTCCAGTATGTCGATCAGCTCGGTCGGGGTCGGCGCGAGCTCAGGCGCCAAGCGCGCCAGCTCGCGCAACTCGTCGAGCGTGCGACGAGCGCCAACGAGAGCGCGCGCCTCGTCGAGCTCGTCCTCGCCGAGCACGGCAGCAACGGCGCTCCGCGGGGCGCAGAACAGCCGATGAAGCTCGACCGCAAGCGCTTCGGCCAACGCAGGCGTCCCATCCGCCGCCGCCTCGCGCACACGATCGATCCGGTCAAGCGGCCAATGCTCGGCCTCCCACAGCGCACGTGCGCGCACCCCGTCGAGCGCCCCCTGCTTGCGCGCGCTCGCCTCCAGGCGGTCGGCCAGCTCCGGGTGCTCCAGCACGCCGGGAGCGCCAAGCCAGGCGAGCAGGTCGCCGAGCTCCCCGTCGCCCACCGCGCAGCGCAGCATCCCGAGCAGCCCCCGGCCGATGGCGGTATGGGCGAACATCACACGCCGGCGCAGCGCGTGGGGGATGTCGAAGTCCTCGAGCACCTCGCCGATCAGCCCCGCGATCGTCTCAGGGGAGCGGTGCACGATCGCGATCTCCCCGGCGTGCACGCCCGCGTCGAGCAGCGCCCGCACCTCGCCCGCGACGAGCTCGAGCTCGGCGCGCGGAGTGCCCCCCTCGAGCAGTCTCACCGCCTCGCCCGGCTCCACGCGCGTCGCGTCGTCGTTCAGCAGCGAGCGCTCCAGGTGGTGCAGAGCTTCGCGTGAGCCCGGCGCGTAGTACTCCGCGCGCGGCGGCAGTTCGGTGTGGACGTCAGCGAGCGGCGCGAGCCGCTGGAAGGTGGCGGCACGGCCGGCGAACGCGACGCGGCCGGGCTCGTAGGCGAGCGACACGGTGACGCGCGCCCCGACGACGCCGCCGAGCGTCTCGATCGCATCGAGCTGCAGCTCGGTCAGGTCGTCGAAGCCGTACAGCAGCACGGGCGTGGAGCCCCATCGCGCGGGCTTGCGGCGCAGCTCATCCAGCGCCCGCGTCACAAGCAGCTCACGGTCGGCGCGGCGCATCTTCGCGAGCGTCTCCTGGTAGCGCTCGAACACGCCACACAGCCGCTCCAGCGTGGCTTGCTCATCGTTCGCCTGCCCTCCGCTTGGCCCCTCTCCGCTTGG
>PLYX01000004.1 GCA_003151895.1 Solirubrobacterales bacterium
GCGCGACGGAACCGACGGGCGGCGCGAGCAAGTGGACGAATGCCGAAGTTGATTCCGGCGTCTACATGCGCGCGATCACCTGCCCGTCGTCGGGTCTTTGCGTGGCGGCTGCGAGCTACTCCGGCACGGGTCCCGCGGTCTACTACGCGACGAACCCCCACGGCACGGCAAGCGAATGGAAACTGTTTACTCCGCAGCACGGCGAATTCGGCGCAGAGGCGGGCATTGAAACCGTGGCGTGCGCGTCCACCTCGCTCTGCGTCGCCTCGCTATTCGGCGGGGGCAACAACGCAATCCTCACAAATTCAACCCCGACGGCTGAAACGGCGACGTGGGCAAAGACGGAACTCAAAGAGCCCGCCGGCCTCTCCGACGTGTCCTGTGCGTCCAAGGCGCTCTGCGTAGCGATCGAATCCAGCACTGGCAACGTGCTCACGTCAACTACTCCCTCAGTCGAAGGCTCCGAATGGAAAAGAGCGACGATCAGTACGGACGCGACGCCTTTGGACGGAATCTCGTGTGTGGTCGGGGCGACGCTCTGTGTCGCGATTGACGGTTCCGGCAACGTCTTCACGTCGACGGAACCCAACGGTGGGGCGAGTAAGTGGACGAAGACGGCAATTACAGGCGCCGAGTATCTGAGCGGGGTCAGCTGCCCAACGACATCGTTCTGCACGATCGTTGACGAGTCTGATCATGTCATCACGAGCACCGCTCCTACCTCAGGCGTTTGGCGCGTCAGTGAACCCATCGCCGGTCCTGCGGGTCTCCTGTCCGTGTCCTGTCCATCAAGCTCGTTCTGCGCGGCCATCGAAGTCGCGGGCGGAAAGGTCTTCACCTCGACGAGCCCCGCGGGCGCGGCGTCCACGTGGACGCCGACCGAGCTCGAAGGCGCCACGTACTTGAATGCGATCTCTTGCGCCTCGGCGACGCTGTGCGTTACCGGCGGCAACTCAAATGAGTACGCGACGAAGGAACCAACCGGGGGCGCGAGTAAGTGGACGAAGGAGGCGATAGGTTCTTTCGGTTGGATCACAGACGCGTCGTGTCCGAGCGAAAGCCTCTGTGTGGACTCGGGCTTCGACGGCGAACTCCTCACGTCAGCAAGCCCCACGGAAGGCGTTAGCGCCTGGTCGGGCCCCCACGTTGACTTCTACGAGCGTGGCCTCAACTCAGTGTCCTGTCCGACGACGAGCTTCTGCGTCGCCGTGGACCTATACGCGGGTGATGTAATCACGGGATCAGCAGCCGGGCCAGCGAACACGGCTCCGCCGAAAATTAGCGGCGAAGCCGTCGTCGGGAAAACGCTCACGGAGGAACACGGCTCGTGGACCGGCGGCCCGATCCTGGGCTACGAATACGAATGGCAACGCTGCAACGGCCCGGCGAGCTGCTTCAAGATCCCGGGCGCGGAAGCGCAGACACTCCCCGCCACGGCCGAAGACGAAGGCTTCTCCATCCGCGTCCTAGAGCGCGCACGCAACGCCGAAGGCACGAGTCCGTCAGCGGCGTCGGCGCTTACCGCGCTCGTCGAAGAAGGAACAAAAGGAGGCGGGGAAGAATCCAAAAAAGAAGAAGCACCGAAAGGTGGTGGTGGCTCCGGTGGTGGTGGCGGTAATACGGCGACGACGGCGCAGGTCGTGACGCCAGCGGAATCGACTCCAACGCCGGTGGTGGGGCAGCGTCAGACGGTCAGTTCGGTGTCGGGGACGGTGATGGTGCGACTGAAGGGCACGAGCCGATTCGTGCCGTTGTCAGCCGCCAGCTCGATCCCTGATGGCAGCGAAATTGACGCGACCAACGGCCGCGTCATCATCACCGTGGCGACGCCCGCGGGCACCGAGAGCGCCGAAGCCTACGGCGGCCGGTTCGTGCTCCACCAGGAACACACGGGAAGCGATGAGACCCATTTCGCGCTCTCGCTGGCGTTGACCGGCTGCCCGCGCGTGGCGTTGCCGCACGGCTCCGCAGCGGCGGTGGCGAGCCACTCCAAGCACGGTCCAAGGTCCCGGCACCTGTGGGTGTCTGAGCACGGCGGCAGCTGGGGCACCAACGGCCGCTACGTGAGCACGAGCGTCGAGGGCACCCGCTGGCTGACGCTCGACGAATGCGACCGATCCGAGGTGACAGTCGCCGCCGGCAAGGTGAAGGTCCACGACCTCGTCAGCCACAAGACAAAGATCCTCGCCGCCAGCCAGCACTACACGGCCAAACGGCACTGAGACCTCGCACACTATCTGGCGGCTCTCTCGCCGGGAGCTCGCCACGTAGGTGTCCGATGTCCACACCTTGGGTGACTAGAGGATCCGCAGCCCGTCACAAGAATGATGCTATCAGCAAACGCACAAAGGGAACAGGAGTATAATCATGCGACAGCGGCCTCTTCGTAGGGTCCCGGTACTGACTGAGACATTGATCGGACGGAGGGGGCTGAGAATGGCAGGGTCGCGCCGATTCCGGGGCCGAGCGGTGCGGCGCTTCGCCGTCATCGCGGGCGCGTGCCTCGCCGCCGCTGGCGTGGTCGCCGTCGGCGCGAGTTCGGCGTTCGCGAGCGAATTCACCTGGGGTTCGCCGACCACGATCGAGCATGAAGCGCCGTACTCCGGTTACAAGATGACGGGCTACTCGTGCCCCGATGCGAGCTTCTGTGTTGCTGTGAACTCTGGCGGCGACGTGAGCGTCTCCACCGACCCCACCGGCGGCGCCTCCGAGTGGTCGACGAGTCACGTTGACAACGCCGAAGGCGGTCTCACTGAAGCCACCGCAGAATTCACCGGGATCTCGTGTCCGTCCACAGAACTGTGCGTAGCCACAGACTCCGTCGGCAACATCTGGGTGAGCAAAGACCCCGGCGGCGGCGAAGCCGCGTGGACTAACTCAGCCAAGCCGGCATATTCCCTGCAAGGGGTGTCCTGCTCCTCAACGGCACTCTGCGTGGCCGTCGGGGGCGACGGGTACGTGTACGAGACCACGGAACCGACCGCCGGGGCATCGGCGTGGCAGGAAAGCTGGGTAGACGAATTCAGGCGCCTCGAAACGATCTCGTGTGTGTCCGGGCTCTGCCTCGCCGCTGACGAAAGCGGCAAAATCTTCACATCAACCGAACCGACAGCAGGACTCGTATCCTGGCACGAAGCCCACATCGATACCGCGACCTACCCGGAGCTCCACGCGACATGCGTGTCCTCGACGCTCTGTGTCGTCGCGGACGGGTCGGGTAACGTCCTCACGTCCACCAACCCGACTGGCGGGGCGAGCGCATGGAAATCCGTCCACGTGTCCACCGCTCAATACGCCTATCCGTTCTTCGCCGTGGCATGCGGAAGCGAAACAGCCTGCATCGCAGCGACCGACACCGGTGAAATCTACGCGTCCACCAACCCGACCGGCTCCGCGTCAGCGTGGAAACTGCAGACCGTCGCCTCGGAAGTATTCCTGAACAGCGCCGCCTGCGTCAGCACCACGCTCTGCCTGGTCGGCGACTCCGGTGGCAACATCTGGGCCTCGGCTAACCCGGTCGCCGCGTCGCCTAGCTGGTCGTCAGCGAACGTCGACGGGGTGGATAGCCTCGCCGGCGTCTCCTGTGCCCCATCGGCCTCGCTCTGCGTCGTCGTGGACGCGCGCGGGCGTATCCTGTCATCTGCGGACCTCGAAGCTGGTGCGCCGGGGTGGACCGGCAGGACGGTACCCAGTGTGACTCAACTCAGTGGCGTGTCGTGCCCGTCCACGAGCCTCTGCGTAGCGTCGGCCGACAACGGCGTGGTCACTTCCTCCAACCCGACGGGTCCAGCGAGCGCGTGGACCTTTGCCAGGGTCGACTCGCTTAACCTCGTCGATGGGGTTTCCTGTCCCTCGTCGTCGCTGTGCGTCGGCTTCGACGGCTTCGGCAACGTCTTCCACTCCGTCAACCCCACCGGTGGAGCGAGCGCGTGGTCGGCGCCGGAACTCCTCCCGGATGCAGGCCCGTCGAACGGCCTCTCGAGCCTGTCTTGTGCGTCGGAAAGTCTCTGCGTCGCGGTGACCTACGGCGGAATCGTGTACACGACCACCGACCCGACCGGGCCTGCCAGCGCGTGGGCAAAGACAGAACTCGGCATCGCCGATCAGTTCTATGCCGTCTCTTGCCCCACAACATCACTCTGTGTTGGCAACGGCGAGAGCGCGATCGTCTACTCCACCGACCCGGCGGGCGGCGTGAGCGCTTGGCACAGAGAAGAACTCCCCGACTTCGCCTTCGGCAGGGAGCAACTTAAGGGCGTTTCGTGCGCGTCGGCTGCGCTGTGCGCGGTGTACGACGACTACGGAAGCGTGTACACCTCAACTAAACCCGCGGCGGGCGCGAAAACGTGGACGCCCACGCAGTCCGAGCCGCGAGCGTACGCGCCATCGGCGTTGTCGTGCTTCAGCCCCGGCGTCTGCGCCGTCGGGGACCAGCGCGGAGACATCGTCGTCGGCAAGCCGCAGAGCGAAGAGGAATTGAAGAAGAAAGAAGAAGAACACCACGAAGAACATAAGGAAGAACCGACGAGAGAAGAACCCAAGGGTGGTGGTTCGGGTACGGCGACGACGGCGCAGGTCGTGACGCCGGCGGAATCGACTCCGATGCCGGTGGTGGGGCAGCGCCAGACGGTCAGTCCGG
>PLYX01000076.1 GCA_003151895.1 Solirubrobacterales bacterium
ACGATCGACACCACCAACATCCTGTTCATCTGCGGCGGCGCCTTCGCGCACCTCGACAAGGTGATCGAGCGGCGCATCGGCCACAACGGTCTCGGCTTCGCCGCCTCGATGCAGACCAAACAGGAACGCGACACGGGTGAGATCTTCGAGAGCTGCCTGCCCGAGGACCTGATCGAGNNTACGGCCTGATCCCCGAGTTCATCGGCCGCCTTCCCGTCATGTCGGCCGTTCACCAGCTCACCTGCGAGGACCTCGTCTCGATCCTCACCGAGCCGCGCAACGCGCTCGTCAAGCAGTTCCAGCGCTTCTTCTCCTTCGACGGCATCGAGCTCGTGTTCGCCGAGGACTCGCTCCTGGCGGTCGCCGAGAAGGGCCTCCAGCGCGAAACGGGAGCGCGCGGACTGCGCTCCATCATCGAGGAGATCCTGCTCGATGTTCAGTTCGAGCTGCCCTCCCGCCGCGACGTGAAGAAGTGCGTCGTCACCCGCGACACGGTCGAGAAAGGCACCACGCCAACGCTCGTCACCGAAGCCGCGCCAGAGGAGCCGCAGGAGCGTGCGCTGCGCGAGGAGTCGGCGTAGGGCCAACCGGAAGTCGGGCTAACGGTTAGGTCTGGCCGGAGGATCGCTGTCGTCGGCGGGCGATCTCGAGCGATTCAAGATCCACGAGGTCCTGCGCGCGCGCGCTGGCACGCTTCATAGCGATCATGTCGTCAACTGACGCGATGCGTACGGTGAGGCCGTCAAGATCTACTTGGCTCGCCCGGGTCCTGAGGGCGGTATAGCTTGGAGAACCGTCCGGTTTGACGAGCAGGTCGAGATTGCCGTCGGGCGTCGTGAGGGTGAGGATCTGCGTATGCCTGAGCGTGCGTCCGTCGGGTATGAAGGGGACGTCCTCCTCGACCCCTCGCAGGCGCGCTTTGAGCGACATGAGCACAATCCCCAAGCGATCGAGATTCTGCGTCTCGGTGGAGTAGCAGATGTCCAGATCCTTGGTGAAGCGTGACGCTCCCTGCATGATCACGGCCACCCCGCCGACGACGACGAAATCCACCTGACCATCGGTGAGGCGGCGCAACAGCGCACTCAGTCTCAGGTTGGGCTGATCAAGCCATGAGTCAGATGCGTTCACCGCGGCTCCTAGCACCGGCAAGCGCCAACATGCGTCCCTGGGCATACATTGTTTCGATGCCACGGAGACGCTCGGCCGGCGTCAGTTCCAGCTGCTGGCGAATCAGGCTCTCATCCACGCCCGGGCGATGCGCAGGAGCGCTCAGCGTGAGACGGTGCCCGGTCCCCCAGAGCACGTTGTCAAGCGTGTCAACCGTGGGGTTGCTACCCGTGCGCTCGATCTTGGCAATGGCGGCCTGGCTCACCCCGAGTCGTCGCGCCAAATCAGCTTGGCTGAGGTGGGCGTCATTGCGAGCTTTGCGGATCAACACAGCGGCGTCGGACATGGCCTTGATTATAACCTAAAAGTTATGAAGACAAGAGTCTACTTCCCACCCAATGTATCCGGTCGGTCGGACCGCTAGTAGCATCCCCGTCCGTGTCAATCACCGAGGAGCGCTGACGTGCACGACGAGTTTCGCATCGAGGTCGAGGTCCCGCGCGAGCGCGTCGGGGAGCTGCTCGACGCGCTTGGCTCGCTGGAGCGGGGCTCGCTCGCGGGCGTGCCCTCGCCCAAGCACGTCGCGGTCACTCACGAGGATGGGCACGTCTTCGTGTATGCCGATTCGCCCGACGACGCTACTCGCTCACGCGCGGCCCTGGAGGCGATACTCGCCCAGGAGCGCATCGAGGCCCAGCTGAGCTCGCGGCGTTGGCATCCCGAGGAGGAGCGTTGGGAGGATGCCTCCCTGCCGCTGCCCTCCACGCCCGCCGAGCACGCGGCTGAGCACGAGCGGCTGGAGAAGACCGAGACCGAGGAGTCCCAGGCGGCGGGTCACCCGGAGTGGGAAGTGCGCGTCACGCTCCCCTCGCATCACGACGCCCGCGCCTTCGCCGAGCGGCTGGAGTCCGAGGGCTATCCGCTGCGCCGCCACTGGCGCCACTTGCAGCTCGGCACCCGCGACGAGGACGAAGCCCGAGCCTTGGCCGAGCGCCTGCGCGCGGAGGCGCCGGAGGGCAGTAGCTTCGAGGTCGCGGGCGACGCCTGGGACGCCTGGGCCGAGGTCACCGCCCCTGCGCGCCCGTTCGTCATCTTCGGCGGGCTCGGGCAGTAGCGGCAAGCACCCCGACGCGTAAATCCTTATGGAAGGCAGCGCCACACGTGGCGCTGCCCCGGGCCGCACATGTGCGGCCCGGCCAGTCGGTGCATGCACCGACTGGAACGACACATCAGCGCCACACCCGCAGCATCCCCTGCGGAGGGTCGCCCTCGCGCCGTACACTCACGCTCCTGTGAGCGAGCGCATCAAAGAGCTCGAAGATCGCACCCGCTTTGAGCCCGCGGAGGTCGAGCCGCGGATCGTCGAGCGCTGGCTGTCGAGCGGTCTGTTCCACCCCGAGCCCGACGGCGAGGCGAGCGCGAACTATTCGATCGCGATCCCGCCGCCGAACGTGACCGGCTCGTTGCACATGGGTCACGCGCTCAACGTCTCGGTGCAGGACACGCTGATTCGCTACCACCGGATGAAGTCCCGGATGAAGTCCCCGCCCACCCGCACGAAGTGGATCCTCGGCACCGACCACGCCGGGATCGCCACCCAGGCGCAGGTCGAGAAGGCGCTGCGCGCCGAGGGCACCACCCGCCAGGAGCTCGGGCGTGAGGCGTTCGTGGCGCGCGTGTGGGAGTGGCGCGAGCACTACGGCCACACGATCGTCGAGCAGTTCAAGCGGCTCGGCGCCTCCTGCGACTACTCTGAGGAGCGCTTCACGCTGGACGAGGACTACGCGCGCGCGGTCGCCGAGGTGTTCGTGGGCCTGTACGAGAAGGGCTGGATCTACCGCGACCGCTACATCGTCAACTGGGATCCCGGCAGTCGATCGGCCATCTCGGACCTCGAGGTCGAGGAGCGGCGCGAGACCGACACGCTCTACTCGATCGTCTACGACCTGGAGGCTGACGGGACGGTGACGGAGGGCGGGGGCACGGTGACGGAGGGCGGGGGGGCGGTGACGGAGGGCGGGGGCACGGTGACGGAGGGCGGGGGGGCGGTGACGATCGCGACGGTCCGTCCCGAGACGATGCTCGGCGACACCGCGGTGGCCGTCCATCCCGACGACGAGCGCTACCGCGATCTGGTCGGGCGCACGGCGATCCTTCCGCTCGTCGGGCGGCGACTGCCGATCGTCGCCGACGACTACGTGAAGATGGACTTCGGCACCGGCCAGTTGAAGATCACCCCGGCACACGATCCGAACGACTTCGACATCGGCCGCCGTCACGATCTCGATCAGGTGTCGGTGATCGGAGAGGACGGCCGCATGACCGCCGAGGCCGGCGAGCGCTTCGCGGGGCTGACGGTGATGGAGGCACGCGAGGCGGTGGTCGCCGAGCTGGAGCGGGAAGGCCGGATCGTGGCGCGTGAGGAGTATGAGCACGAGGTGCCCTACTCGCACCGCTCAGGCGAGCGCATCGAGCCGCTCATCTCGCTGCAGTGGTTCATGAGCATGGATGAGCCGGCGGGTCCCGCCGCCGAGGCTGTGCGCGACGGGCGCGTGCGGATCGTCCCTGAGAACCACCGGCGTGTGTATCTCGACTGGATGGAGAACATCCGTCCCTGGTGCATCTCGCGCCAGCTGTGGTGGGGTCACCGTCTGCCGGTCTACTACTGCGAGACGTGCGGCCACGTCAACGTGGCGCTCGCCCCGCCGGAGGGTTGCGGGGCGTGTGGGGGTTGCGTGCGCCAGGAGGAGGACGTGCTCGACACGTGGTTCTCCTCGGCGCTGTGGCCGTTCGCCACGCTCGGCTGGCCCAAGGACACACCCGAGCTGAAAGCGTTCTACCCGACGAACGTGCTCTCCACCGCGAGGGACATCCTGTTCCTGTGGGTGGCTCGCATGATCATGATGGGTCTCGAGTTGACCGGCGAGGCGCCGTTCTCCGACGTCTACATCCACTCGGTGATCCAGGCGCCCGACGGACGGCGCATGTCCAAGTCGCTCGGCACGGGCATCGATCCGGTCGACGAGATCGAGCGTCACGGAGCCGACGCGGTGCGCTTTGGCCTGCTCGCGATGTCATCCACGCAGGACGTGCGCTACTCGGCGGAGAAGATCCAGCAGGGACAGGCGCTCGCGAACAAGCTCTTCAACGCGGCCCGCTTCGCGCTCACGCGTATCCACGCGAGCCTCGGCTCGCAGGCTGCGCAGGCGGTGGCGCCCGCGGCGCTGCCCCGAACGGTCGAGGACCGCTGGATCCTCTCGAGACTCGCGCAGGTCGAGGCCGACACTGCCGCCAGGATCGAGGATTACGACTTCTCTCACGCGGCGCTCGGCCTCTACGACTTCGTGTACGGAGAGCTGTGCGACTGGTATCTGGAGCTCGTCAAGCACCGGTTGCCAGACTTTGCCGACGAGGACCCCGATGACGATAGGGCGGCGCTCGCCGCGACGCTGTTGTATGTGCTTCGTGAGACGGTCGCCATGGCACACCCGCTGATCCCGTTCGTCACCGAGGAGCTTTGGACATACCTCGACGGAACTGGCGAGCTGCTCGCCGGCTGTCGCTATCCACGCCCGCAAGAGCACCTGATCGACCTGGAGGCGGAGGTGGTGCTCGAGCGGACGATCGAGGCGGTCACGCTCGTGCGAGGCTGGCGGGACTCGGTTGGCGCCCGCGCCGGCCTCATCGTGCCCGTCCGTCTGCGCGCCGAGGGCTATGAGGCGACCGCGCCTCTGCTGGCGCGCTTGGCGCGCCTGAATCTGTCTGATGACGCGTCGGCCGATGGTGCCGGCGTTGCCTCGATTCCGGTGCCGGGAGGGACGGTGGAGGTGCTCTCAGGCGTTGGGCTCGACCTCGGCGCCGCCGAGCGCAGGCGGGCCGCTGTCAGGGAGAAGCTGCTCGCCGAGATCGAGCGGGTGCAGGGCAAGCTCGCCAAGACCGGCTTCGTCGAGAAGGCGCCTAAGGCCGTCGTCGAGGCCGAGCGCGAGCGTCTCGAGCACCTGCGCGCGAAGCTTGCGGCGCTATGAGCCAACCCTGGAGCCCCGAGCACGCCGAGCGCCATCTGCGCTCGCTCGAGCTGTTCGGGATGCGCTTCGGGCTGGACCGGATGCACCGCATGATGACCGTGCTCGGCTCGCCCGAGCGCAGCTTCGACTCGATCCATGTGGTCGGTACGAATGGAAAGACATCCACCACGCGCATGATCGCGGCGATCCTCGAGCGTCACGGACTGCGCACGGGCTGCTACCTCTCACCCCACCTGGTGTCCTACTCCGAGCGCGTCCAGATCGCCGAGCGCGACATCGAGACTCACGCTTTCGCGGCGGCCATCGCGCGGGCGGCCTGGGCCGCCGAGCGGGTCAACCGCACGCTCGCCGAGGACGACCACGTGACCCAGTTCGAGTTGCTCACGGCGGCGGCCCTCTGGGAGCTGGCGCGGCGTGGAGCACAGGTCGTCGTCGTCGAGGCCGGTCTCGGGGGTCGCTATGACGCGACCAACGTGATCGACTCGACGATCGCGGTGCTCACGAACGTCGGACTCGAGCACACACGCTGGCTCGGGCCAACCCTCACCGACATAGCCACCGAGAAGCTTGCGGTCCTCGGCGAAGACTCAATCCTGGCGCTCGGCGCGCAGTTGCAGCCCGAGCTGCTCGACCTAGCACGTGCGGTCGCGGCGGAGCGCGATGCACAGCTTCTCATCGCAGACGCTGCCCCCGCCGACTTGCCGGTCGGGGCCCGCGGCTCCTTCCAGCGCGGCAACTTCGCGCTCGCGCGCCTGGCGGCCGAGTCATACCTGGACCGCGCGCATATCCAGGTACGCGAGCAGGCGGTGCGCGCGGCGGCGATCTCCACGTTGGTGCCCGGGCGTATGCAGGTGGTGGCGCGCGACCCGCTCACCGTGGTGGACGGGGCGCACAATCCCGCCGCGGTCGCCGCGGTGGTGGAGTCGTTGCCGGAGGTGCTCGCCGGTCGCTCGCTGGGCTTGGTGCTCGGTGTGCTCGAGGACAAGGACGCCGCCGGGATGCTCGCCGCGCTGCTTCCGCTGTGTGAGCGGGCCTGGTTCACCGCGCCGCCAAGTCAGAGGGCGCTGCCACCGGCGACGCTCCTGTCGCTGGCCCGCCAGCTCGGCTTCGAGCAGGCCGCGTGCGAGCCTCGGCCCGCCAGGGCCCTTGCGGCGGCGCAGAGCTGGGCGCGTACCCGCGACGGCGGTGGAGCGGTGCTGGCGAGCGGCTCTATATATCTGGTCGGAGATCTGCTGGCTCACGCGCGCGAGCTCGGCCTGCTTGCCGCCGCGTGCCCTCCGGGTATGTGCCCTCTGGGTATGCCCTTCAGGGTGCACACCGGTGTCGATCGGGTCGGCGAGCGCGACGAGCCGGCGCAGAGCGCCCGGGGGAGGGGACGGTCTTGAACGACGATGGACCATCGGTGCTCACGATGATCGGCGCGGTCGCCTTGATCGTGGCGCTTGTGATTCTCGTGTTCTTCGCCGCCGGTTACGGGTTCGGCCGGCTGTTCCTGTGAGATTTGAGCACTCCTGCCGGGCTAGGGAGCGCTCCTGCCGGGCTAGGCTCTAAACTCGTCCGCCCGGATGCACCTTCTAGTATCAATTCGCACAGGTTTGCGCGTTCGCGCATGCAGGTATTCCCGCGGGGCTCTGTAGGGATCTTCGATGCCACCAATCGCCTACTTCGGAATTGAAAGCAGCGGCTTGAGTCTCGTCATCGACCTGCTGATCCTGTTCCTCGTGGTGTTGTACTTCTCACTCGTGTACTGGACGTACGCCGACGCCCGCCGGCGGATCGCCGACCCGATGCTGATCGGGTGTGCAACCGCGGCTTCACTGTTCCCGTTCGTCGGAACGATCGTGTACATGATCCTGCGTCCGCCGGAGTACCTGGAGGACGTGCGCGAGCGCGAACTGGAGGTGCAGGCCACCGAGGCGCGGCTGCACGAACTCGACTACAGCCTCTGTCCGCACTGCGACTACCGCATCGAGCGCGACTTCATCCGCTGCCCGAGCTGCCTGCGCAAGCTCAAGGAGCGTTGCGTGAGTTGCTCCCGGCCGCTGGATCGCGCTTGGACGATCTGCCCGTACTGCGAGACGGATGTGCCCGCGGCCGAGCCGGCGCGGCGCGCGCTCCGCCGCGAGCGTGCGTCGACGTCGGCCTCACCGGTGGCAGAGCCCGGCGTCGGCGGCGAGGATGGAAGCCTGGAATCCGTCCCCAAGCCGAGCACGCGCGGGCGCGCCGTACGTCATCCACGCCCGACTTCCTGAAACGCCACGATCCCAAAGGACCCCATGGACCGTACGTTGATCCTCGTAAAGCCGGACGCCTTCGCCCGCTCGCTCACAGGCGAGATCATCGCCCGATTCGAGCGCAAGGGCCTGCGCATCGTCGCCCTGCGACACATGACCGTATCGGCCGAGCTGGCGCGGCGCCACTATGCCGAGCACGCCGACAAGCCCTTCTTCGGCGAGCTCGTGAACTTCATCACCTCCGGGCCGATCGTCGCGATGGTGCTCGAGGGGGTCGACGCGGTCAAGGCGGCCCGCCAGGCGATCGGCGCCACCAATCCGCTCGACGCGGCGCCCGGCTCGATCCGTGGCGACTTCGCGATCGACATGGGCCAGAACATGGTTCACGGCTCGGACTCGCCCGAGTCCGCCGCACGCGAGGCTGCGCTGTTCTTCCCTGAGCTCGCCCGCTGAGGGCGCTCGGTGGCGAGCGTGGCTGAGCGCCGTCCGCTCGTACTAGCCTCCGCCTCGCCCCAGCGGCGGGCGATCCTCGAGCGCCTCGGGGTGTCGTTCACCGTCCGTCCCGTCCAGATCGCGGAGATCGAGCAGGGCGAGCCGGCGCAGGTGGCGGTCGAGAACGCGCTGCGCAAGGCACGCTCGGCACGTGTGGAGAGCACGCCGGAGATGATCCTGGGCGTTGACACGCTCGTTGCGCTCGGGCGGCGGATCTACGGCAAGCCGCCGAACGAGAGCGCGGCGCGCGAGACGATCACCGCGCTGGCCGGAGAGACTCACACCGTACTCAGCGGCGTGGCGCTGTTGTGCGGAGATCGCGAGCAGGTGGCGCTTGCCCGGACACTGGTCGCCTTCCGCGAGTGCGACGAGAAGATGGTCGACTGGTATGTGGCCAGCGGAGAGTGGCGCGGGAAATCCGGCGGCTACGCGATACAGGGCCTCGGCGCCATGCTCGTGCGGGAGATCCATGGCGAG
>PLYX01000022.1 GCA_003151895.1 Solirubrobacterales bacterium
AGGAACAGGGCGATCAGCTCGGGGAGCGCGTGCGGGAGCACTCCGAGCAGGAGCAGCGCCGGCGACACCTTCAGGAAGTGGGCGACGCCGGCGAGCGCGTGGCCGAGCAGATATGCCTGGGCGGACAGCGAGAAGGTGGTGGCGCACACCACGAACGCGATGGCGATGCGCCCGCCGTGCTCGTGCACCCAGCGTGAGGCACCGCTCTTGCTCTCGGCCTGCAGGGGAAGCGAGCTGCCGGCGATGAACCCTGCCACGCACGCCATCGCGTGCAGGGCAAGCACGAGCAGGTTGTGGGAGAGCACGGTGGCGATGTCGCCGACGTCGCCCACCGCGAACGGAGGGCGCAGCTGGATGGGCTGGACGTAGCCGGTGGACAACGCCGAGATGACGAGCACCGCGGACAGCAGTCCGATGGCTGCGACCGTCGAGCCGGCAACCCATGCGCCGAGCACGGGCAGCGGCCGGCGCTGCCAGGCGCGCAGCGTGGTGCGGGTGCGGCGAACGCCGTGGTAGAACGCGTAGGAGGTGGCGTCCACCCCTCTCTATCGGCCGCTCACCACGTCCACCTGAGCGGGCTGCTGCGCGGGCGGAGCCGGCGGCTGGGGCCCGAAGCGCAGGCGCGGCACGAGCCACATCGCCTCCGCGGCGATCCGCCACGACATCTTGCTCTGCCCGAGCTCGCGGTCTTTGAACACGATCGGCACCTCCACCACCTGGAAGCCGGCGCGCACCGCCCGGTAGGTGAGCTCGACCTGGAAGGCGTACCCCTGCGAGCGCACGCTGTCGAAGTGGATCGTTTCGAGCACCTCGCGCTTGAAGCACTTGAAGCCGCCTGTCAAATCGCGCACGTGCAGGCCGAGCACCCGGCGCGCGTACGTGGAGCCGCCCTCGCTGATAAAGCGCCGCAACAGACCCCAGTCGACGACGCCGCCGCCGGGCACATAACGAGAACCGAGCGCGAGATCGGCGCCGGAACGCACAGCCGCCAGCAGGCGCGCGAGGTCGGCTGGGTCGTGGGAGAAGTCGGAGTCCATCTCCATCAAGTAAGCCGCGCCGTGGTCGAGCGCGTAGCGGAAGCCGGCGAGATAGGCGGGGCCGATCCCGTTCTTCTCTGTGCGGTGCAGCACCTCGACCTGCTCGCGAACACCGGCGAGTCGGTCGGCGATGTCGCCCGTGCCGTCAGGCGAGCCGTCGTCGACGATCAGGATCTTGTAGGCCCCGTCGTTGGCAGCTGAAAGGACGTCGCCGGCGGAGATCACGATCGCCTCGATGTTCTCCGCCTCGTTGTAGGTCGGGAGGATCAGCCAGGGGGTCCCGAGCAGGTCGGGGAGATCGGTGGCGCTCATGGACCGCCTACCCTAGAGCGTGGCAACGAGCGGCGCGCACCTGCGGCCGGACCCCAGGCAAGGCACCAGTGGATATCCAGCCCGACAGGCTCACGCGCACCACAACGAGAACGTATTGCGTTGCGTGGCCGGCAATCGTCGCCCTGTCGATGATCGCCGTACTCGCGTTTGCGAGCGGGGCTTGGGGCCGTGCTCCACAACAGGCCCTGAGCGCGAGTCCGCTCGACGGATACATAGCCGGGGTCGCTCGTGCCTGGGAGCCGTACACAACCGCCGACGGACGGGTGTCCGACCCGTTGGATGCGGCCGACACGGGTGACAACTACGGCGTGATCCTGCTCGCCGACGTGATGTTGAAGGTGGCGCGCCGGACGGATGACAGCGCGCTTGAAGAAGCCGGCACGCGCATCATCGCCTCGGCGCTGACGCTGCCCGTGCCCAACGACCCCTTCAACCTGCTTGCGATCGCCGCCGTGATCCACGACGGCCAGGATGGCGAGTTCCCCGCGGGCGCATGGGAGCGAGTTGCCGGACCGCTCTTGCAGCGGGCCGGACAGATCGGGCCGCCGACGGAAGCCACTTGCCTGACTGAGGCGCCCTGCTATGACAACTGGCGCCTGGTGTGGTCGGCTGGCGCCTCACTGCTTCTGTCGGACAACGTGGGCGGTGTGCCCGGCTCGTTGGCAAGCAACAGCGTCCCGGCGGCGGCTCAGATCAGGACCGACCTCGCGATGGCGGTCAAGCATGCGGGGGCGCCGCTGGAGATGGCGATTGCGGGCGAAGGGACGCGCGAACCGTCCAGGCACACCGCGGATGGGCCGGCCGGCATGCTCGCGGGCCCCGCCGCGGGGGGAGTTGCGCGTGAGCTGTCGGATCCCGGCGCCGAGCCGCCCGCCTATGAGCTGTTCTCGGCCTTCATGCTCGAGCTGATCGGCGAGGTCAACCCGCACGCGATCACTCCGGCGGTGGCAAGACTTCGCCGTCAGGCCGACCGCTATGCGCTCGACATGATGGCGCCCGACGGCCAGCTGTCGCTCTCGGGGCGGTCGCTTGACCAGTCGTGGGTGCAGGCGGCGGCTGCCGCGCTCGGCGCCAGGCGAGCTGCGCTCAAACCGGCCGAGGGCGGCGCCTGGCGCGCGTATGCCGACCGCGCCGTCTCCTATCTGCTGGCCGCCTATCCGATCCGAGCGGATGGCCTGCTTCCGATCGTTCCCGGCCTGAGTGTGGAATGGAACCCGTCGATCATGGACGGCTATGCCGCCCTGAACCAATATGAGGGCCTGACACTGTGGCTGCTGTCCGACGCGCTCGCTCAATGGCCACGAACGGAAGCGTCGCGTACGTCACTACCGGCCGACAGCCGGGAACTGCTCGCCGACGACCTGGGCTCGAGCGGCCTGGTGTGGGGTCGGACCGCCCGCGTGTGGTGGGAGCTCAGCGGCCGCACCACCAGCGGCGATCCGCGCTCGGCACAGGGTCTCCTCGCGGTGAAGGTGGGGGGCGCGAGCGGATGGCGCGACCTGCTGGCCCTGCGACCGCGCCATCCTGGACCGTCAAGCGTCTGGACACTTGGTATGACCCACGGAAGGACTGCGACCCCAACCTTCACGCGAGTGCGAGGAGAGGGTCGCCGGGTCGTGCTGACGGGCGGCTACAGAGAGACGAACGGTCGCTTGCTGGGGCGCACGACGTGGACGCTCACCACCACCGCAACCGGGGTCAGGTTGAACATGAGCGTGCCCCCGAAGGCCATGCTGCACACGACGGTTTGGCTCGCGGGCATTGGCTCGTGGCGGCTGTCCGCTCCCGCCGCGACGACCACGCGCGGGGCGTGCCTCGTGACCGCCTCGGGGCGAGCGTGCCCGGTGACGATCTACTGGCGCAACCGGCGTGCCGCGGTGCTCGAAGTCGGCGTGTAGCCCGCGAGCCCGGTGTCAGCTCGCAGCTCGCGAGCCCAAGGGCCCACGCCGGAATGGCGCGGGCCCAACCTCAGAAGATCTTCGGGATGGACTTCTGGAAGTAACGGTGGAGTTCCTTCGCGACCACATACAGCGCCGGGCGGGCGGCGCCGTTGGAGCGCACGAGTCCCGCGTCCCAGGTGGCCTTTTTGGCGCCTTTCCTCGGGTTTCCAGGCGAGCGCCAGTGGTAGTAGTACACCCTGGTGATCCGCGGGCTCAGCTTCGCGAACTGGAAGATGTTCGTGGCGGCCCTCGCCGCATAGGCTTCGCCGTGGTCGATCAGCTTGCCTTTGAAACGCCACCACACCACTCCGCCGACCTCGCTGAACCAGACCTGCCCACGGACAGCCGCCAGGAAGTTTTCGATCAGGGCCGGGCTACCGACGCTGATGCTGTGGTAGGGGTTGAACGGCCAGATCTTCGGATAGGGGTGCGCTCTTTCCAGGAAGGAGCCGACCCAGGCCTCGACGTTCCCGTCCGAGTCGAGGATGTCCGGCGCGGTGACCTCGCACCCGCGGCAGTGGGCGGCGAGCACGTTGTAGTACGCCGCCGCAAGCCAGGGGTTGTGCGCAGTTGGCTGCGTCGTATGGGTGGCCTCGTCCCAGGGAGCAAACTCGTTGACCCACGGGAACAGCTTCCTGAAGCGCAGGAAGGCGTGCAAGAACTGGCCCGGACTCGGCGCACGGCCGTTGTTGTCGGCGTGCTGGAAGGTTATGAACGGGGTGATGTGATAGGCATGCTTGACCGCGCTCAGCCATGTGGTCACCTGCGCGAGGTCGCGCCGGTTGAGTGCCACGTTCCACGGCACCACCTCGCGGGCGAGGTGGACGCCGAGCTCGGCCACACGCGGATCGGAGAACGTGCTCGGTTCGTAGTCGGAGAGACCGAAGCGGAACGTGGCAGCCACGGCAGAGCCCGCTGAAGCGAGACCGGCAAGGGCAAAGCAGGCCAACAGCAGGGCGCAGCGAGCCGCAGAGGAGTGTGGGGCGTGTAGGTGTGTGCGTACGCGCATGGTGAAGGTTTCCTTTTCCGCCTTCGTGGTGAAGTTCCTTGTCGGCCTTCGCGAATGTCGCGCCCCGCACCTGGCCTACCGCCCGCCCCCGCAGATATCATAGGTGCCGATGAGTCGGTGGCGCGCCGCTCTGTCGGCGGGCTTGCTCGTCGGGGGACTTCAGACAGCCGCAGCGGCGGAGCCTGCTGCAACACTTCGTGCACCCGCGCAGCGATTCCGGTCAACCGCCGCCTCGCCTCTCGTGCGAGACGCGCGCGCCTCGACTGTTGGCCGTTCCCCCTTCGGACTCTCGATCGAGTACCCGCTGATGGAGAAGGCGCTCGGGAGCGGGGCCTGTCCAAGCCCGGCGCTGGTGGCGACGTTGCAATCGCTCGGCTCGCCGTCGCTGCGGATCGGTGGCGACTCGCAGGATCTGGCCGGCCCGACGGCCGCCTACCACTACGTCATACCACCCTCCTTCTGGACCACGCTCGGCTGCCTGGCGCGCGAGAGCGGCGTGCCGGTCGTGGTCGGGCTGAACTTCGCCGAAGGCCCGATCGCCGACGAGCTCACGACGATCGCCGCCGCCGAGCAGGCGATCCCGGCGTCGCAGTTGAGCTTCTCACTCGGCAACGAGCCCGACCTCTACGGGTTCAGCCACATCCTCCCGAACGAACCCGGCTTCATCGTTCCAGCCTTTCGCCCCTCGCCGTGGACGGCCGACGAGTACGCGAGGGAATGGGCGAGCCGGCGGGCGATGCTCGGACAGATTCCGATCGAGGGCCCCGACCTGGCCGGGATCGGCTGGCGTGTCCGCATCGCCCGGTTGATGGCGAGCGATCCCCCCGACGCGATGACCGTACACGCCTACCCAACGGTCGCCTGCGGCTCGGCGGGCGCCCCGACGACCGCCGCACGACTGTTGTCCGTGCACGCCAGTGTGGGACTCGTCGAAAAGTACGACTGGCTGCTCGCGGCCGCCCGTGCCGCGCACAGACCGGCCGTCATCTCCGAGAGCAACAGCGCCTCGTGCGGCGGCAAGCCGGGCGTGTCGGACACGCCGGTGGCGGGCGTGTGGGCGGCGCGTTACGTGGTGGCAGCCCTGCTTGCCGGGTTCGCGCAGGTGCGCTTCCACACCGCTGGCACGAGCTATGACTCGCTCGCCTTCGAACCCAATGGGACGATCGCGATACGCCCACTCGGACACGCCCTGCTGTTCCTGCACCGCTGGATCCCCCTCGGCAGCCGGATAACGTCGAGCTCGCGCGACCCGCGCATCCTCGCCGCGACCGTCTCCCAGGGCAGGCACACGAGCATGATCGTGAGTTCCTTCTCGCCAAAACCGATCTCCTTTGCGATCGACGTCCAGGGGGCGGCGGGGCGCCTTCGCACCGACACGCTGACGACGGCGAGCGCGATCGAAGCGGGGGCATCGGTGGCGGTTCGCGCCCATCGGGCACGGCTGGTGCTCGCGCCGAACACGGTCGTCGCGATCAGCACAGGTTGACGCGCATGGCCGGCGCCCCGATCCGAAAACGTTGAGGCGCATGGCCGGCGCCCCGATCGGACAACGTTGACGCGCATGGCCGGCGCCCCGATCGGACAACGTTGACGCGCATGGCCGAGACGCTGCCCAACTCGGCGATCGCCGATGCCTTTGAGGAGCTCGGCGACCTGTATGAGCTCGACGGAGCGATCGTCCACCGCGTGCTCGCCTACAGGGCCGCCGCGCGCACGGTGCGCGAGGCGCCCGTGTCGATCGCGGAGCTTGCGCGCGCCGGGCGCGCCACCGAGCTTGCGGGCATCGGCGACACGCTGCAGGAGAAGATCCTCACGCTGCTCGACACGGGCACGATCCCGGCGATGGAGAAGCTGCGTGCGAAGGTGCCCCCAGGTTTGATCGCGATCACGCGACTGCCGGGCCTCGGGCCCAAGCGCGCGCGACTGTTGCATGCGGAGCTCGGAGTGGACTCGCTCGACGCGTTGCGCGAGGCGGCGCTCGCGGGGCGGCTGCGCACCGTGAAGGGGCTCGGCGCGAAGTTCGAGGCGAGCGTGCTCGACGCGCTCGAGCGTGGCGTGGGCGAACGCCCCGCCCCACGACTGCTCCTGCCGAGGGCGCTGGAGCTCGGCCGGGCGCTCGCCGACGGGCTGAGCGAGCGCGGGGGCGCGGGGACCGACGTGCGGATCGCGGGCTCGGCGCGGCGGATGGCCGACAGCGTGAAGGACATCGACCTGATCGCGGTGACGCGCAAACCGGTGACGCTCGCCAAGAGCCTCGCCGCGCTGGGAGAGATCGAGAGCGTCGCCTCGGCCGGCAGGGCGGGCGCGAAGGGTCGCAGTCACTCCGGGGTGAGCATAGATCTGCGGATCGCAAAGCCCAGTCAGCTCGGCAACCTGCTCCAGCACTTCACCGGCTCGGGCAAGCACAACGCCGCGCTGCGCGAGGCGGCGGTGCGCGGCGGCTTGCACGTTTCCGAGTACGGCGTCTATGACGACGCCGGCGGCACCACGACGACGTGCGCGAGCGAGCAGGAGGTGTATGCGCTGCTCGGCCTGGCCTACATCGAGCCCGAGCTGCGCGAGGACCGGGGCGAGCTCGCCGCCGCTTCGCTTTTATCGAGGCCCACCCACCGCACCCACTCCGCCCACTCCGCCCTCCCCGAGCTGATCGCCCTACCCGACATCAGGGGCGACCTGCACTGTCACACCGTCGCCTCAGATGGGCGCAACACGATCGAGGAGATGGCGCTCGCGGCGCGCGAGCGCGGGTACGAGTATGTGGCGATCACCGACCACTCCGCTTCGCACGGCTTCGGCGACGACGTCTCCCCCGAGCAGTTGCGCCGTCAGATCGAGCGTGTGCGCGAGGTGGACGCGAGCATCGACGGCATCATGGTGCTGGCGGGCAGCGAGGTGAACATCCTGCCCGACGGGTCGCTCGACTACGAGGACGATCTGCTGGCCGAGCTCGACTGGGTGATCGCAAGCGTGCACACCGCGTTCACGATGGGCGAGGAGGCGATGACCGAGCGCATGATCGCTGCGGTGGAGCACCCGCTCGTGGATGCTATAGGACATCCGACGGGACGCCTGATCGAGCGGCGCGAACCTTACGCGGTCGATATGCCGGCGTTGACCTGCGCGGCTGCGCGAACCGGCACGATGCTCGAGATCAACGCCAACCCCGATCGCCGCGACCTGAACGACATCCATGCGCGCGCGGCGGCGCAGGCCGGAGCGAGCATCGTGATCGACTCGGACGCCCACGGCGTCGAGCGTTTCGACGTGATGCGCTGGGGCGTGGCCACCGCGCGACGCGCGTGGCTGACCGCGGAGGATGTGGCCAACACGCGCTCGTGGGAGCGGTTCGCGAAGCTACGCAAGCAGACGAGGCAGTAGCTCCTCGGCGACGATCCTGTCGACCTCGGCGCGGCGGAAGGGCGCGAGCGCGCGCAACGCACGTTCGGCGTAGTCGGGCGCAGGGTCGTCGAGCGCGGTGCGCAGCGCAGCAGCGAGGTCGTCGTCGACGAGCCGTTTGTCGAGCTCGCGCGCAATCGGCAGCGCGACATACGGGCCGGGAGAGGGCGTCGTCACGAGCATGCACCCGTCGGCGAGCGCCTCCAGCTGCGCGATCCCATAGTCCTCGCGGCGGGCCGCGCACACGAACACCCGCGTGCGTCGCAACAGCGCACGGTAGTCGTCGTAGGGCAGCATCGGCGTGACCCGCACTCCCTGCGCCGGCAGCGCGTAGCCGAGCTTGCGCAGCTCGCTCTCGGGCGCGCCTGCGACGAGGAGCTCCTCGCCACGCATGCGCGCCCCACGCCAAGCTTCGAGTATCCGGTCGAGGCCCTTCTTGGCGGGGTTGGCGGTATAGGCGACCGCGGCGACGTCGCGCACAACCTGCGGGCCGGAGGGCTCGATGGGCACCTGCGGGCCGGAGGGCTCGATGGGCACAGGCAGGGTGAGCGCGCGGTCGGCGCACGAGACCTCGAGAACCTCGCGCAGGCCACCCTCGCTCCATGGAAGCAGCAGCGGCGCCTCACGCAGGCGTCGTCGCTCGAGCGGTCGCTGCCACAGGCCGTGGCGGCCCTGGCGGTTGCCGGCCGCCGGAGCGTCGAAGCGGATCGCGCCGGCCCTCGGCCACAGAAGAGCGGCGGTCGTGCTGGAGTAGATGACCGCGCGCGCGGACGTGCGCTGCAGCTCGGCGACGGCCGCTCGCCGCGCAGCCCGAGCCCAGCGCAGGTCGGTGAGCATCAGTGTGCGCACCGGCGGCGGCGGATCGGGGCGGACGATGGCAGCGGTTGCGCCCGCTCGGCGCAGCGATCCGAGCAGCTCCTCGTCGGCGGCGCGCAGCCCCGCGGTGGCGCCGAGTGAGACGACCAACACGTCCACCGTGCGCGCCGGCCGTACCGCCGCGCCCTGCGCCGCCGGTGTCATTCCCTCCCCCACCTCAGGTTGTGGCGCCGTCCATGCGCTGCGGGCGCAGCGTCTTGAAACCCGGAGTGCGGGCCAGCGCGATCGAGCGCAGCGGAGAGGTGCGCAGCACGTGGAAGCGCACCCCGTCGCGCTCCTCGATCGCGGCCACGGCGGCGTCCTGACGGCGCCACCACAGCGCCAGCGCGATCGCGAAGCCCGCGCCGATGCCCGCGATCTGCGGAGCCAGGAACGCCAACCCGCCTGCGACGACTGTGAACAACAACAACGGCCACAGTCGGTTCAGGAGAGTCGCGCCCGGCCGGTATTCGGGCAGCGCGGTGCTCGAGGAGGCCTCGCCGAGCAGGCGCGCTATCGGCGGGTTCACCTCGGCGTGGCGTCCCAGACGCAGCCCAATCGCGGCGGCAACAACCCACCAACCGACAGAGATCGGCACGATCGTCGCGCCGGGCGATGGCGCGGCGGCGAGCACGGTGACGACCACGAGCGCGGTGGCTCCGGCGGCGCTGAGCAGGACGGTGGCCCTGAGGAAGTCGACGAAGTGCACGCCCCGTTAGAGCAGAGCCTCGAGCAGCCCGCGCACGCCGCTCTGCCCGTCGATGATCAAATCGGCCTGCTCGACCAGCTCGCGAGGCGTCTCCTCCGAGCCGACCGCCACGCGCACGGCCAGCTCGAGTGTGCCCGCGTCCACGAGCGCGCGCAACGCCCGGAACGCGTCGATGTCGGTGCTGTCGTCGCCGACGTAAAGCGCGCTCTTGATCGGAGGACCGTTGTCGCGATCGGCGGCGCTCTGCAGCAGTGCGCTCACACCGAGGCCCTTGTCGAGGGCGACGGGTGGGCGCACCTCGAGCACCATCCGACCCCAGTGGACGGCGAAGCCCTCATCCTCTGCAAGCTCGGCGATCTCGCGCACGAGCGCCGCCGCCGCCTCCTCGTCGGGGGCCCCACGCCAGTGAAAGGCCGCGATCGCCTCCTTGTCCTCGCTGCGCACGCGCGCGCGCTGGTGCTCTGGCGTATAGACGCGCGCGGCAAACTCGCGCACCCGCTCCGACCAGGCCGTCAGGTCGGGGTCGAGCTCGGGACGGGTGGCGCCCGGACGAAGCAGCTCGCCGCCGTGGTTGCCGATGTAGGCGATGCTCCCGATCGCGACGATCTGGCGGGCGGTGGCGGCACGCCGTCCGCTGACGCAGCCAACCAGCCGGTAACGCTTGGAGATCTCGATCAGCAGCGTGCGCGTCGCCTCGGGGACGTGCGCGTCGGCGGCGTGGCGAACGATCGGCGCGAGCGTGCCGTCGATGTCGAACAGCACAGCTGCATGAGCGGGGTCGGAGCGGAGCGGCTCGAGCGCCTCCACAAGCGTGGCAGCCGGGGACACGACCTCTAGTATGGCGCTCCATGCGGGCCGAGCGGTCACACCTGTCGCATGACTGCTGACCGGTCGCTCGAGCTGACGACTGACCGAGCACTCAAGCTGGCGGCGATCGGCACCGCCGCGGGAGTGTTCAGCGGACTGTTCGGCGTGGGTGGCGGCACGGTGATGGTGCCGCTGCTCGTGCTGTGGCTCGGCTATGGACCGCGCGCGGCAACCGGCACTTCGCTGGCGGCGATCGTGTTCATCGCCGGCTTTGCCGCCGCCACCCAGGGTGCGTACGGCAACGTGCACGTGCTCGACGCGATCCTGATCGGGGTGCCGGCGGTCGGCGGCGTGCTGATCGGGACGTGGTTGCAGCAGCGCATGCCCACACGCTCGATCTCGCTGCTGTTCGCGGCGGTGCTCGTGGCAAGCGCGGCGGAGCTGCTCGCACGATGATCGCCGCGATCGCGATCGGCGTGTGCGCCGGGATCTTGGCCGGCCTGCTTGGGGTCGGCGGCGGCGTGCTGTTCGTGCCGGGCCTCGTGATCTTCCTCGGCCTCGGCCAGCATCAGGCGGAGGCGACTTCCCTGCTGGCGATTATCCCGGTGGCGATCGTGGGCACGTTCAAGCAGGACGGCTACGGCAATGTGCGCCGTCGCGACGCGTTGCTGATGGGCCTGCTGTCGATCGCCGGCGCGACGGCGGGCGTGGCACTCGCCAATGCGCTGTCGGGAACCGTGCTGCGCGTCGGCTTCGCCCTGCTGATGGTGCTCGTGGCGATCCAACTGGTGCGCAAGACAATGAGCGAACAAGCGGGCGATACCCATCCGCCGCAGGCGGAAGCCACATGTGTAAATCACCCCGACTCGCCGGATAAGCCCTAGACTGGCTATAGATGGGCCTCGACAATCCCCTTCACATCGCGTTCCTCGTGGTGATTCTGCTGCTGGTGTTCGGCGCCAGGCGCCTGCCGGAGATCGGGCGCTCGCTAGGCAGCGGACTGCGCGAGTTCAAGCAGTCGATCAACGGCGAGAGCCATAGCCACGATCACGAGCAGCCGACGTTGCCCGCCGGAGCGCCGCAGGCGCCGGCCCAGACGCCCGTCCAGAAACCGACGCCGACGCCCGCGCAGGACGCCTTCGCACAACGGGACCCCCCCTCAACCGACCAGCACTGACCCTCGCGGGACGCCGCTATGTGGCGGGCCCGCGGACGTGCTCGTCGAAGAACGTGAGCATCCGCTGCCAGCCGTCGGCCGAAGCGCTCGCATCGGGGCCGACGGCCATCGGCGAAGGCAGCCGGGCGAGCCAACCCTGCCAACCTTCGTGCTGCGAGAAGAACGAGTGGCCGGCGTCGTCATAGGTGTGAACGTCGTGCGACACGCCGAGCGCGCTCAGGTGTGCCTCCAGGCGCTCTGCCATGTTGCGGCCGAAGAGCCGGTCACGTCCGCCGAAGCTCGCAACGACCGGACAGACTCCGTCCAGCTTCGCGCGATCCTTCGGCACATCGCCGTAGTTGACCGCCGCGGCACGAAAGCCCGGCTTGGTGGCTGCAATCAGCGCGAAGCCGCCGCCGAGGCAGAAGCCGGCGACGGCAATCCGATCCGCATCGACGTCGGGGCGGTCCGCAAGCGCTGTGCGAGCCGCGAGGATGTCGGCGATCTCGCGATCGACAGCGCCTCTGACCATGTCGGTCATCACGCGGCTGAGGCACACGATCCGCGAGCCGTGCGAGAAGAGGTTGGGAACAAGTGCCGCATAGCCCTCGTCGGCGAAGCGGGCGGCGATCCGGCGAATGTCGTCGTTAAGGCCAAACGACTCGTGCAGCACGAGCACGCCGGGATGAGGTCCGGCCGACTGCGGCAGGAACAGCTCGGACGCGAGCGAGCCACCGTCGGTGAGGGGTATTGCGAGGTCGGCGCCGGTGGGTGGCATCGCGCACACCATAGCCCGACCCCGAGGCGCCCGCGCTACGGCAGATTGATCTTGAACATCGTCGTAATCTGGTCGTATGGCGGTGTTGGACAGGAGCACAAGCGACACGGCGGTTGCGGTTGGCTCTCGCGGGCGAGTAGTGGAGCAGGCTGGTGGCGCAAGGCGCCAGCGCGCGCCGAGGTCCGGCTCGGTACTCGTCGCGACGGCGGCCTTTGCGGTTGTGCTCGTCGCCTGCGGTTCGACACCGTCTGCGCAAACCTCGGCCCAGCCATCGACACCGTCCCCGAACCCCCCGTCGGCTGACTCCTCGCCCCGGTCGCGCTCGTCATCATCCGCCGCCGCGGCAGGGACAGCGGTGCATGCGCGGCCTCGCCAGAGCCATATCGACGCGACCGTCAAGGTGGCGAAGTCAAGCTACTTCTCCGAGACCAAGGGCAGAGTGCTCCAGCAGCAGCTCGCGCGCATCGCCCGCGACCCCATCCTGCTGGATGCGTTGAGCCGGGGCAACCTGGCCGCCGCTCAGGCCGAGGCGGACGCCCAGCTGAGAAGTCCGGGCAATCACTTCGTCCATGTCACGCGCATCAGCGTGGTCCGCGGATCGCGGGTGCTCGTCAACGCGACGGTCAACGCCGACGGAGTGTTCGTCGTCGCGCCGGGGAGTCGTGTGCTGCGCTCGCGTGGCCGGGTCCTTGGCACGCTGCTGGTGTCGATCCAGGATGTCACCGGCTATGTGAAGGTCGTGCACGACCTCACCGGCGCATCGGTCGTGACCCGCGGCGCATCCGGACATGTGCGAGCATCGCGCGGCTCCCCCCCTTTCCGCCGGCTGCCGGCGTCCGGTCAGGTCACGATCGCCGGGCGCAGGTATGCCGTGCGATCGTTCGGCGACGTCGGCTGGGGCGGTGAACCGCTCACTGTCTGGATACTTGAACGAGCGTAAGGACCGGCGACGCTGAGAGCGTATCTCGGTGGGGACGTGCCCGTAAGGCAGACTGTGAGCGATGGACTCGCTGTTTGATCCCGCGGAGACGGAGACCGGCACGCATGATTCCTCGGAGGCGGCGCCGCTTGCCGCGCGGGTGCGACCGTCCACGCTCGACGAGTTCGTCGGGCAGGAGCACCTGTTGAGTCCCGGCTCGGCGCTTCGCACGGCGATCGAGCAGGGCAGGCCCCATTCGATGATCCTCCACGGTCCTCCCGGCAGCGGCAAGACGACGCTCGCACGGATCATCGCGTCCAGCGCGAGCGCGGCGTTTGAGGAGTTGAGCGCCGTGGAGGCGGGCCGCGCGGAGGTACGGGCGGTGCTCGCACGGGCACGCGAGCGGCGGCGGGGCGAGCGCGACACGATCTTCTTTCTCGACGAGATCCACCGCTTCAACAAGGGCCAGCAGGACGCGCTGCTGCCCGCCGTGGAGGAAGGACTCGTGACGCTGATCGGGGCGACGACCGAGAACCCGTACTTCGAGCTGAACTCGGCGCTCCTCTCGCGGATGCAGGTCTACGAGCTAGAGGCGCTCACCGGGGAGGAGCTACGAGAGATCGTTCGGAGCGGGGCGGTCGAGCTCGGTGCCGAGCTCGCGCCGGAGGTCGAGGAGCTGATCGGCTCCCGCGCGGGTGGCGATGCCCGCAGCGCGCTCGGCATCCTCGAGCTCGCTGCCGCGACGGCCGGCAGCGAGCCCCTCGCCGTCGTCCACGTCGAGGACGCTGCCCGCAAGCGGCCTCTCCTCTACGACAAGGGAGGCGATGCCCACTACGACACGATCTCGGCCTGGATCAAATCGACGCGCGCGAGCGACGTGCAGGCGTCGGTGTACTACCTGGCTGTGATGCTCGAGGGCGGCGAGGACGCCCGGTTCATCGCACGGCGGAT
The DNA here is from genome assembly GCA_003151895.1 of Solirubrobacterales bacterium. Lineage (GTDB taxonomy): Bacteria > Actinomycetota > Thermoleophilia > Solirubrobacterales > Solirubrobacteraceae > Palsa-744. Next base: position 13,891 of record PLYX01000022.1, read on the forward strand.
GATCGTGCTCGCCTCCGAAGACATCGGGAACGCCGACCCCCAAGCGCTGCTCGTCGCGGTCGCGGCGGCGCAGGCGGTCGAGCACGTCGGCCTGCCGGAGGCGCGGCTCAACCTGGCCCAGGCGGCCGTGTACCTCGCTCGCGCACCGAAGTCGAACGCCTCCTACCGTGCGCTCGGCGCCGCAACCGCCGATGTCCGCGAGCACGGTCACCTCCACCCACCCAACGCGCTCCGTTCGGCCTCCTATCCCGGAGCCGCCAAGCTCGGCCGCGGCAAAGGCTACGTCTACCCGCATGACAACCCCGCCGGGTTCGAGCTCGACTGCCTCCCCGACGAGTTGAAGGGCCGGGTCTACTACACGCCCTCCGGCAACGGCGAGGAGTCAGAGGATCCGGGCGCCTAACGCACTGGCGGCGAGCTCGACGGCGAGCGCGGCCGTCTCGTTCGCCACGTCCAGGATCGGGTTCACCTCGACGAGCT
>PLYX01000256.1 GCA_003151895.1 Solirubrobacterales bacterium
TGAACAGCTGGTTGTAGATCTGGGGAGAGACGAGCGTGTTGTTCGGTACCCCCAGCTGCAGGCGCATGATCAGAGCCTCGACGCCGCCCAGGATGAAGAACACGAACGTCGTGACCATGTACATGATCCCGATGCGCTTGTGGTCGGTGGTGGTTATCCAGCTCGCCCAGCCGCTCGCCTCGCGCTTGGCGTCGTGCGAGACAATTTGAGGAACGGGGGCTGCGTAGGTGGCCATGACGCTGGTCTCCTGACTAGGGGTTCTCGACCTGGCCGGCGCCGATCTGGCTGCCGAGCTTGGCGCGTGCGACCTGTGCGGCCGCGTTCGCTTCGGCGATCAGCGTCTTCTGGTAGGCCAGCCACGCTTCGAACTGGGCGGGCGGGACGGCCTTGACAGTTGCGATCATGCGGGCGTGCCCACGCCCGCAGATGAGCGCGCACTGCCCGCGGAAGATGCCGGGCTTTTCGATCTTGAACCAGGTGTAGTTGTGGTAGCCCGGCACCGCCTGGAACTTGCCGCCGAGCTGGGGAACCCACCACGAGTGGACCACGTCGGCGGAGACGATGTCGAGCGTGACGGTGGTTTTCGTGGGGACCACCATCTCCTCGTAGGAGTAGGGCGCGCCGAGGCCATCCGGTTCGTTTCCGGGATAGACGAATTGCCACACGAACTGCCTGCCGACCACGGTGATGTTCAGCGACTTGCCGCTGGGCGGGAGCTTGCGTTCGGCGCTCGCGTACAGGCGCGCGCCGTCGCTGACGAGATGTTCGTTTTCAGCACTCGAGTTGACTGGATCCTGGATCGAGGAGAGCTTGGCGAACGTGAGCACCGCGAGCCCCAGCAGGATCACGGCGGCGCCGGTGGTCCAGCCGACCTCCAGGCGCGTGTTGCCGCGGATCTGGGCGGCCACGGCGCCCTTGCGCGCGCGGAAGCGGTAGAGCGCGTAGGCGAGCGCGCCCTCGACGAGCACGAAGATCACGAGCGCCACGTACAGCGTGATCTTGTAGAGGCTGTCGATCGAGTTCGCGTTCGGCGACCCGCCCGACTGGGGGGTGAAGAACGCGAGCGTTGTGGGGAGCAGGTGGCCCAAGGCGGGCGGGATTCTATTCACGCATGGGCGGAACGCGCGCGCCCGCGCTCAGAAGCCGGGCACGCATGCCCGCGCAAGCCGCATGCACAGGCTTGCGCAAGCGCATCTGAGTGGTCATCGTGACGTTCCTCAGCGCCCCGAGAAGCGGGCCGGACGCTTCGCCAGGAAGGCGCTCACGCCCTCCACGAAGTCGTCGGTGCCCGCCATCTCCTGCTGAAGCTTCGCCTCGAGCTCGAGCTGCTCGCCCATCTTGTAGAAGAGCTGGTTGTTGAGCTCGCGCTTGGTGGCCGCATACGCCCGCGTCGGCCCGGTCGCCAGGCGCGCGGTCAGCGCCGCGCTCTGCTCGGCGAAACTCTCGTCAGGGTGCACGGCGTTCACGAGGCCCCAGTCGAGCGCCTGCCCGGCGCTCACACGCTCGCCGAGCATCGCCATCTCGGCTGCGCGCGCCATGCCGATCCTGGTGGGCACGAACAGCGAGGAGCCACCGTCGGCCACCAGCCCGATGTTGACGAACGCCAGCAGGAAGTAGGCGCGCTCGGCGGCCAGCACCAGATCGCAGCAAAGCGCCAGCGAGCACCCGATCCCCACGGCAGGGCCGTTGACGGCCGCCACAACCGGCTTCTCCATCTCGCGGATCGCGTGCATGATCGGGTGGTAGCGCTCGGTGAGCACCTTGTAGACGTTCGGTCGTCCCTCGGGCGTGAGGTCGTCTCCGCTGATGTCCTTCAGGTCCGCCCCCGAGGAGAAGGCGCGTCCGGCGCCTGTGATGCGAACGGCGCGCACCGCGTCGTCCTCCGCGGCTCTCCGCAGGGCGGCGAGCAGGTCTTCGCCGAACTGCTTGTTCCACGCGTTGAGCGCCTCAGGCCGGTTCAGCTCGATCGTCGCGGCGCCGCCTGAGAGCGTCGCGTTGACCGTGTCCAACTGCATGTAGGTGCTCGTCATGTCGCTCTCCCGTGGGTTGATCGCGCCGGAGTTTATGGTGTGTGGACAATGATCAGACCGGTGATCGGCATATGCACAGCGCTCGAGCGGGCTCGCTGGGGCATGTGGGACCAGGAGGCGGTGCTGCTCTCGCGCAGCTACGTCGAAGCGGTGCAGCAAGCCGGAGGGCTTGTCGTGATGGTTCCCCCCGACGGGCTGCTGCTCGAGGATCCCGGCGAGGTGCTCGACCTGCTCGACGGCCTGATGCTGGCCGGCGGCGCTGACATCGACCCGGCGAGCTATGGCGAGCAGGCCCACCCTGAGACGGTCGACACGGTACCCGAGCGCGACCGCTTCGAGATCGCGCTCGTGCGCGCGGCGATCGAGCGTGACCTCCCGGTGCTGGGGATCTGTCGCGGGATGCAGCTCATCAACGTGGCCTACGGCGGCACGCTGCTCCAGCACCTCCCGGAGCGCTTCGGCCACCACGAACACCTGCGCGTGGCCGGCACGTTCGACGGCGCCGATCACGACGTCGATCTGATCGAGGGAACGCTCGCGGCACGCGCGGCGGGTGAGACCCACCATGCCACCAAGTCCCACCACCATCAGGGCGTGGACCGGCTGGGGGAGGGCCTTCAGATCAGCGGCAGCTCCGCGATGGACGGACTGCCGGAGGCGATCGAGATGGGCGACCGGCGGTTCGTGCTCGGAGTGCAGTGGCACCCCGAGGCCGATGACACGAGTCACGTCGTCGTCGCGCTCGTTGCGGAGGCGACCCAGCACATGCGCGAGCGCGTGGCCGAGGGAACCGCCGCATAGCGCCATATACTCCCCGCCCCGTGCGGGGGTCTAGGGCCATCAGGACAGCCGCCTGGGGCGTCGTGGCCGCGGGTGTGATGGCGCCGCTCCTGCGCAAGCGGGTCTCCACGCCGCCGATCGTCGCGCAAACGGTCGCGTTCGCGGCTCCGCTGAGCCTGTGCGTGGCGGTGCGCCGCTCGCGCACGCGCGACGTGGCGGTGTGCTGCCTGCAGATGTGGGCCTACCTGGCCGCCTATGAGGCGCCCAACGACGACGAGGCGGCGCACGAGGGGCGGGTGCTCGTCGACTATCCGATCGCAGTTGACCGTGTGCTGGGGCTGGGTGAGATGCCGACCGTGCGCCTGCAACGACGGCTTGCGCGCGGGCAGTTGCGGCTCGGCGACCGCGTGCTCGTGTGGACGCACTGGCTGTGGTTCATGGTGCCCCATGGCTCGCTCGTCTACATCATGCTGCGTCATCGGGGTCGCTTCGAGCGCTCCGCGGTGATGACCTATGCGGTGTTCGACGTCGGCGCGATGGTCTACTGGGTCCTGCCCACAGCTCCGCCGTGGTATGCCGCCGCACAGGTCGGCCGTGGAAGGCATTTCAATGGACGGATGCTCGAGCCATCGACCTCGAACGGGCGCCCCCAGGAGATCGCCGTCAGGCGAATGATGGTCGAGTATGGGGAGCTCTTCTGGAAAGACGGCTGGGGTCCGCTTTACAGTGTGCTTGGAGGCAATCCACTGGCCGCGATGCCGTCGCTGCACTTCGCCACATCGATGATGGCCGCTCAGCTGCTCGCAGAGACTGGGCCGGTCGCGGGCACCCTGGCCTGGGGCTACACGGCGACGCTCGGGTTCGCGCTCGTGTACCTCGGCGAGCACTATGTCCTCGACCTGCTCGCCGGCGCCGCGCTGACGACCGCCGTCCGCCGCGCCGCGCCGCGCGCGACCCCGGCGCTCACCCACTTCGGGCGAGCCATAGCCGCACTCGAGGCGGCGGCTCACGACGAGAGGTGAGCATGGGCGAGCCGCTGCCATCGGAGCTGGTCGAGGAGGCGATGCCGCGCGTGCAGGTCACGCGCAGGAGCATGTGGCTGTTCGCGCTGTTCGTCGTGACGGCGCTCGCGTTCCTCTACCTGGTGCTGCCTCAGCTCGGCGGCGTCAAGCACACATGGGATCGACTCAACGAGGGCAACTCGTGGTGGATCGCGGTGGCGCTCGTGCTGCAGGTGGCCGCGATGGCGAGCTACATCGCAATCTTCCAAGGGGTTCACGTGCCACCGGGCTCGCGGATCACCTTCCGCGAGAGCTACCTCATCACGATGGCCGGCCTGGCGGCGACGAGATTGTTCGCGGCGGGCGGCGCCGGTGGCGTGGCGGTCACAGCGTGGGCGTTGCGTCGCTCGGGCATGAGGCGCCGCGAGGTGGCGGAGCGGATGATCGCGTTCCTGGTGCTGATGTACGGCGCCTACATGGTCGCCCTGATCGTGTGCGGCGTCGGCCTGTACACGGGCCTGTTCGCGGGGGCGCACCCGTTTGCGATCACGATCGGCCCCGCGATCGTCGCGGCAGTCGTCATCCTGCTGGCGTTGGTTGTGGCGCTCGTGCCACAGGACCTCGAGCGTCGCCTCTCAAGCGATCGCGCGCCGGTGCGCTGGTTGCGCGGCTTGGCCACCGGCTCCGCGTCGGCGTCGGGCGGAGTGCGCTACGCCGGCTACAAGCTGCGCCATCCCGACTGGGCGATGCTCGGGACGGTGGCGTGGTGGGGCCTGAACATAGCCGTGCTGTATGCCGCGTTTCGCGCGTTCGGCCAGGCGCCGCCGACCGCCGTGCTCGTGGAGGCGTTCTTCGTCGGGATGCTCGCCAACCTATTGCCGCTGCCCGGTGGGATCGGCGGCGTCGACGGCGGCATGATCGGCGCGTTCGTGGCGTTCGGCGTGAGCGGCTCACTCGCGCTGATCGCCGTGCTCGTCTACAGGCTGCTGTCGTTCTGGCTTCCGAGCATCCCGGGCGCGATCGCCTACTTCCAGCTGCGCCGCACCGTCAACCGCTGGAAGGGCTATACTATACAAAGTAAAGCGACCCAATCCCAATCCCAGGCCCAATCCCAATCAACGGTCGATTGGTCGAGCGCGGCCGGCGAACTGGAGGCAACGAGGTGAGCGACGTCGAGAACACGATCATCGTCGGCAGCGGCCCGGCGGGTTACACCGCGGCGCTGTACACCTCGCGCGCCAACCTCAGCCCGCTGGTCGTCGAGGGCTTCGCCTGGGGCGGGCTCCTGCAGCAGACAACCGACGTCGAGAACTATCCCGGCTTCCCCGAGGGCATCATCGGCCCCGAGCTGATGAGCAAGCTGCGCGAGCAGGCCGAGCGCTTCGGCGCCACTCTGCTCACCGACCAGGCGGAGAAGGTGCAGCTCGCCGACGAGCCGGGTGGAATCCACAGCGTGTGGGTCGGCGACACCGAGCACCGCGCCCGCACCGTGATCCTCGCAATGGGCGCCGAGCACAAGAAGCTCGGCATCCCCGGCGAGGAGGAGCTCAGCGGGCGTGGAGTCAGCTATTGCGCCACCTGCGACGCCGCCTTCTTCCGCGACGCGCAAACCATCATCGTCGGTGGCGGCGACTCGGCGATGGAGGAGGCCATCTTCCTGTCGAAGTTCGCGAGCAAGGTCACCGTGGTGCACCGGCGCGCCGAGTTCCGCGCGTCGAAGATCATGCTGGAGCGTGCGCGCGAGCAGGAGAACATCGAGCTGCTCACCCCCTACACGGTCGAGCGCTTCGAGCCCGGCGAGAGCGGCGCGCTCAGCACCGCCAAGCTTCTCAACACCGAGACAGGCGAGCAGCGCGAGATCCCGATCACCGGCGCGTTCATCGCGGTCGGCCACGAGCCCCAGTCGTCACTCGTCGCCGGCCAGATCGAGCTCGACGAGAACGGATACGTGCGCGTGGACGGGCGCTCCACGCGAACCAACCGGCCCGGCGTCTTCGCCGCCGGCGACCTTGTCGACCACACCTACCGCCAGGCGATCACAGCCGCCGGCTCGGGCTGCCAGGCGGCGCTCGACGCCGAGTGGTATCTCAGGGACACGCCCGAGGTGCCCACGCCCGAGGGGATGCCTGTGGGCGATCTGGCCGAGGCACAGTGGGCCCCAGCTCAGGACGGCCGCTGAGCGGCGCGATACTGCGTCCTCGCTCGTTCGTGTGCAGAGCACACTTCACTCACTGCGTCCTTGTCTCGCTTGCTCATCGACCGCCCTGAGACGCTCAAGGGTCAAACTGACATGCGCCGCAGCGAGGGGGCCGGGCGGTAGCGCTCCTCGCGGTACTCGTCCCACAGGCCCTCCAGCACGGCGAGCACGTGGTCGAAGCCGATCTCCTGTGCCCACGCAATCGGGCCGCGCGGGTGGGCCATGCCCAGCACCATGCCCGTGTCGATGTCCTCGGCTGAGCCCACCCCTTCGCCGAGCGCGAACGCGCACTCGTTGATCACCTGGCACACGATCCTGCCGAGCACGAGCCCGGGGGCGTCGCCGACCCACTCGACGTGCTTGCCGAGCGCCGCGAAGAAGCGCTCGGCGCGCGCGGCCGCGGCCGGTGAGGAGCTCTCGCTGCGCGTGAGCTCGACGAGGCGCGAGCGGTCGAACGGTGGCAGCGCGTAAAAGCCGACGGACGGTCCTCCCGGGTCGAGTGATGCCAGCGAGCCGCGGTCGCACAGCACGAGCCGCGGTCCGCCGCGCAGCGGGGGCTCCCCGTCGTGCTCGCCGCACTCCACGATCAGAGCGGGCAGCTCGGTCTGCGGGTCGTGCGGCGTGTGGACCTCATAGCCGGCGTTGCGCGTCGCCTCGCGCAGCTGCTCGGCGAGCGCGCCGTGGCCCGCGATCACGACCAGCCCCTCGCCGACGGCGGGCGCCGCCGCCTGTGGCGACTCAGGGTCCGCAGGCCGGTAGGGGCCGTTCCCGCTGTAGTCGTAGTACCCGCGGCCCGTCTTGCGCCCGTGCAACCCCGCGGCCACCTGGCGCGCTTGGATCGGCGAGGGGCGCCAGCGCGGCTCCCCGAAGCTCAGCTCGTAGAAGCTCTTGGCCACGTCAAAGCCGGTGTCCACGCCCACGAGGTCGCTCAGCTCGAACGGCCCCATGCGAAAGCCGCCGCCCATGCGCACGATCCGGTCGATCGTGGGGATGTCCGCGATCCGATCGGCGAGCAGCCGCAGCGCCTCCAGGCCGAACGGCCGGTTGCAGCGGTTCACGAGGAAGCCGGGGCCGTCGCCGGCGCGGATCACGTCCTTGCCCATCGCCGCGCCGGTCGCATCCGCGACCGCGAGCGCCCGTTCGCTCGAGAGGACGCCGGCGATCACCTCGAGCAGGCGCATCAACGGGGCGGGGTTGAAGAAGTGCATGCCCACGACGCGCTCGGGGTGGCTCGCTCCGGCGGCCACAGCGGTGATCGGCAGCGAAGAGGTGTTGCTCGCCAGCACGCACTCCTCGCTCACAATCCCCGACAGGCGCCCGTACAGCTCGTGCTTGATATCCAAGCGCTCCGGCGCCGCCTCGATTACGAGCTCGCACGGGGCGAGCGCCTCGAGGCTGTCCACGGCTTGCAGGCGCTCCGCGGCCTCCCGCGCCTGCTCGGCCGTCAGCTTGCCCTTCTCCGCTTCCTTGGCGAGCCCTTCGCGCACGCGCTCGGCGCCGCGCGCAAGCGCCTCTGCCACCGGGTCGTGCAACAGCGTTTGCGCGCCACTTCTACACGCAAGCTGTGTGATGCCGGCGCCCATCGTGCCGGCGCCCACCACCCCGATTGTCTGCGCCGCTCCGCTGCTCATCGCAGCGGCAGACTACCGCTTGTGGTCGTGCGGTTTGGTCTCCTCAAACCCAGGCCAGGTCGGATCAATACCCTCGCACAGCCATGTCAGGAAGGCACGAGCGCGTTGATGCCGGTCATCGCGCGGCCGATGATCAGCTTCTGGATCTGGGAGGTTCCCTCGTACAGGGTCGTGACACGCACGTCGCGGAAGTAGCGCTCCACGGGGTGGTCGTCGACATAGCCCGCCCCGCCGTGCACCTGGATCGCGGTGTTTGAGCACTCCACCGCCGCCTCCGTGGCGTGCAGCTTGGCCACCGAGGTCTCAAGCGTGTTCGGACGGCCCTTGTCCTTCAGGAACCCTGCCCTCCACACGAGCATGCGCGAGGCGTCCGCCTTGAGCACCATGTCGGCGATCATCGCCTGCACGAGCTGGAAGCTCGCGATCGGCTTGCCGAACTGCTCGCGCTCCTTGGCGTATTTCACCGACTCCTCCACGCACCCCTGGCAGATGCCCACGCACCCGGCCGCCACCGAGTAGCGCCCGGAGTCCAGGGCCGACATCGCGACCTTGAAGCCGTCGCCGATCTCGCCGAGCATGCAGTCGTCGGAGACCTCGACGTCTTCCAGGGAGATCGAGGCGGTATCGGAGGCGTGCAACCCCATCTTGTGCTCGATCACCTGTGTCTGGAAGCCGGGCTGGTCGGTGTCCACCAGGAAGCACGCGAGCCCGCGATGCCCCAGCTCCGGATCGGTCTGGGCGAAGATCATGGCGAGCTTCGCGTAGCTGGCCATCGAGATCCACATCTTCGCGCCGTTGATCACCCAGCCCGAGTCGGTCCTCTTCGCGCGGGTGCGCTGTTTGGCGGCGTCCGAGCCCGTGTCGGGCTCGGTCAGCCCGAAGCACCCGAGCCACTCCCCCGAGCACAGCTTCGGCAGATAGCGCTGCTTCTGCTCCTCGCTCCCCCACTTCAGGATCGCCGAGCACACGAGCGAGGTCTGCACCGAGATCACGGTCCTGACGGACGAGCAGCCCCGCCCGATCTCCTCGACGACGAGCCCATATGACAGGTAATCGAGGCCTGCGCCTCCATACTCACGCGGGACGATCGCCCCGAGATAGCCCTGGTCGGCGATCTTCTTGACCAGCTCCAGGTCGAAGTGGTGGTTGCGCGCGTTCTGCTTGGCCTGCTCCACAATCTCCCGATCGGTGAATTCGCGCGCCGTGCTGCGGATCAACTGCTGCTCGTCGGTCAGGTCGAAG
>PLYX01000140.1 GCA_003151895.1 Solirubrobacterales bacterium
CAGGGTCGATGTACTCGACCATCGGCAGCCCGAAGGCGGCGGTCTTGCCGGTCCCGGTCTGCGCCTGGCCGATCACGTCACGCCCGGCCATCAACGGCGGGATCGCCTGCTCCTGGATCGGGCTGGGCGACTCGTAGCCCACGTCGCGCAGCGCTTGCAGGGTCTGCTCGGTGAGGCCGAGCTCGGCGAAAGTCTTGGTCATCCGGGAGGGGAGCTTACGTGCTCTGCGCCCGCGAGCCGCAACCGAACTCCGGCATGAGCGGCCACGGAAGATGAATCGTCTGGATCGCGCGCATCGGCTATCAGGCTATAGGGTCCCGCGCCGATGCCAATCACCGTTGTCGGATCGATCGCCTATGACGCCGTGAAGACGCCCTTCGGCGAGCGCGAGCGGATGCTCGGGGGCGCCGCCGTGCACTTCGCCCTGGCGGCCTCCTTCTTCGAGGAGGTGCTGGTGGTGGGCCCGGTGGGCGATGACTTCGGCGAGTCAGAGCTCGAGGTGATGCGCCGCCGCGGGGTGGACGTCTCAGACGTGGAGCGGGTGAGCGGCGGCAAGACGTTCTTCTGGCGCGGAGAGTACGGCTGGGATCTGAACTCGCGCGAGACGCTCGACACGCAGCTCGGCGTGTTCGAGGGCTTTCAGCCGAAGCTCTCCGCCCGCTCGCGCGAGAGCGACGTGCTGTTCCTCGCGAACATCCTGCCCGACCTGCAGCTGGAGGTTCGCGGCCAGCTCCCCGACGCGCGCTTCGTGGCGCTCGACTCGATGAACCTGTGGATCGACATCGCCCGCGATCAGCTCGTGAAGGCGATCGAAAGCGTGGACTGCTTGATCCTCAACGACGCCGAGCTGCGTCAGCTGACGGGCAAGCCGAACCTCGTGTCGGCTGCTCGCGAGATCCTTTCGTGGGGCCCGAAGGTGATCGTCGCCAAGCAGGGCGAGTACGGCGCGGCGCTCGTGACGAACGAGGGCTTCTTCGCGCTGCCCGCCTATCCGATGGAGAACGTGATCGATCCGACCGGCGCGGGCGACACGTTCGCCGGCGGATTCGTCGGCTACATAGCCGCCCATCCGGGCGAAGTGCTCTCAGACGAGATGTTGCGTCGCGCGATGGCGCACGGCACCGCGCTTGCCTCCTTCAACGTGGAGGAGTTCGGCACCGAGCGCATCGAGCGACTGACGGGCGATGAGATCGCCGCCCGTGTGGACGAGCTGCACGCGATCACGCGCTTCAGCGGCGCACCGCTTCAGCTACGCGGCTGAGCGGGTGCGCGGCGCTTGCGAGCGAAAGTCAACGCGGTAGCATCGTGTGGGGTGGATGCCTGGACTTTCATCTGGTTGATGGTGTTTTTGAAGATCCCGATCGTGGCTCTCTTCTTGATCGTGCGCTGGGCGGTGCGCCAGACGCCGGAGTCCGCGAGCGGCGAGGACGGCGGGATCGGTCCACGTCCGGGTCCAGTGCGCCCGCACCACCGCCGACCACGCCCTCCGGGCGCGGTGCCCCGCCTGCCACGCACGTCTCGGCGAGGACCGCACGGCGACGCCCCGCTCATCCCGCCCGCACGCGTGCGCACAGCCGTGGCGCGCGGCCGGCTCACACAGCGTTGACACGCGACCCCGCCTAACCGTGTAAGAATCACGGCGCGATGAGCGACGAGACACTGACGGTCACCGACAACCGCACGGGCAGGACCTACGAGCTACCCGTGACCGACGGCACGGTGCGCGCGATGGATTTGCGCCAGATCAAGGTGGACGAGGACGACTTCGGCTTGATGGCGTATGACCCGGCGTACACGAACACCGCTTCGTGTCGCAGCGCGATCACGTTCATCGACGGCGAGCGGGGGATCCTCCAGCACAGGGGCTATTCGATCGAGCAGCTGTGCGAGCAGTCGAGCTACCTGGAGGTTGCCTACCTGCTGATCCACGGTGAGCTGCCCACCCAGAGCCAGCTCGACGAGTGGGTTTACGAGATCACGATCCACACGTTCGTGCACGAGAACGTGAAGGACTTCATGGAGGGCTTTCGCTACGACGCGAACCCGATGGGGATGCTGGTGGCCTCCGTGGGGGCGCTCTCGACGTTCTACCCCGACGCCAACCAGATCCAGGACGAGCAGATCCGCGCGATCCAGATCATCCGGTTGCTCGCGAAGATGCCGACGCTGGCGGCGTTCGCGTTCCGTCACAACATGGGCCAGCCGTACGTGTACCCCGACAACGACCTCGCGTACGCGGGCAACTTCCTCGGGATGATGTACAGGATGACCGAGCTGAAGTACCAGCCCGACCCGCGGCTGGAACGCGCGCTCGACGTCCTGTTCATCCTGCACGCCGACCACGAGCAGAACGCGTCGACGAGCGCGGTGCGCTCGGTGGGCTCCACCCAGGTGGACCCCTACTCGGCGGTGGCGGCGGGCGTGGCGGCGCTGTACGGGCCGCTGCACGGCGGCGCCAACGAGCAGGCGCTGAGGATGTTGCGCAGGATCGAGCGGGTCGACAACATCCCCGACTTCCTGGAGGGCGTGAAGGCCGGCAACGAGCGCCTGATGGGCTTCGGGCACCGCGTCTACAAGAAC
>PLYX01000234.1 GCA_003151895.1 Solirubrobacterales bacterium
TTCATCGAGGCCACCTCCGCGTCCGCGTCAGGCGAGAGGGCGGCGATCCCCGCAAGCTGGACCGCCTCGAAGAGGCCTGAGTCGATGTTGGTCTTCAGCCGCCAGTAGTGCTCCACCACCTCGGCTCCTCCGAGCACCGCGGCGCAGCGCCAGCNNAGCCCTTTGACAGCGAGAACACCTCAATGCCGACGTCCTTCGCGCCGGGGGTCGCCAGGAACGAGGGCGCCCGATAGCCGTCGTAGGTTGTCTCGCTGTAGGCGTTGTCGTGGACGATCAGGATGTCGTGGTCGCGGGCGAACTCGATCGCACGCGCGAAGAACCCCTCGGGCACGACCGCGCCGGTCGGGTTGTTGGGGTAGTTGAGGTACATGAGCTTCGCTCGCCTCGCCGTCGCCTCGTCGATCGCCTCGAGGTCCGGAACGAAGCCGAGCTCGGGCACGAGCGCCATCACGACCGGATCGGCGCCCGCGAGCAGTGGCCCGCCCGTGTAGACCGGGTAGCCGGGATCGGAGGCGAGCGCCACGTCGCCCGGGTCCAGGAAGGCGAGGTTCAGGTTGAAGATCGCCTCCTTGGCGCCGATCGCCGGGATGATCTCGCCGGCCGGGTCGAGTGAGACGTCGAAGCGGCGTGCGTAGAAGTCGCTGAGTGCTTCGCGGAAGTCGGCGCGCCCGCGGTTGGAGGGGTAGCGATGGGTCTCGGGCTCGGTGACGGCCTCCTGCATCGCCTCCACGATCAGCGCCGGAGTGGGCCGATCGGGGTCGCCGATGCCGAGGCTGATCACATCGACACCCGCCGCCTTCTTGGCGGCGATCTTGCGCTCGAGCTCGGCGAACAGGTACGGGGGGATGCGGCTCAAACGCTCACTCGGTCGTGTCATGTAGCTCCTTCAAGAAGTCGTCGCTGAGGCGTCCCTCGAACACGGGGCGCGCCCAGCCGGTCAAATTCACCTGCAGATTCTCTCCAATCTCAACGCTCAACTCTCCACCATCGAGCAGCACCGTCACGTGTGACGGTCCACCGGACAGACGGTAGGCGATCGCGGCGCCCGTGGCGCCCGTGCCGGAGGACAGCGTCTCCCCCACGCCCCGCTCGAAGATGCGCGCGCGGATCGTGCCAGGCTCGCCTGCCTGCGCCCCAGAGGGTGTCCTCGAAGCAGGGACCTCGGTGTACCACGACACGTTCGTGCGGTTGGGGAACAGCTCGTGCGCTTCGATCGCCGGGCCGATCGCCGGCAGGTCGAGAGCGTTGAGGGTCGCCGGGTCCGCGACCTGGATGGCGCACTGAGGGTTGCCGATCGACACATGCTGGAAGCGCCATGCGCGTCCATCGGCGAGGAGCTCTCCGCGGCCGTCGCCGGGTCCGTCTGGGAAGTCCTTGGAGGTGAGGCTCGCATGGCCCATGTCCACGCGACACGTGTCGGGGCCGGTGATGGTTGGGCGTATCTCGCCGGCGGCCGTCTGGATCGAGAAGGCGTCCTCGTCGGTCCATCCGCGCCGGCGCAGGTAGAGGATCGCCTCGCGCGCCCCGTTGCCCGACAGCTCGGCCTCCGAGCCATCGGGGTTGTATATCTCAAGCTGCGCCACGAAGCGTCGATCCTCCGATGGCGCCAGCAGCAGAACCCCGTCGGCGAACACACCGAAGTGCCCTTCGCAGAGCTTGCGTATGCGCGCCGCGGTGAGCTCGAACGGGAGCTCCGCCCGCTCCACGATCAGGTAGTCGTTACCGAGCGCCTGCCACTTCTCAAATCTCATAGGGCGCCGCAGTCTAGGGCGATCTCGCGGGCGACGTCCTCAGCGGCGCGATCGGTCACGTCGATCGTGTGGACGCCCGCGAGCTTGCGCATCCATGTGAGCTGGCGGCGGGCATAGTTGCGGGTGCGGCGCTTCATCGCCTCCACGTCGCCCGCGAGCAGCTCCTCGAAGCCCAGCGCCTTGCGCGCCGTGGGGCTCGCTCCGACCGCGTGCGCGCGCAAGACCTCCTCCCGCGCCCCTGCCGCGAGCATCTCATCCACGCGGGCGTCGATGCGCGCGTAGAGCTCCTCGCGCTCCATCACGAGGCCCACGAGCAGTGTCGGGTGGCGCACGTCCTCGCTCCACAGCTGAGATGGGGCCCCCTCCGGCGGTGGCCTGAAGTCCAGCTCCGTGAGCGCCGCGCGCAGGTACAGGCCGGTGCCGCCCACGACGATCGGCCGGCGGCCTTCAGCCAACGCCGCGTCGATCTCCGCATGGGCGAGCTCGGCGTACTGTCCGGCGCTGAAGCTCGCGTCGAGCGGGAGGAACGAGACGAGCCGGTGTTCGAGCTCGGCCTGCTCCGCCGCCGTGGCGACACCCGTGAGCGTCTCGAGGCCCTGGTAGACCTGTAGGGCGTCGGCGGACACCGCGACGGGCTGCTCCCCCAGTCCGCGCAAGCGTCGCGCGAGCGCCACGGCCACCGAGGTCTTCCCGACACCGGTGGGCCCGAACAGGGCGACAACGTGCGTGTGAGAGCGCATTCACGTAGGCTTGCACCTGATGGAGATATCTGGATCCACCGTGCTTGTCACGGGCGCCACGGGCGGCCTCGGCCAGGCGATCGCGCGGTCGCTGTCTGCGAAGGGGGCGCGGCTGATCCTCACGGGTCGTCGTGTCGACGTGTTGGAGCCGCTTGCCTCCGAACTGGGAGCACGCGCGCTCGCGGTGGACCTGGGCGAGCCCGGGGAGGTGGACCGTCTGCTCTCCGAGGCGGGCGAGCTTGACATCCTCGTGGCGAACGCGGCGCTGCCCGCCAGCGGGATGCTGGACTCGTTCACGATGGAGCAGATCGACCGGGCGCTCGACGTGAACCTGCGCGCTCCGATCGCGATGGCGCACGCGCTCGCGCCGGCGATGGTGGGGCGCGGTCGCGGACACCTGCTGTTCATGTCCTCGCTGTCGGGCAAGGCGGCGACGGCGGGAAGCTCGATTTACAACGCCACCAAGTTCGGGTTGCGCGGCTTTGCGATGGCGATGCGCGCCGAGCTGCACGGCACGGGCGTCGGCGTGTCCGCCGTCTTTCCCGGGTTCATCCGCGAAGCGGGGATGTTTGCCGAGGCTGGGGTCAAGCTCCCCGCCGGAGTGGGCACGCGCAGCCCTGAGGACGTCGCCAAAGCGGTCGTGCAGGCGATCGAGCGCAACCGCGGCGAGGTGGACGTGGCCCCCATCTCGCTGCGTGTCGGCTCGGCTCTGGCAGGCCTTGCGCCCGAGATCTCCGCGGCGATCACGCGCAAGGCCGGCAGCGAGAAGATCGTCGCGAGCGTTGCCGACGGCCAGCGCGTTAAGAGATAGCCTGCCCCAAGAGCCGGGTCGCCGTCACGCGGCGCGCGTGTCCGGCTCCGGCGCCTGGGCCACGGGGGCACCGCCGGCGAAGCCGGTGGTCGGCGTCTCGGGGTCGCCCTGGATCGGCGTGATCTTCTCGGGGCCGAGCCCGAGCGCGGCGTAGATCTTGCGCTCGATCTCCTTGGCGATGGCGGGGTTCTCCTCGAGGTAGGCCTTCGCGTTGCCGCGGCCCTGGCCGAGACGCTCGTTGCCGTAGGAGAAGAACGAGCCGGACTTCGACACGATGTTGTGCTCGATGCCGAGATCCACCAGGCAGCCCGACGTCGAGATGCCCTTGCCGAACT
>PLYX01000058.1 GCA_003151895.1 Solirubrobacterales bacterium
AGCCACTTCGAGTAGTTGTCCTCCATCGCGTCGATCAGCTCGCGCATGAAGCGAGGCGAGAGGTTCACGCGCGATACGACCACGCCTGGTACCTCCTCGGACTCGACCTCGTGGTCGACCCTCGCGAAGGTCACCGTGAACTCGTAGTCGGAGTGGCTCACGTTCGCGAAGTTCGCGTATACGCCCCCCATGATCTCGGGGGAGAGATGAATGTTTATATGGCGCTCTGCGCCTGGGTTCTCGTCGTTCACAGAGCTAGTATCGCAACCCTCGCTCAGGATGGCGTTCGGGTTCGCACATAAGATCCTCGCCGGTGAGCCCTACTACTACCGAGACTGGCCTGCGCGAGACAGTGCTCGCCCTTGCCGGAGAGCTTGCCGGTGGTGCGGATGTGCGCCAGGCGATCACGCTCGAGCGCCCCCCGCGAGCCGACTTCGGCGATTACTCGACGAACGCGGCTCTGCTGCTCGCGCCCGCCGCGGGCGCCCCGCCGCGCGAGCTGGCCCAGCAGCTCGGCGATGCGCTGGTAGCCCGGCTCGGCGAGCAGCTCGAGCGCTTCGAGGTGGCGGGACCGGGCTTCCTGAACCTGTTCCTCGCGGACGGCTGGCACCGCGCGGCGCTCGCGGAGGTGCTCGCCGCGGGCGAGAGCTTCGGTCGTGGTGAGGCGCTCCGCCCCGAGCGGATCATCGTCGAGTTCGTGTCCGCCAACCCAACGGGCCCGATGCACGTGGGGCACGCCCGCAATGCCGCCTACGGCGACGCGCTCGCGCGCGTGCTCGCCTTCCACGGGCATCAGGTGGAGCGCGAGTTCTATGTCAACGACGCGGGCTCCCAGGTGCGCAAGCTCGGCGAGTCGATCAGAGCGCTCGCGCGTGGGGAGAAGGTTCCCGAGGACGGCTACCACGGCGACTACGTACCAGGTCTGGTTGCCGGGCTGGCCAACGCGGCCTCAATGCACCCTGCCGAGCTCGGGCGAGCTGCCGTGAACATCATGATTGGGCAGATGCAAGGCTCGCTATCCGCGTTCCGCGTGCAGAACTTTGACCATTGGGCATTTGAGAGCAAGCTGCATGAGGGAGCCCCGAGCCCGGTCGACCACGCGCTCGCGCTGCTGGAGCAGCAGGGGCACACGTATCGCAGCGAGGGCGCCCTGTGGTTGCGCACCACCGACTACGGCGACGACAAGGATCGGGTGCTGGTGCGCTCGAGCGGCGAGCACACCTACTTCGCCTCGGACATCGCCTACCACCAGGACAAGCGCGAGCGCGGCTTCGATCGCCAGATCGACGTGTGGGGCGCCGACCACCACGGCTATGTGGCGCGCATGAAGGCCGCGTATGAGGCGCTGGGCGGCGATTCAGAGCACCTCGAGATGCTGATCATGCAGCTCGTGCATCTCGTGCGGCGCGGCGAGCGCGCACAGATGTCCAAGCGAGCCGGCGAGTTCGTCACGCTCGAGGACCTGTTACGGGAGATCGGCGTGGACGCGGCACGCTGGTTTCTGCTGTCGCGCTCGCACGACACAACGATCGATCTCGACCTCGACCTCGCCCGCGAACAGTCGAGCGAGAACCCTGTCTACTACGTCCAATACGCGCACGCGCGAACCGCCTCGATGCTCGTAAAGGCCGGCGCCGAGCGTGTCGAGCGGGCATTGCAGAGCGTCGGCGAAGACGGCGAGCCGCTGGACTCCGCCGAGCGCACGCTCATCAAGAAGCTGCTCGCCTTCCCCGGCGAGGTGCGGGAAGCGGCAGCACGTCGCGCGCCACACCGGATAGCCACCTATGCGCTCGAGCTGGCGCAGCAGTTCACGGCGTTCTACCGCGACTGCCGTGTGCTTGGCGCCGACCGATCACAGATCGGCCAGCCGGCGCTCGAATCGCAGCGGCTCGCCCTGTGCGTGGCCTCGCGGCAAACGATCGCTCGCGCGCTCGACCTGCTGGGGGTGGATGCGCCGGGGGAGATGTAGGCCGACCGGACGCCGGCCCACGCTCACGAGCTTTCCGCGAGCGACAGGCGTTTGCTCACCGGCAGGAAGGGTGGTGCGCGACGAGGAGTGGGCGGCGCACCGGGTGGGGCCTGAGACGGGCCGGAAGACGCCCGGCGGCGTAATATCTGTGCCAGCGCGGTGGTAGCTCAGTTGGTAGAGCGCAAGCTTCCCAAGCTTGAGGTCGCGGGTTCGAGGCCCGTCCGCCGCTTACGAGGACCAGAGCCAGATTTGGCTCCAGCAAGCTGGTTTCGGCTACTCGACTCGGGAAGCTAAGGCCGGTCAGACGCGGATAATAGCGGGCAAGTCGGCCACCAATCTGCGGTACCTGTGCGGGTACCGTTTCGCGTGAGATTCGGTCGCTCAGGAGGCTCGGGATCGACGCTGACGACACTATCGATGATCTCGCCGTCGCGGGAGAGCCGGCAAGTGCGCACGATCTGGCTTTTCTTGAGGAGTCGACCCTCCACGTCGTACCCTCGCGTACCCTCGCTCAAATCATATCGGCCGCGGCCGCGCCGCGCCGCACGAAAATATCCGCGAGGCTTGCAAACGGCGCGAACATCCGGGAAGAAATCGTGGCACGTTTCTTTGCACGATACTCACGCTATACGCGACTATTTGGGATATAATTGTGCGATGGGTCCAAATACGAAGACAAGGACGCTGGGTAAGACGGAGTCGACGCTGCTGCGGAGGCTCGCCGAGGAACAACGGACCACGCTCTCGGCCCGGCAGGATCGCGCGCTGCTGAGGTCGGTCACGCCCGCGCCGTCGAGCCTTCTCTCAAGGATGGCGGGCAAGGGCGTCCTAATCCCCCTGGGGAGCGGTCGGTATGTCGTCTCATCCTGGGCGGGCGACAGCCTCGCCCAAGCCGCGCCTTTCAACGTGCTCCTGGACGCGACGCTCCGCGAGTACGGGCGCTATTACCTGGGCTTCCTCTCAGCGGTGATCGAGCATCGGCTGACCGACGAGGACAGCTGGATGGTTTACGTCGCGCTCCCGGATGACACAACGTTCCGGGGCAACCGGCTCGTCATCGACCAGCGGCCCGTCCTCACGACTCGGATCAGTGGCGCTCACCGCTGGGTCGGAATGGAGAAGATCCGCGCAACGCGACGGGAGTACTACTGGCGCTCGACGCTTGAGCGCACCCTCGTCGACACCGTCTATCGCCCGAAGCTCAGCGGCGGCATCGAGCTTATCGTCGGCGCATGGGCGCGCAGTCAGGAGCGCGATGTCGACCTGGATGCGGTCTGTGACTACGCTCGGGCCGTGAGCGGTGCCGTCTCGCGACGGGTTGGCTACCTCCTCACGCGCCTCGGTCACCAAGACGTCGCTGTAAAGCATCTCGGCGATCTGCGCGGACAGCGCAACAAGGTTCTGCTCGACGCCTCGTCAACGTACGGCGAGGGCAGCTGGCCGCGGGAGCGCGAATGGGGAGTGGCCGTGAACGTGCCTGAGCACGCTCTCGCCGGGTGGCTGCGGCAGTGATCCGCTTCCCGTCGCTCGACGTCATCGAAGAGCGCTCGAACAAACTCCGGATCCCGCTGCCGGTCGTCGTCCGAGACATCGCCCGCCTCGTCGAGATCCTGAACCTCAAGGAGAAGGGCTTCTTCGACGCACGGAGCGTCCTCGCCGGCGTATGGCGATGCGAACCTACGGGAGCCAACGCCTCACGATCTACGACGCCGACCTCGCGACGAGAACCGTCACGATGCCGTCGCAAACAACGAAGCTACTCAGTTATGCGAGTGCCGAGATCGAGCTCACGCCCGCGCCGCTAGTGCCCACCTCTGACCAGGGAAGCGTGTGGAAGTCCGACCCAGTCGAGTTCGAACCACTCTGGCTCACGGTGGCGCTCACCGAGGAAGACCGCAGGTTCAAGGTTGACCTGGCGGGTTATGGCGTGTTCGAGGACGGCGAGGAGCGACCGCTCACGGACCCGTACGAGCTCGGGCTCTGGGACGATACCGACGCGCCGTCGGTGATCGTCATGCGGCTTGAGGAGATCGCGGCAGAGAAGACACTGGGCTGGTGCGCATACGGCCAATACAAGCACCTCGCCGATCTCGCATTCATCGGGGATCGCCTCGCTGATCGCGTCGATCCGAGACTCCTCCGAAATCTCACCGCGGACAAGCTCGAGAACATGTCCAAGCTGCAGCCCGACAACTACGAGCGCTTCTCGTGCCTCGAGGACCTCATCCGAGATCTCGAGAACCCTGGCCCGATCCCGTCTCAGGCTGTGAATCGCGTGGCCTTCCTGCAGAACCCGTACACGCCTGCGGAGGTCGTGAGTATTGTTCGACGGCGCTACGTGCCGCTCCTGAAGGGCATTGCCTCATCGTGACGCCGTCATCGGCGCGTGCGCCGGCTCTGCTGGCACGCCAGGTCGTGAGGCGGGCCGAGGGTTCGACGGAGAATCCGTTGGCGGGTTCGGCTGCCTTGGGGCCTGGTAGATGCCCTCGATGTTCTGGATGCCACTGCGCGCGACCTTGACGCCGCTGGCGATGGCCTTGCCTTCTCGATGACTTCGGTGACTCGTGAGAGGTCGGGCCTCAAGTGCTCCAAGCTTGAGGTCGCGGGTTCGAGGCCCGTCCGCCGCTTTTGACGAAGTCCCCGGCAGATACGGGGGTTTTCAGTGAGGGTGTGTGGTCGTAGCGCGCGCGGATCGCTGCCGTGTTCGGACTCGACCCGACCGCTTGTGCCCGTCATTCTCCGACTGGCCAGTGTTCGATGTCGAGCTCTTCCATCGGGAAGTGTTTGGGGTTGCCCGTCGCCAAGCGTGCGCCGACCCCGACGGCCGCGGCGGCGATCAGGCAGTCGGCCTGGCTGAGGGTGACGCCCTTGTGTGCGTATTCTCGGCGCCAGCGGCCGGCGCGCCTGCCCTCCGATCGACCGAGCGGCGCCAGCCGCATCCCTCCCAGGAAGCGCACCACGATCGGCTCCTCCTCCTCGCGTGTGCCGCGAAGCACCTCCTCGACGTTGACGGCGCATATCCACGGCGCCTGCGCCGAGTCGTGCAGGCTGCGCACGCGCTCGGCGGCGGGACGGTCGCGCAGCGCGTCGATCAGGACGGTCGTGTCGAGCAGCAGGGGCAACCGTTAGCCGACACGACTCGGATCGCCATGGCGCTGCGCTGTCACCCAGCCGGCGGGGTCCTGGTCCCACTCGTGATCGGATCCCGCGAGCGCGCCGAGACCTGCCTCTATGTCTTCCCAGCGACGCTCGTCCTCGAGGGCGTGGCGAACTGTCTCGGAGATGAACGCGCTGCGCCGCCGCGCTCCCACGCGCCGGTCCAGCTGCTCGATGAGCTCGTCGTCCAAGCTTATGTGCAGACGCATGGCCACAGCTTAGCACACAGCCTTCGGGCACCGGCTCCTCTGAACGTGGCTGAGCCGGCCGAGCACGTCGGTCGTGGGGGAGACCTTCGCGTTCTCGTAGTCCGACAGCCGCGACGCCGAGGTGCCGGCCGCCCGGGCGAACTTGGTCATCTCGAGCGCCTCGGTCAGCCTGGATGCTGTGAGTCCTCGTGCTGCGCCGGAGCCGGCCACGACGCGCCGCGGCGCTCGGCCTCCCGCTCGGCCCTGGCGATCAGCTCCGAGGGCGCCACGCCGAGGGTCAGCGCGAGCTTGGCGATGGTGGTGAGTGTCGGTTTGCGCTCGCCCCGCTCGATCCCGCCGATGTAGTTGCGGTGGACGCCGCTGTCGAGCCCGAGTTGCTCCTGGGAGATCTCGCCGCGCTCGAAGCGCAGCGCTCGGATCGCCGCGCCGAGGCCGACGAGCAGTGGGTCTCGTGGTGGCACGGTCCGGCAGGTTGCAGCCTAACCGTGTTATGTTCTACAGCTCAATCGTGTTGACGTTCGCCGGGGAGAGGGTTTGATGAACGCGCGGGCGGTGGCTCCGAGGCAGGAGCGGCCCAGGATCGCGCCGGGCGGCGCGGCGCGATCAAGGCGCGCTACGGGCGGATCGGCGCCGGCGCCGCTGTACCCGCAGCTGCTCGCGCGCCGCAACGCCTCGCGCGAGCAGGTCTCAGCGCATCAGCGCGCGCGGCTGCACGGCGCGATGGTCGAGGCGGTCGCCGCCCACGGCTACACGGCGGCGACGGTGAACGAGGTGACGTCGCTCGCCGGCGTCTCGAAGAAGACCCTGTACAAGCACTTCGACAGTAGACAGGAGTGCTTCCTGGCCACCTACGACCTGGTCGTGGAGCGGGCCGTGGAGCGGATCTCCTCCGCCTACCGGGAGAAGATCGGGGGCGCTGTCGGCGGCGGCGGCGCTCAGGGCGAGCGCGACTGGTTGGCGGGCTTGTGCCGCTCGTTCGACGCGTTTGTGGAGGATGTCGTGGCGCGCCCGAAGCCGGCGCGGCTGGCGCTGGTGGAGGTGCTGGCGGCGGGATCTGTGGCGCTTGCGCGGATCGAGCGCGGAGAAGCGATCTTCGCGCGGATGATCGAGCAGGGCCTCGCCCAGGCGCCTGACGGGGTGGCGCTGCCGCCGATCCTGCTGAAGGGAGTCGTGCACGGGATCTGGTACGTGGCGTACGGGCGCCTGCTGGATGGGCGGCCCGCGGCAATGTCCGGGTGCGGCCGAGAACTGCTGGAGTGGCTGCTCTGCTACCGCTCTCCCGCCGCACGGCTTCTCGACCAAGCGGCCGTGGAGGTTGCGCCGCGCCGTGACGGCTGCGAGCGGGCGGCCCCCATCGACGGCGACGAGCGCACGCGGATGCTGCGCGCGGCGGCGCAGATCGCCGCCGCGGGCGGCTATGAGACGCTCACCAGCGGCCAGGTCGCCGAGCTGGCCGGCGTGGAGTGGGAGGCGTTCTCGCGGGAGTTCGACAGCGTCGAGCAATGCTTCCTGGCCTCGTTGGAGCTGCTGAGCGCTCAAGCGCTGGCGCGCGCGTTGCGTGATGCGCAAGGTGCGAGTGACTGGCCGGCGGCGGTGTGCCGGGCGGTCGGCTGCCTGCTGCGCGAGGTCGCCGAGGACCCGGTGTTCGCGCGCGTGGCGTTCGTGGAGGTGTTCGCCGCCGGGCCGGCGGGCGTGCGGTGCCGCGCGGCGCTGATGCGCTCCTTCGCCGCGCTGCTTGAGCGCCGCGCCCCGCGCCCGC